>JAFUPL010000010.1 GCA_017481235.1 Clostridia bacterium | reverse complement strand
ATTTCCTTTCCAGTTGCAAATCCCACACCAATAATACTACTAGCAACAAAAAACAAGTCAAATATAAGTAACTTAAATTTGTTCATCAATTTCCTTTCAAAACATAAAACAATCTTTTGTAAATGTATATGAAAGTAATGTTGAAATAATTACACCTTGACTTGCTTTTTACAATTAATCATCACATAAAATGATACGTCTACATTCTTCACATGGAAGCATACCCGCTTGTTTTAACTTTTGAATAAAGTTAAGTGATTGCACCATTTGACATGCTCCACAACGATTGTCCCTTAAATGAACAAATACTGGGAAGATATTGTCATTGCGCAAACTTTTGTATTTTTCATACATTTGCTTGTCCACACTTACTTCCAATTTTTTAATCTCTGCTTCCTTTTCGTAAATTTCAGGTAAAATTGACGCATTCTTTTGGTCCACAATCTTTTTGATTTGGTCTTGTTTTGCCTTCATGGCAATAAACTCGCTCATAGCACTGTTAAATTCACCTACTAAGCGATTTGCCTTTTCGTTTAACTCGCGCATTTTTTGTTCCAATTTTGCAAGTTCACTAGTTAGATAATTTGCATCTTCAACCAAATTGCCAATATTGTTAATACCTGTTTTTTCAGGTTTTTGCTTAGCGGTAATTTCAGATTTAGCATTTAATTGCTCATATCGTGAGGTAATTTGTTCAAATTGCTTAGCAATTACACCAGCATTATGTTCCAAATTATTAATACTATCTAGCACCGCTTTACGAGATTTTTTCAATTGCTCATACTTTGCATTTTCAGGACTATTTCCAGCGGTTGCTTTTAATTTTCTAATTTGTCTTTCTAGTTCTTGAATTTTTAAAATATTTTTCATAACATTATCCTTTTTGTGTTAAACTTTTTACATTCTTAATATGCGTATATCGGTAATTAAATACGTCGTCCCCAATAACCACCTTTGCCATCACCTCTGTCATCGTCATCACCAGACAACAATTTCTTTAATTTTGAAGGTTGACGAAGTTTGCGGAGTGCTTTTGCCTCAATTTGACGAATACGTTCACGCGTTACACTAAATTCGCGACCTACCTCTTCCAATGTACGAGGGTGTGAATCGTCAAGTCCATAACGAAGACGTATAACCTTTTGCTCACGAGGAGTAAGAGTTTCAAGCACACTCATAAGTTGTTGCTTTAACATATTTTGCATTGCAACATCATGTGGTGACAAGGCGGTTTCATCAACCACTAAATCACCCACTTTACTATCTTCTTCATGACCAATTTTACTTTCTAGTGAAATAGGGTCTTGTGAGATACGTTGAATTTCTGCTACCTTTTGAACGGTTGTGCCAAGTTTTTCAGCAATTTCTTCCAAGGTTGGTTCGCGACCTAACTCTTGAGTAAGTTCACGCTCAGCACGGCGTTGACGAGATATTGTTTCAACCATATGCACTGGTATACGAATAGTGTGTGCTTGGTCAGAAATCGCCCTAGTAATACTTTGACGTATCCACCATGTACCATAGGTTGAAAATTTGTAACCCTTAGTGTAATCAAACTTTTCTACCGCACGGCTAAGACCTAAATTCCCTTCTTGAATAAGGTCTAAAAATTGCATATTGTACTTGTTTTGATAACGCTTTGCAATACTAACCACAAGGCGCAAGTTACTTTCAATAAGACGGTTACGTGCATATGCCGCTTGCTCCCCGCCTTCTTGCAATATTTTGCTAAGTTCGCGTTCTTCTTCCGCTGTAAGCAAAGGAAGTTTGCCAATATCCTTTAAATACATCTTAACTGGGTCATTAACATTAATTTGACTTACTATATCATCAAATTCCTTATCATCAAACGGTTCGTCTGGTATCTCATCAATAACCTTAATACCAAGTGCCACTAGTTCGTTTTTCACAATCTCTACTTGGTCAGCATCTAAATTATATGCATCAAGTTTCATGCATAATACATCTTCTTTAATGCTATCTTGCCCTTTTTTACGTAACGCTTCTGCAAGTGAACTTGCAATTTCTTTTAAATTTTTATCCATTATTTTCTCCTTGTGTAAATTCTTTTTTTATTGCTTGCAATATCCAATAATTTAAATATGTTTCAAACGAAAGTTTTGCATTTGCGTCAAACTTGTCCACTGCGGTTATTAAACCTAAATTACAAATTTGCACCAAGTCGTTTAAATTAATATCTGCATGACGTAATTTATATGCGCATGCGATTAGCAAAACTTCTTTTAATTGCGAGTTTATTATATCAATTCTTATACTTTCTTTAGGATTTGTCTTATAGTCCTTAAGCAACCCTAACACCTTATTTTGTGCGGGACTTTTGTTAGACTTTAAATCCTTATAATAATCCACTACATCTTCAAATACACTTTCATCAAACTCGCCCAAATAGTCCATACCCAAACTTGATTGTAGTTCATTATTGAAATCTTTTATATTGGTTATACCGCTGGTTGCAAAAGTCAAGTATTCACTTTCGATATTGCTATCATCTACACCCAACTTTTGCAAAGTCTTATATAAAAAATCACTATTATCTATTTGTATCATTTCATTTCCTCTTTCATTTTTGCAATTTGGTCATCTAAAATTTTCAATCTTGCCAAACACTCATATTTTTCATCAATGTTCATTGTTATACTTAATTGCGATTTAATTTTTTGTTTAGCATTATTAAATTTGTTAATTCTAAGTCTGTATTCGCAGTCTTTTAAATAATTATAAAACACATCGTCATTTGGAAATTGATAATTAATAACTTTGTCCCACACGCTATCTTTTTCAATATCAAAGCATGAATATATTGTTGACACATTTATATCTTGATTATTGCTAAGTTTGTCCAAAATATAAGTAAAAACTTGTCTATATTCATCATTTTCATCAAATAAATCCTCATAATTTAAAATTTGAGTGGTTTTTCCATACAACAAACTAGCCAAAATGCAAATTTTTGCAATCGACTCGTAAGCATTTGATTTTAGTTCAATGTCTTCCTTATCATCAACTTTGGAATATTCTTCTCTTGCCCCACTTAATGAATTTCGTAGTGTTTCAATTGGCACTTTAACAATTTCTTTTAACACTGGTAAGTAAATTTCTTGCTCATAACCAGTTGATAATCTTGATAAGTATTCAATTGCTTCATTAATGTATTTATTTCTATCTGCACGATTGTTTATATCATACTTTTTTGCCAAATCTAGCAATATAAATTCCATATAGTCGCCCGCATTAAACAATTCTTCTAAAAATGCGTCTTTCCCAAATTTTTTTATATACTCATCTGGGTCTTTTGCTTTGGTTAAGCGAACTACTTTTACATTCATGCCCGCTTGCTTTAATATTTCAAGCGCCTTGTAGGTTGCGCCTTCGCCCGCCTTATCGCCATCAAGACACACTATAATATCATTACACAAATATCTTAAGTCCCTTGCGTGATTAGTAGTAAGTGCCGTACCCATCACACCAATTGCAGTATTTACACCCGCTTGGTGACACGCAATTACGTCCATTTGCCCTTCAACAAGCACTATTGTATCCAACATTTTTTGCTTTTTTAACTCTCGCAAAAAGTGATAACCATATATCAATTGACTTTTGTTAAACACAAGTGTTTGAGGAGTATTTTTATACTTTGCACGTTGTGGGTCATTGCTTAAATCACGTCCACTAAATCCAACAACTTCACCAAGGCCGTTGATTATTGGAAATATCAATCTTCCACCATAAAAGTCATATAATAATCCACTATCCCCACGTGACGCAACACCGCTATCAATCATTTCCGTATCCTTAAATCCAAGACTGCGCAAGTGCTTAATTAATCCGTAAAAGTCAATAGATGCACCAATCTTAAATTTAGTTAGCATTTCATCACTAAGACCGCGCTTTCGAATATATTCAATATGCGTATTTGCTTCAACCTTGTTAAGATTGCTTATATAATATTCACTAGTTGCCTTAAGTACCGATAAAATGCGGTCGCGGTGTTCCTTTTTCTTGCGCATTTCCTCAGTATCTTCATATTCTGGCATCTTCATACCCGCATTTTTAGCAAGTATTTCAACCGCCTTTACAAAATCCACATCTTCTATCTTGCGAATAAAGTTAATTACATTACCTCCTTCGCCACAACCAAAGCACTTAAAAAACTGCCCGTCTTCCTTAATTGACATTGACGGAGTTTTTTCCATATGAAATGGACAACAAGCCCAATAGTTTTGCCCACGACGCGTCAATGTAATATACTTGGAAATAACGGACACAATATCATTCTTTTGTAGGACCTCGTCCAAGAACGCTTGATTAAATCCTTTGTTTATCATTTGCACCTTTTAATTTGTTTTATCTTCTTAAATACTTAATACCACAACAAAACACTTTTTCCTAAACTTTTACAAAAGTTTCTTAAATTTTTTATAAAACTTTGTAATTATATCATAAATAACATATAGTTTCAAGTACATTTTGATTAATTATAAAAAAGAAGTTGAAATATTTTCAACCTCTTTTAATGTACTATTACTCTTTATTATTTTTTGTACCAATAATAGTCGTAATATCCAGTAGTAGATACAAGCCATGTTGCATTTTGAGTTGCATTACTTACATCAGTTTGTGTTCCCCCTGTCATGCTGTTCCAATTACTGAAATTATCTACTCTATACCACGTGCTTGTATCAGCAAAGGTTATTGATTGCAAATTAGTACAACTTTGGAAGACTCCACCCCGAATCTTAACAACGCTGCTTGGGATTATTATGCTAGTGAGAGCAGAACAGTATTTAAATGCTTCAGTATCTATAGTAGTTACACCTTCTGGTATATTAATACTGCTTAGATGTCCACACATATTAAATAATCTCGAACTTATAGTGGTTAAACCTCTTGGCAATTTGATGCTAGTTAAACTGGAACAACTTGAAAATGCGCCACTTCCAATGCTGGTTACGTTATCTGGGATTATTATATTAGTTATTGCACATTTAACGAAAGCATTTTCGCCAATACTAGTCAAACTATTACACTCGCTCAAATTAATACTAACTAATCCTGTACATCCATAGAATGCATGATTTCCTATACTTTCAAGTGTGCCTGGTAAAATTACACTTGTTAGAGTGGGTTGCTGTGTAAATACCCCATTAAATATCGAAGTTCCATCTGCAATATAAGTCACGTCGTGTAGTCCATTGGTGCCATCATTATGGGTTTCTGGTATTACTAAGTTTGCTGGCAATGTGCTTGTGCCTTTACTTACATAATAACTGTTGCTACTACTATCCCATGCCAACCAATCACTTGGTAAGTTTGGTTCTGGTTTTGTTATTTTGGCATATATTGGCACTCCTTGACTATATAGTGGGAATGTTACTGGTTTGGTATATCCTTCATCATAATACCATCCACCAAATTCATAACCATCGGGGGCGGTTGGGTCTGCTGGTTGATTTACTAGTTGCCCTTTTACTATAGTTTGAGTGGATAAGGTTTCACCATTGGCATTTATCTTTAATGTCCCCGCTTCGCCTTGATACCATATTATTTTTGATGAAAAATTAGTTGCACTGTTACTGCTT
>JAFUPL010000009.1 GCA_017481235.1 Clostridia bacterium | reverse complement strand
GAACCACCGACCCCCACCTTATCAGGGTGGTGCTCTAACCGGCTGAGCTACAATCCTATATCTATGTTTTAACGACTTTAACATCTGTCTATTGACATAACTTAGTTGATTAAAACACCTTATCAGGGTGGTGCTCTAACCTGCTGAGCTACACTCCTATATTAAGACTTGATAAATTAAATCTATCAAGGCGTTTAAGTTGGTGGAGATATGCGGATTCGAACCGCAGACCCCCTGCTTGCAAGGCAGGTGCTCTAGCCAACTGAGCTATACCCCCATACATCAAACGCATTATTATAATAGCACATCTAAATTTTAATGTCAACGCTTTTTTAAAACTTTTTTAAAAATTTTTAATTTTTTTTATTTTTATCTAAATTTAGTAATTTATGCAATCAAAATTATACATAATAAGAGTATATTTTACTAGACTTTTGAGATTTTCTTTGATATACTTATATTTATATACTAAGGAGAAAGTAAAATGGAAAAGAAAAAAATAAAAATTATTACAATAATTTATTTTGCCATTCTTGCCCTTGCTATAACTGTGGGTATATTTGTAGGATTTACATTTACACATAAAATAACCTACAATTTATACGGTGGAACTAATGGCGATAATGCCACCATAGTTTGGAGTGGTAAAACAATCACATTAAAGTCACCAACCAAATATGGATATGTTTTTACTGGTTGGGAAAATAAGTATGGCGAAAAAGTTGAAGTTTTAGAAAATATCAAAAGTGATATTAGTGTTCATGCTACATGGGAACTAGACCCTGAAGTTTATGGGGATTTACCTGTAATTGAAATAACCACTAAATATGGGACTTTGCCAGACAATAAAGAAGACTATGTAAGTGCAACACTAAACATGTTTAATTGTACTAATGAAGAGCATAATTTGGAAGATAAGGATATTGGTATACGACTTAGAGGTAATAGTACTAGAAAATTTGATAAAAAACCTTATAGAATAAAGTTTAATAAAAAGACCAAAGTATTGGGTATGAAATCAAATAAGAGTTGGGTATTGCTTGCTGATTATATTGACCAATCTTCAATACGAAATTACACAGCATTTAATTTGGCAAGCGAAATGGATAATCTATCTTATGGAAATTCGGCACATCACATAATTTTAACAATTAATGGTGAATATAAAGGATTGTATTTGCTAACAGAGCAAGTTGATGAGAAAGAAGGTAGAACAGGTGCTTCACTTGACATTAACGGAGATGAAATTGACATTTCAGTTAATGACACAGCATTTCCTTTCTTAATTGAGATGGATAGAAATGCTTTAAGTGAAGGAATTAAAGGTGTGGATAATTTTGATACATGTTTTTATCCTTGTGAAATTAAATATCCAGAATATGATGAAAGAAATATTCCTAACGGTCAACAAGATGTTGTGTACAACTATATTAAAGAGTATGTTAACGCTGCATTTACTTCACTAAAAACAGGAAACCCAGTTAATGTATCATTTAGCAATACTCCTATGACATTTGCTGAACTTGTTGATGTTGATAGTTTTATGGAATTTTGGTTGGTAAATCAACTTATGCATAATACAGATTCATCATGGGTAGTGTGTACATGAGTAAAACTCAAACTGGTAAATTAACCTTTGGTCCAGTATGGGATTTTGACTGGAGCATGTCTAGCAAATGGATAAACAAACCTTATCAAAATACCGAAATAGGTTTGGTTACAAGTCCTTTCCTATTAACAAATGGTTCTATGTTGGATTACTTTATAAAAGACCAAGATAACTTTAATTTATTATGCCAAAAATGGAATGATGTAAAAGATGATATGCAAGATGTTTGCGATAGTCTAGTAAGTTACAAAAATAGAATATTGTCAATTGCAATTAAAGATGCAAACTATTGGTATAAAAATTCTATTTACAGTAAGTATATTTTATCTCCAGAAAATCAAGTAAAAATGCAATATGATTATGTTGTAGATTTCTTGGGTAAGCGAATATCTTACTTAACGCAAATTTTAATTGAAAGTAATTATGAACAATTAGCAAAGTAAAAAAAATGAGGTGTGATTTGTCACCTCTTTTTTTTAAGTTTTAGTTAAAATTTATTAGTTGGGTTTTAACATTGAGAATTCGCAACCGCAATAATCTTGTCGATATAAATCAAATTGTTTGCTGAGAGTAATGCTAGTTAAATAACCATTTTCTTTTTTAAAATCGCCATATAAATATGTTGCATTATACTCTTTTTGCAATTGTTCACCACAAGCATTGATAAAATTGCAATCTTTGTGAGGACTAATGGATAAGGTGGTGGTTACATAAGCAAAGTTGTTGTTTGAAGCATATTCAAAAGATTTTTCAAGGCGCAATGCAATACATTTTTGACAACGGATTTCGCCTTCGCGACATTGTTCAAAACCTTTAATTTTATTCAAAAATTCATCGTGATTATAGTTGCACACAATAAGTGGGAGATTGGTTAGTTTGGCAAATTGTTTACTTCGTTTAATGTATTCGCTTTCGGGGTAGGTGTTTGGATTAAAATAATATAGTGTAATATTAAAATATTCTTTCAATTTTTCAATTACGGCAGAGGAGCATGGAGCACAACAAACATGAAGCAAAAGTTTAGGTTTGCCACTTAAATTAGATAATTGTTGTTTCATCATTAAATTATAATTTTGCTTTGTCATAACTTTATTATATACCTTAAACCCATTTTAGTCAAGATTAAATTAAAATAAAAAATCTAAAGCACTAAACCTTAGTTTTTATTAGTTAAATATTTATATTGATTTTTATAGTAATTTATTTTAAATGTTCCAAATGATTATCTTCAATAGTATTTTCCTCTACACTTATAGGGTCATGATTGTCTACAATTTGTTGTAATGTATTTAAATTATCTAATGTTAAATAATATATTTTTCCCTTATTATTTTAATGAAAAATTTCTATTAGTGTTTTAACTAAAATTATACAATTAATAGTGTGATTAAGGGCATTGTAACATAATAAAAAATCCCACAATGATTTGTGGGAAATTTTGATAACCTTTAAATTACGCCAAGATTGTTAAATCTTTGTTAACAATAATAGTAACAAGGTCAATAATATAGAAAACTGGGCATAAGATGATATTTAAAATCAAACCTAACCAATTTCCACGCATAGCTCTGGTTACGATACCAAAAATTACGTTGGTGAATGGGATAATAGCCAAAATTAAACTAATAATCCAATCTAAACCAAAATATGCTTTTTGAGATGATTTTCTACTTGCCATAATTACACTCCTTTCAATACTAGTAATATAGCAAACCAACCCCTTTTATGTCAACTAAATTTAGCATATTTTATAATTTTTTGTAAAAAAAGTATTACAATACCGTTAATACATGTATTTATTTTGCATTTTGCTTAATGTTTTAGTGATAGTTATTAACATTAGGTCAATTTTAATCATATAATTTTAATTTATATCTAAAATACCATTGACAAAATCAAAAAAAGGTTTTAAAATGGAAACATAATAATTAAAAAAGGAAAAATTTATGGAAAATATTGAAAATGTAGACGTACAACGTGAAGCAGATGAAGTTAATGCTAGACGTGAAAAAATCTTATCAATGAAGGAAAACGGTTTAATCCCATATAAGGATAGTTTTAATCGCACTCATACCATATTGGAAGCGCGTTCACTTAATGATGGTGACAAATGTCGTGTTTGCGGTCGTGTAACTGGTCGTAGAGGTTTTGGTAAACTAATGTTCTTAGACCTATTTGATGTGTATGCTAAAATTCAACTTGAAGTTACACTTAATAATATGGGTGAAGAAAAGTTTGCCGAAATCAAAAAATATCTTGATATCGGTGACTTTGTTGGTGTTGAAGGTGAAATTTGCCATACCAAAGTTGGTGAACTAACTGTTAGATGTTTTGACTTTACAATTTTATCTAAAACACTTCGTCCATTACCTGAAAAATTCCATGGTGTTAAAGATGACGATATTAGATATCGTCAACGTTATTTAGATTGCATTGCTAACGAAAAAACTCGTGAAACACTTAAAAATCGTATTAAGGCAGTTAAGTTTATTCGTGACTTTATGGATAAACATGGATTTGTGGAAGTTGAAACTCCTATACTTCAAGGTGTTGCCAGTGGCGCTGCTGCTAAACCTTTTATTACTAAGCATAATGCTTTGGATAAGGACTTTTATCTTCGTATTGCACCAGAACTTGCGTTAAAGGAAATTATTGCTTGTGGTTTTGACCGTGTGTATGAAATTGGCAAAAACTTCCGTAATGAGGGTATGGATCCATCACACCTACAAGAATTTACTGTTATTGAATGGTATGCTGCTTACTGGAATTTTGAAGATAATATCAAATTTTCAACCGAACTATTCCAAGGCATGGTTAAACACATTACTGGTAGTTTAAAGGTTAATTATCAAGGAATTGAACTTGACTTTGAAAATATTGAACGCATTGATTATTGTGCTGAACTTTCAAAGATTATTGGTTCAAACATTCTTGATTTTGAAGATGTTGACGAATTGAAGAAAGTTATATTAAGCAAAAACCTTGTTGATGATGGTGAATTGGAAGGTGCCAAGTCACTTCCTGCTACAATTGACTTATTGTTTAAACGAGTACTTCGTGATAAATTAATTCAACCTTGTATTGTGTACAATTATCCTGCTTGTTTAGTTCCTCTTGCTCGTCGTAACGACAAAGACCCTCGCATTATTGATATGTTCCAATTTGTTGCAAACGGGGTGGAACTTGACAAAGCATATTCCGAACTTGTTGACCCACTAGTTCAACGTGAGGCGTTTGAAGAACAAGCACGCAACCGTGCAAATGGTGATGACGAAAGTTTTGGTGTGGACGAAGATTTCCTACTTGCCATGGAACATGGTATGCCACCAATTTCTGGTTTGGGATTTGGTATTGACCGTATTGTGGCAATCTTGACCGACCAACAAACCTTAAGAGATACGATTTTCTTCCCATTAGTTAAATAAATATTCGAATTTTATAGGGCGAATTTATTAAATAAACTTTCGCCCTTTACAATTAATTTTAAGGAGCAATTATGAAAAGAATAGAAATTAGAGATTTACACAAGATATATAGCAAATATGATGGTCAAGTGATTACTGTTTGTGGCTGGGCACGTACTGTACGTGACTCTAAAAATATTGCATTTATCGAACTTAATGATGGTGCATTTAAAAGTGTTCAAGTAGTAGTGGAACGTGACAAGGTAAGTAATTATGATGAAATTGTTAAACAAAACGTTGGTTCTTCATTTATGGTTGAGGGTACAGTTGTTGTAACACCTAATGCTCAACAACCTTTTGAATTAAATGCAGTTAACGTTACAGTTCTTGGCGAATGTGCTAGTGATTACCCATTACAAAAAAAGCGCCACACTGTAGAATTTCTACGTACAATACCAACAATTCGTCCTCGTGGCAACTTGTTTAATGCAGTGTTCCGTATTCGCTCAGTCAGTGCGTTTGCTATTCACAAATTCTTTAACGAACGTAACTTTGTATATGTTCATACGCCAATTATCACTGCTAACGACTGTGAAGGTGCTGGTGAAATGTTCCAAGTAACCACGCTTGACCTAGACCGTGTTGCAAGTAGTGGTAAAGTGGATTATGATAAGGATTTCTTTGGTAAAAAGGTATCATTAACGGTATCTGGTCAATTGCATGAAGAAACAATTACTCACGCATTTGGTAAAACTTATACTTTTGGACCAACATTCCGTGCGGAAAATTCAAATACTGTTCGCCATGCTGCAGAATTTTGGATGATGGAACCTGAAATTTGTTTCTGCGACATAAACGAACTTATGGATAACGAAGAAGAAATGATTAAGTATGTAATTTCTTATGTTATGACTGAATGTAAGGACGAACTTGAATTCTTAAACAAGTTTGTTGATACTGGTTTAATTGAAAGATTAAATAACATTGTAAGTAACGACTTTGTTCGTCTTGATTATACTGAAGCAATTAGTATACTTGAAAAGGTTAAGGACCGTTTTACTTTCCCAGTTAAATGGGGTATAGACCTTCAAAGTGAGCACGAACGCTACATCACTGAGGAAGTGTATAAAAAACCAGTATTCTTAAAGAACTATCCAAAGGATATTAAGGCTTTCTATATGCGTCAAAATGATGATGGCAAAACAGTTGCGGCTGTTGACCTATTAGTTCCTGGTATTGGCGAACTTATTGGTGGTAGTCAACGTGAAGAACGCCTTGACAAACTTACTACTCGCATGAAAGAACTAGGACTAAATGAACAAGATTATTCATGGTACTTGGATACTAGACGTTACGGAACAAATGTGCACTCTGGTTATGGATTAGGTTTTGAACGTCTTGTTATGTATTTAACAGGTATTGCAAATATTCGTGATGTTGAAATTTTCCCACGTACTGTTGGTTCAATCCAAGGATAATTAATATGATTGTAAAAGGTTTATCTATTGATAGACCTTTTTTGGTTATTGTTAAATAAGAGTTGCATTTAATAATAGATATAACAAAAAAATAACGATTATGTTTGACAATATTGTATTATATCAATATAATTAAAGTAGGTATTTAAGGAGGATTGTTATGATGGATTTAGTAGTTATGGCGGCTGGCATGGGAAGTCGCTTTGGTGGACTTAAACAAATTGAACCAATTGACGGGGATAATAATTTTATTTTGGATTATTCTATATTTGACGCGGTTAGGGCGGGGTTTGATAGAGTAGTGCTAATTATTAAAAAAGAAAATTATGAATATTTTAATGACACTGTTGGTAAGCGCTTAAGCAAAATTGTGCCAATTAAATATGTTTTTCAAGAAATGGATATAGTTCCAAAAGGGTTTAGTATGCCCGAAAGGGTTAAACCTTGGGGTACAGCGCATGCACTTTATTGTTGCAAAGATGTGGTTGCTGATAAGTTTGCGGTTATTAATGCTGACGATTTTTATGGGTATGAGTCGTTTAAACTTATTGCGGACTTTTTAAAATCTTCTAATGGGGATAACCAGTTTATAAGTGCGGGTTTTCAAGTTAAAAATACATTAAGTGATAAAGGTGCGGTTAAGCGCGGAATATTTACACTTAATGGCGAACATGCTAGCGAGTTGGTTGAAAGCGAAGTTGAACTACGTGACGGTAAAGTGATGGCAACTCCGCTAGGTCAAAACTCATGGCGTGAAATTGATAAAAATACATTAGTTTCAATGACTATGTTTGGATTTACACGTAAACTTATGGGTAGGATTGTTAAGGATTTTGATAAGTTTTTTGCTCAACCTAAAGATGTATTATTAAAAAGCGAATTTTTGCTACCTATGGAAGTAGACTGTATGCTTCAAGATAGGGAAATTGATTTGATTGTAAAAACTACTTGTGCTAAGTGGTATGGCATTACATATAAGGAAGACCTTGAAAACTTTAAACAAGCAATTATTAATATGAAACAACAAGGCGTTTATCCAAGTCATTTATATTAAATTTAAATATAAGAATGTTAACAGCAATGTTGACATTTTTTATAAACTAGCGTATAATTAAAGAAAACTTGGAGGTGGAGAGATGATAGTTGCTAGATAACGGGCTAGGACGACCATTAATTTCGTCCAAATAAAATTTTTTAGGAGGACATATGACATATAATTTAATTGATGAAAAAATTGAAAAAGCGTTTTTGGTGTATTTTTCCACACAAGACGAAAAACATGAGTTGGCGGAAATGAAAGAATTGATTAGGTCGGCAATGCTTGATTTTGTGGGTAGTGAGTATGTAACGCTTCGAGAGATTAATCCACATTCATATATTGGTGTGGGTAAGGTGGAAGAGATTGCATACAAAGTTCAAGAGTTAGATGTTGATGTAGTGATTTTTGATGTGTCGCTTACTGGTTCGCAACTACGCAATCTACAAACTGAGTTGGGCGTAAAAGTAATTGACCGCACAATGCTAATACTAGATATTTTTGCAGGACGCGCTAAATCTAACGAAGGCAAACTTCAAGTAGAACTTGCGCAACTTAAATATACTTTGCCTCGTCTTAGTGGTATTTCGGGTACTGCTGGTCGTTTTGGTGGCGGAGTGGGTATGCGTGGTCCAGGTGAAACAAAGTTGGAACTTGACAAGCGTAAAATCCAAGAAAATATCCAAAAGAAAGAAAAAGAATTAAAAATAGTTAACGAAAAGCGTCAACTTACACGTAAGCAACGTAAGAACCGCGAATTTATGGTGTCACTAGTGGGTTATAGTAATGCCGGTAAATCTACGCTAATGAATACTATTACTAAGGCGGATACTTATGCGGATAATAGGTTGTTTGCTACCCTTGATGTGCTTACAAAACGTGTGTGGGACGAGGGGACGAGTTATGTTTTGTGTGACACGGTTGGATTTGTATCTAATCTTCCACACGAACTTATGAATGCGTTTTCCGCCACCCTTGAAGAAGTGCGTGACGCGGATTTATGTTTGATTATACTAGACGCTAGCGACAAAAGCAAGTACGAGCAACTAAAAGTGGTGGAACAAGAACTTCAAAAACAAAAAGTAAGTAAGGACAATTGCATACTTGTATACAATAAATGTGATTTGTTAAACAAAATGGAACTTAGCGTGCTTGAGGACTTTAGCTACACTACTTGCAAAATTCAAGCAAAACATAATCAAGGCGTAACTGAACTAAAAGCGTTAATTCGTGAAAAACTAAATAGATAATTTTATATAAATAGGAGTAGTTATGGAAATTGGATTTTGGAAACATCAACTAAAAGTAGGTATCTCTCTTTTTATGGAAATTCTTTGTTTTGTTTTTGCTGTTACTAGCATAGTCTTGGTTGTAAAAGAAAGTTTTTACTGGATAGTGTTAGTATTTGCAATAGTTATGTTGTTACTAAACACTTATGCGGTTTTCTTTGAAGCGAAAATTTTATATAAAGTTTTCTTTTCAAATAAAGGAATAAGAGTAAAAAGATTAAAAAAAGAATTGCTTTTTATAAATTGGGAAGATATAACCGAAGTTAAAGCCACCCCTTACGCGAGAGGCGATAGTTATTTATCTTTTATGATAGTAAATAATCAATTAGATGTAGACCTTACAAAAAAAATGTATGATACTATTATGATTTTATGTCCTTATACTGGGATAAAAACAATGATTAATAATCTTCCGCAATTTAAATGGTATCATAGGGAAAAGAAAAAATAAATATTTAAAAGTGTTAATCTTAAGGTTAGCACTTATTTTTTAATAGATATTGACAATGACGATACTTTGATATATAATTATATTAATAAGTAAATAGGGGAAGGAGTAGGAACTATGATAGTGGATAAAGAAATTGCTTTAAAAGAAATTATTAAACCTAATGTTAATTTTAATGAATTTGATAAATGTTTATTAAGTGATAAAGATATTGTACTAAATTATATCCAACACCACTCATCAAATGATATACTTTTTAGAGATTTTCCAATTAGTATTGATAATAGTGGAATGATAGATGATGTTGATTTCATTGCAATAGTTATTAACAATCTAGATGTTGATTACAGTAAAAAACATTTAAAAGATATGTTAAAGTATAGCACATCTCTAATTGTTAAAAACAAGATGAGAGGAGATGAATGTGATGCAGAAGAATTAAAATCCTTTGCCAAAACTGTTTTGTTAAAATATAATGATATGGTTAAAGTTCGCAATGAACAACTTGCTAAAAAACAACGTGTTTTAGATGATATTAGTGAATGTATTGATAATGTATTGCTAGATGCTTTTGATACTAAACCTAATAGTAATAAAAAAAATATGTATAAGCGTTGCAATATTGGTTTTACAGCGGAAATTAAATAAATAGTATAGTAAACTTCCACTTTATAAATGGAAGTTTTTTTGTTCTATTTTATATAAAAGTAACACAATTTTTAGGTTTTTACATACTATGGAGTATACAAAGGAATTAGAAAAATACCAAAGATAAATTACATATAAACAAACGATTACAAAATTAAAAAACATATTTCAAACTAATTCCCAGTAGATTAAAAATTATTTTTGCGCAAAAACAAATTTTTAAGACAAAACAACTTAAATAAACAAAAGGAGAAATATTTATGTTTAACAAAATGTTTGGTGGTTGTGGCTGTGGAGGTCATGACGATTACGATAAATGCAATGGCGGTAGCGGATTTGATTGTTGCTGGATAATTGTATTACTTTTAATCCTTTGCAATTGCGGTTGCAACTGTGACCCTTGCTTCATAATCTTAATCTTATTGATTTTATGTGGCTGTGGTTGTGGCGGACGCAAAGACGGTTGCTGCTAATACATAAAACTACATAATAAAGAGATGGTGTAACAGCCATCTTTTTTAATAATAAAAACATAATTACTTGTTGACAAATTTCAACGTTGTGATATAATATGGTTAAATATTAGGAGAGAGTTATGTTAAATCCAAAGCAGGCAAGTTATGTTAATTTAGGATTAAAGGATTACACTAAAGGAATTTATTACTTTCATGGAAAGGAAGTGAATTTGGTTCATATTGAAACTTCCAAACTAAAGACAACACCCACATATTGTATTAAATTTGAAAATAACGACAAGGCGCAATATTTTGTCGAAAATTATATAACATATGATAAATGTTATTTTGACGTGTTTGCTCACAATGAGGAGATTATAATTGACTCAAGAAGAATAGATGGGACACTTCTAATTAATTGTGGTGAAAATGAGAAAATGGCTCAAAAATTAATTAAAAGATTAAGAACTCAATATGTGGAACGGTTAAATAGAGAAAAACAAGCCGAAAAGAGTGTAAGGGAAGATTTTAGAGGTGTGAAATTTTAAAAAAGAGGGTATAATGCTCTCTTTTTGCGTTTTTAAGGGTTTAAATATATGGTAAAATGTTAATAAAAAGTATTATATATAATAATATACAATACTAAATTAGTAAATTCCTAAAAAATTTTAAAAAATCTCTTGACACACCTAGCAAATTGTGTTATAGTTGAATAGCATGAATAATTATCTCAAAATGGAGGTTGGTGCACTTTTGGAAGTAAACTACCAAAATTTTTAAGGGATAAATGGCAACTGAATAATAAATTTTAAGGAGTTATGAATGAATTCTAACACACTCAACATCAAGATGGTAAACTATGGCAATAAGGCCAAAAGACAAACATTTGGAAAAACAAGAGTTCCTTATGAAATGTCATACTTGCTAGATGTTCAAAAGACATCTTTTCAAGCATTTCTAAAAGAGGGTATTTGGGAAGTGTTGAACGAATTTAATCCTATTATAGACTACTCAAACAAGGCTGAGTTGTCTTTTTTGGACTATTCAATCGACTTTACACCAAAATACTCATGGGCGGAATGTAAGCGCCGTCAATCAAGTTACACTGTTGCATTAAAGGTAAAAGTTCGCTTGCTTGTTAAGGAAACTGGACAAGTTATGGAGCAAGAAGTATTCCTAGGCGATATTCCTTATATGTCGGAAGATGGTGGATTCCTATGCAATGGTGTTGAAAGGGTAATTCTTAACCAACTAATCAAATCACCTGGTATTGTATTTGATGGTGAAATGAATAAGTATGGTAAAATGGACTACACTGGTTCAATTGCTCCATCTCACGGTATGTGGGTTACTACTGAGCAAGTTACTGGTGATAGTTTGCGCGTAACTGTTGAACGTAAATATAAGATGTCACTAGGTGTACTACTTAAATGTTTTGGTTACACCAATGAGCAATTGTTGGAAATTTTTGGCAATCACCCATTTATTGTTAATACTTTGGATAAGGAAACTCAAATCACTCAAGAAGACGCTTTGATTGAATTTAGTCGTCGTACTCGTCCTGGTGAAATTCCTAGTCCATCTAACACTATGTCATATATTAACGACCGTTTCTTTAATCATCAACATTATAGTATGGGTAAAGTTGGTCGTTATAAGACTAACAAGAAGTTAAGTCTTGCTAACCGTATTGTAGACCATATTAGTGCTGAAGATATTAAGGTTGGTCGTAAGGTGGTAGTAGGTAAGGGTGAAGTAATTACTCGCGACGTTGCTACTAAAATCCAAAATTCTGGTATTAATAGCGTTGATATTATATTTAATGACAAGGTTATCCGCGTTGTAGGTAACAAGCGTGTTGATTTAACATGCTTTGTGAAATGTAATCCTAAAGATTATGGTATTAATGGTGATGTGTATTATCCATTATTGCAAGAAATCTTAAAAGAAAATAAAACTGACGAAGAACGTCTTGAAGCAATTCGTCTAAATGCAAGAGCATTGGAAAACTATGAAATTACATTAGATGATATGCTTGCAACTGTAAGTTATCACTTAAACTTAATTGATGGTATTGGTTATTTGGACGAACGTGACCACTTGGCTAACCGTCGTGTTGCTTGCTGTGGAGAACTTCTTACTCAAGAATTTAGAAAGGGTATGACAAAACTTCAAGCGCAAGTGCGTGAAACATTGCAAAGTAGAGATTTGACCGATATTACTCCTGCGCAAGTAGTTAATGCTAGATATATTAACAAGGCATTTAAGGAATTTATGAGTACATCTCAACTATCTGCCTTAATGGACCAAGTTAATCCAATTTCAAGTTTAAGAAATAAACGTCGTTTAAGTTCGTTTGGTCCTGGTGGTGTTAAGAAGGAACGTGCAAGTGCTGAAGTTCGTGATATTAACCATTCACACTACGGACGTATTTGTGTGGTTAATACTCCAGAAGGTCAACCAATCGGTTTGATGACGAGTATTGCTAGTTATGCGCGCATCAATGAATATGGTTTCTTAGAGAGTCCTTTCCGTAAAGTTGATAGTACAGGTAAGGTTACTGATGAAGTTGTATTTATGATGGCTGATGAAGATATTAACGAATATATCGCAACTGCTAAAGAACCAATAGACGAAAATGGTAGATTGATTAATGAAAACGTTGTGTGTCGTCATAATGGTACAGTTATGTCAGTTAGTCGTGATATGATAACATATGTGGATTTATCACCTAGTCAATTAATTTCTGAAACTGCAGGACTTATTCCATTTATTGAACACTGTGCCGCTAACCGTGCGTTGATGGGTACAAACATGCAATGTCAAGCAGTTCCACTAATTAAAGCAGATTCTCCAATCGTAGGTACTGGTATCGAGCATAAACTTGCAAAAGATAGTGGTGCAATGATACTTGCTGATGGTGATGGTGAAGTTACTTATGTAAGTGGTGATTATATTACCGTTGAATATGATGATGGACGTACAGTTAATCATTATTTAAGAAAGTTTGAAAGAAGCAATGATAAAACTTGTTTCAATCAAAAACCAATTGTAAATACTCATGAAAGAGTTAAATTTGGTGATGTTCTTGCCGATGGTGCATCTACTCAAAATGGTGAAACTGCGTTGGGTAAGAATATGACCATCGCCTTTATGAACTGGGAAGGTTATAACTTTGAAGATGCTATACTTGTAAATGAAAGAGTTGTGCGTGAAGATGCGTTTACATCAATTTCAATTCAACAAGTTAAAACTGAAGCGCGTACTACCAAATTAGGTGATGAGGAAATTACTAGAGATATTGCTGGTGTTGGTGAGGAAGCGTTAAAGAACTTGGACGAAAATGGTATTATTCGTATTGGTACTGAAGTTAAAGTAGGCGATATATTGGTTGGTAAAGTTACTCCTAAGGGCGAAACTGATTTAACCCCAGAAGAAAGATTATTGAAGTCTATCTTTGGTGAAAAGACTAAAGAAGTTAAAAATACATCATTAAAAGTTAAACACGGCGAAGCAGGTGTTGTAGTAGGTGTTGAAATCCTATCTCGTAAGAATAAGGACGAACTTGACGCTGGCGTTAATATGATGGTTAAGGTTTATATTGCTCAAAAGCGTAAACTTCAACCTGGTGACAAACTTGCTGGTCGTTATGGTAACAAGGGTGTTGTATCAATAGTTCTTCCTGAAAACGATATGCCATTTATGGCAAATGGTCAAACTGTTGATATTGTGCTTAACCCAATGGGTATTCCATCTCGTATGAACTTGGGACAACTACTTGAAATGCACTTAGGTCTTGCTGCTAAACATCTTGGTTGGAAAGTGGCAACTCCAAGTTTTGATAGTGCAAGTGAGGAAGAAATTCAAGAATTGCTTCGTCAAAACAACTTGCCAGAAGATGGTAAGATGCAACTATATGATGGACGTACTGGTCTTCCATTTGAAAATAAGACAAACGTTGGTGTGATGTACATGTTAAAACTTAACCACATGGTTGATGACAAACTTCACGCTCGTAGTATTGGAACATATGCGTTGATTACTCAACAACCTTTAAGTGGTAAATCTCAACTTGGTGGACAACGTTTTGGTGAAATGGAAGTGTGGGCATTGGAAGCATACGGCGCAAGTAGATTGCTTCAAGAAATGTTAACAATTAAGTCGGACGACGTTGAAGGACGTATTAAGACTTATGAGGCAATTGTAAAGGGTGAACCTATTCCTGAACCTGGTATGCCTGAAGCATTTAAAGTGCTTGTTAAGGAAATGCAAGGTCTTGGTTTAGATGTTAAGATTTTAACACCTGACCAACGTGAACTATCTATTAATGAAGTTTCTGACCAAGAGGTTGAATACGATGCTATGCAACCTGTAAATAAGGTAGGACTTGAAGATATTACTCTTGAATTTGACCAAATTCAAGAAAGTTATGAAACAGATGTGTCTGAACAGACTTTTGACGAATCGGCATTATTTGACGATTTAGATGACTAAAAAATATTAGGAGAAATATATGTTTGAATTAAACAATTTTGACTCAATAAGGATTAGTATTGCTTCACCTGAGAAGATTAGAGAATGGTCTAGGGGTGAGGTTACTAAACCTGAAACAATTAACTATAGAACTCAAAAGCCTGAAAAAGACGGTTTGTTTTGCGAACGCATTTTTGGACCTAAAAAGGACTGGGAATGTAGTTGTGGTAGATACAAACGTGTTCGTTATAAGGGCGTAATTTGTGATAAGTGTGGGGTTGAAGTTACTCGTTCTAAAGTTCGTCGTGAACGTATGGGACATATTGAACTTGCGTCTCCTGTATCACATATATGGTTCTTTAAGGGTGTGCCTAGTCCAATGGTACTAGCGCTAGATATATCTCCAAAACTTTTAGATGAAGTTTTGTATTATGTAAGTTATGTAGTGCTTGACCCTAAAAATACTGAATTTGAATATAAACAAGTTATCCGTGACCGCGAATACCGTGAAGCAATTGAAAAATATGGCGTAAACGGTTTCCGCGTAGGCATGGGTGCTGAAGCAATTAAAGAATTGTTGCACAATATTGACCTTGAAAAAGAAAAGAAAGAATTGCAAGATATAATGGCAAAGTCTAAAGGTCAAAAGAAGTTAAAAGCAACCAAGAAATTGGAAGTTATTGAAGACTTTATTAAGAGTGGCAATAAACCTGAATGGATGATTATGGACGTTATTCCAGTTATTCCACCTGATATTCGTCCACTTGTACAAATTGACGGCGGTAAATTTGCGGCAAGCGACCTAAACGATTTGTATCGTCGTGTAATTAACCGTAACAATCGTTTAAGAAAGTTGATTGACCTTGGTGCTCCTGAAATTATTGTACGTAACGAAAAACGTATGCTTCAAGAAGCGGTTGACGCATTGTTTGATAATGGTAAACGTGGTCGTGCTGTTCAAGGAAGTAGACAAAGAGATTTAAAATCACTTACTGCAAGTTTGAAGGGTAAACATGGTCGATTTAGACAAAACTTGTTAGGTAAACGTGTTGACTACTCAGGTCGTTCAGTTATCGTGGTAGGACCAGAACTTAAGGTTTATCAAATGGGATTACCTAAGATGATGGCATTGGAATTGTTCCGTCCATTTATTATCAAGAGACTTCTTGAAATGAATCAAACTAACAATTTAAAGAAAGCAACTCGTATGATTGACCAAGAGCGTCCAGTTGTTTGGGATATCTTGTCAGAAGTTGTGCAAGGTCACCCAGTGCTACTTAACCGTGCACCTACACTTCACAAGTTGTCAGTGCAAGCGTTTGAACCATTACTAATTGAAGGTAAAGCAATTCGTCTTCCACCTTTGGCATGTAGTGGATTTAACGCCGACTTCGACGGTGACCAAATGTCAATTCATATTCCTTTAAGTGTTGAAGCAAGAACTGAAGCAAGAAATTTACTACTTGCATCTAACAACGTTTTAAAACCAAGTGATGGAAGTCCTGCAATGGTGCCATCTCAAGATATGATTTTGGGTAATTACTATATCACACTTATCCGTGAAGGCGCTAAGGGTGAGGGTATGTTCTTTAATAGTGAAGATGAAGCAGAACTTGCTTATGCTAATGGTATCTTGTCACTTCAAGCAAAAATTTATGTTCGTCGTAAAGCAATGTTTGAAGGTGAGGAACTTGAAGGTCGTGCTGAAACATCTTTGGGTAGAATTTACTTTAATAGATGTGTTCCTCAAGACCTAGGTTATGTGGATAGAACCAAGAAAGAAAACATCTTCCGTTATGAAATTGAAAAAGAAGTTGGAAAGAAAGAATATGGTAAACTAATTGATTTGGCGTATCGTAAGCATGGTACAAATGTAACTGTTACTATGATTGATGATATTAAAAATCTTGGTTTCAAACATTCTACTTTAGCAAGTATTTCATTATCTTTATTTGATATGAAGGAAAGTGAAAAGAAAGCACAAATTCTAAAAGAAGCAGACGAAAAGGTTGCACAAAATAATGACTTGTACTTACAAGGTTTTATGAGTGAAAACGATAAGCGTGAACGTAATATTAAGATTTGGAACGAGGCAACTGGTAAGGTTATGGAAGCGGTCGTTGGTGGACTAGATAAGTTTAATCCACTAAAGATGATGGCGGACTCTAAAGCGCGTGGTAACAATGACCAAATTAAGCAATTGTCTGGTATGCAAGGTATTACAGCGGTTGCATCTGGTGTGCGCTCAGATATCCCAGTTAAGTCAAGTTTTAGACGTGGACTTACTCCTATTGAGTACTTTAGTGCATCTCGTGGTTCTCGTAAACAATTGATGGATACAGCAATGAAAACTGCTGACTCTGGTTATTTAACACGTAGACTTGTAGATGTATCTCAAGATACAATTATTACTGAAGTTGACTGTTTTGAAGCACTTGACGAAAGTATAAAGGGTATGGAAGTTAGTGAAATCGTTAAAGATGGAACTCTTGTAGAAACTCTTGAAAATCGTATTATTGGTCGTTACAGCGTGGGTAATATAGTAAATCCTAAAACAAAAACACAAATTTGTGGCGCTAACGAATATATAACTAGTGATATGGCAAGTGAAATTGTTAAATCAGGCATCAAGTCAGTTGCTATCCGTACACTACTTACTTGTAAATCTAAACAAGGTGTTTGTGCAAAGTGTTATGGACGTAATATGAGCAAGAACGAACTTGTTGATGTTGGTGAGGCAGTTGGTGTTATTGCTGCTCAATCAATTGGTGAACCTGGTACACAATTAACAATGCGTACATTCCACACTGGTGGTGCTGCTACTGCCGATATTACTCAAGGTTTGCCTCGTGTCGAAGAAATCTTCGAAGCGCGTAATCCTAAGGGTGCTGCATATGTTAGTGAAATTGCGGGTAAAGTTACAGTTAATAATGTTGACAAGCGTTATGAAGTTGTTGTTAAGGGCGAAACTGAGCAATCATACATGTTGCCTTATGGTGTAACACTAAAGGTTAAAACTGGTGATATGGTTCAACCTGGAACAACTTTAACAGAAGGTCCTATTAACCCTAAAGATATTTTAAGAACTCAAGGTGTTAAGGCGGTTCAAGAATACTTATTAAACGAAGTACTAAGCGTTTATAAATCTCAATCAGTTGATATCAACGCTAAACACTTGGAAATTATTATTCGTCAAATGCTACGTAAGGTTAAAATTGAAGATGCTGGTGACACTAAACTATTACCTGGTGATAGTGTTAATATTAGTGTATACGAAGAAGAAAACAATCGTGTGCTTAGTGAAGGTGGTGTGCCTGCAAGTGCTAAGCGTGAATTGCAAGGTATTACACGCGCTTCACTTACTACTGAAAGTTTCCTATCTGCTTCTTCATTCCAAGAAACAAGTAGTGCATTAACTAAGGCATCATTAAAGGGTAAAGTTGACCACTTGCTAGGACTTAAGGAAAACGTTATTATTGGTAAACTTATTCCTGCTGGTACTGGTTGTGCGCAATATCGCAATATGCTTCCAAAAGAAGTTGAGCAAGATAATAAGTATAGCGTAAATAATGATGTTGATATCCAATTTGGCGATGTTGAACTAATGGATTAATAAATTTTAGATAAAGAGTGATTAATTTCACTCTTTATTTTTTGTTTTGGAAATTAATTGTAAAATTAAAATAAATTAATTATAAAACTTTAACAAAATACTATAAAATAGTATTTTATCGGTATTTTAAATAATTTTAAAAATTTTTAAAAAAGTTGTTAAAATCTATTTACAAATCAAAAATTTTATGCTATATTAGGTGTATATTAAAGGAGGTAGTAAATATGCCTAAGTTAATTAAGAGAGTTGCAGTAATTAGTAAAAAGACTGTAGATGGAAAAGTAAAATGTGGAGTTATCGAAAAAGATATCACTAATATCTATGAAGATGAATTTGCTCGTATGAATTCTAATAATGTTGAGGTTTCTCTTTAATTATATTTTATCTTAAACATTATATAGAGGTATTTTTGCACCGCTAAAATAAATTGATGTTTGATAATAGTTGATTAGGTTTAATATGCACTATGATTGCATATAGATTTAGTCACCGCAAAATTTAAAATTGGTTTAAAGTCTAACAAAATTTTTTTACACAAATTTAAAAATGTGTATTAATTTGTTGGACTTTTTTGTTTTGGTGTGGTACAATACACTTAGTAGATTAGCGAAAGAGGTATGTTATGAAAGAATTAGTTTATCCAGCAGTATTATATAAAGATAAGGAAAGTGATGCTTTTACAATTGCAATTCACGACTTGGGAATTGTGACTGAAGGCAAAACAGTTGAAGATGCGTTTGTTAACGCGCGTGACCATTTAACTGCAATGTTTGAATGTGCATTAAAACTTGATTGCGAAATTGATGCACCATCTCCATTTATCAAGGTTTGGAGAGATAACAAGGAGAATATTGTTATATTAGTTGATGCATTGGCTTAAATTTAGGAGGGCTTTATGGAAACTAAGGTTAATGCCTATAACTGGGCAGAACTGGATTTTTTGATTAATAATTTTTATGAAATTGTTGAATATAAGCGTGGTCGTGGGATTTATGGTGATAGAGTAATACTTAAACGTAGCAAAAGTCCAGAATGTATTTTTGGAGAAAAGAACAAGTATTATGAGTTTTATTATCTTAATGCAAATGCGGTAAAAGAACTTCCACGAACAATTTTTGAAAAGATTAACATAGTTAAACGTATTGTGGTATCGCCTGAAAATATGAACTTGTTATGCGATTTTAGTGAGGGTGGAATTCAAACCCCAGTGGATTGGGCAACAGGTACAGCAATGGCACTAAATCAAGCAAATACGCTTAATTTTGAAGTGCTTAATAAGATATTGCTTAATAGATACAAATTGTTAGGCAAGGAATTTATTGATAAAGTTAATGAGCATAGAAGGTTGCAATATTTTTTGGCAACCAGTAAGGAAATGAACTTAATCACTCAAGAACATGCTCAACAAGAAATGAATAAATTAACATTGGGTTAGTTTGACATACTTAATTTTAAAAGCATTCGTCCAAATTTAAGTTGGGCGAATTTTTAATTTATGTAAAGTTTTAAAGTTGAATTTAATATATATTAATATATGGAATTTAGAGATAATGTTAAGAATTTAAGGAAAGAGTTTTTTGAGGTAGTGAAAGAGTATTATAATACATCTAACCTTATATTAAAGATGATTTGCAACAATGGAATATATAGGGATTTGAGTGCTGTGGATATGGCATTTAGGACTTGTATGCTTTCTAGTTTAAGCGATAAGAATATAAAAAAACTATATAATAAGGATATGGAGCGTGCTATTCATAACCTAAGGGTTAGAGGTGTGGCATGTATATATGTTGTTGATGATATAGACCGAATGATTAATTGTTATGTAGATATGGGAGATAGATATACTAAGTTGATTAAAAGTTTAAAGCAT
>JAFUPL010000008.1 GCA_017481235.1 Clostridia bacterium | reverse complement strand
TTTTTTTGCAATAAAAAATAAATAAGTTATGATTATGTGCTTGACTAAATTGTAGGCGATTATTATAATAAAAGTATGAGGAAATTAACAAATATTGAAATTAAATATTTAAAAAAATTAAACAACAAAAAATATCGCAAGAGTGAGGGATTGTTTTTAGTAGAGGGGACTAAACTTTGTGAAGAGGTGCTAAACTCAAATTATGAAATTAAGTTTACAATAACCTCTAACGAATTTAAGTATAATGATTTTCCTAATGTAAATGTGGTAGACTATGATTCGCTTAAATCAATTTGCACTACTGTAACGCCCCAAGATATTGTGTGTGTGGTGTATGTGCCTAAATATGAAATGGAATATCCTAAAGGGAATAGTTTGATACTGGATAATCTTCAAGACCCTGGCAATATTGGTACACTTATACGTAGTGCTATGGCATTTGGATTTAATGACATATATTTTATTGATTGCCCAGATATATATAGTGAAAAGGTTGTGCGTTCAAGTATGGGCGGAATATTTAAAATTAATGCGCATGTAGTGTCAAGGCAACAAGTGATTGAAAATAAAGATAAAATTTGTGATATTTTAGTGTCAACCTCATTAAATGCCGATATTTTAGGCGAAAATCGTTTGCCAAAACAAAGAATTGGTGTTATAATAGGTAATGAAGGAAACGGTGTAAGTGCCGAATTAATTCAATCTAGCGACACGGTGGTTAAAATTCCTATGACCGACAAGGTGGAGAGTTTAAACGCGGGTGTTGCTGGTAGTATTTTAATGTATGAAATGTTTAAAGGAGAAAACTAATGTCAGGACATAGTAAATGGAATAATATTAAAGGACGTAAAGAAAAATCAGACGCACAACGTGCAAAAATCTTTACAATGCTTGGTCGTCAAATTATGGTGGCAATGGCAAGTGGTGCCGACCCAGACAGCAACCCAAGTTTGAAAAATGCTATCCAAAAAGCAAAACAAAACAATATGCCTAATGACAAAATTAAGGCACTCTTAGAAAAGAACAATAAGGATACATCTAATTACACTGAAAGTGTATACGAAGGTTATGGTGTAGGTGGTGTTGCGGTTGTTGTTAAGTGCTTAACCGATAACAAAAATCGTACGATTTCGGACGTTCGTCATGCTTTTGACAAGTTCGGTGGTAGTCTTGGTGCAACTGGTAGTGTTACGTATATGTTTGAAAACAAAGGTGTGGTAGTGCTTGAAAAAACTGCTGATTTTGACGCTGATAAGGCAATGGAACTTGCATTGGAAGTTGAAGCGCTTGATTGTGAAGATGACGAAGTGTTTACAGTGTATACCGAACCTACTGCTAGCGAAGTTAACCGCGTTGGTGGAGCATTTGCGGATAACGGTTATACAGTGTTGTCATCAGAAGTTGAAATGATACCACAAAATTACGTTACACTTAACGAACATCAACGTGAGACTTTTGAAAAAATGCTTGCAAAGTTAGACGAAAGCGACGATGTACAAGAGGTTATACACAACTTAGAAGATTAAAATTATTAGGGGACAAACTATGGATAAAACAAAAGCACAAGAAAAGTTTTTAAAAATATTAGAACTATTAAATGGTTGTAGGGAGAAGTTGTTTGCAACTTATAATCTTTTTGTTGCAAACTTAGAACAAACTAAGCAAGTCAAAGCAGAACTTGGCGAAAAATATGAAAAATTACTTGATTTGCGTCATGAGTACGTTCAATTAACTTCGTCTAACAAACCAGTAAAAACTCGTATTGCAAAGGTGCGTAAAGATGCAAAAGCATTAAAGGACGAACATGACAGTCAGGTGGCAAGTGTCGACACCATTATGGACGATGCTAAGGCTTGCCGTAAAACCTACAAGCAAGAGGTTATTATGTGTTGTGATACATATAAGCAACTTAAAACTAAGTTTGGCACTGACGCTAGTATTGGTCAAAAAGACAATAAAGCAAATACTGACGCTATTAATAATGAAGATGAAAATGCATCAAAGTTTGCTAGTGTTGATAATGGTTATAAGCAACAAGTTAAACTTGTTAAACGTATTTTGGAAAAAATTGATACTGTTAAGGTTGGTTATAAAACTGTAAAAGAAGAAATTAAAGAGCAGGCAAAAATGTTCCTTGAACTATTTAATAAGATTTATGAAGGCGAACTTGTATTAAATTAATTGTGCTTTGTAAAACAAATAATGAAATATAAATAAATGTCATTCCTATAGGGTATGGCATTTTTAGTTAGGAGAGTTGTATGAGAGTGTTAGGTATTGACCCTGGATATAATATTGTAGGGTTTGGAGTAGTTGAAAGCAATGGCAATAAGGTGATTGATTATGGTGTAATTACTACACCTAAAAATATGCCTATGAGTGAACGTCTTAAGGTTATTTTTGATGCTACTAATGAGTTGATAGATAACTTCCAACCAGACGAAGTTGCGTTTGAGGAATTGTTTTTTAACAACAACCAAAAAACTGCTGTACCCGTGGCGCAAGCACGTGGTGTTTTGCTACTTGCGTGCAAACTAAAAATGGACAATCTTTATGAATACACTCCTTTGCAAATTAAACAAGCGTTAACTGGTGTTGGACGTGCTGAAAAAAAGCAAGTGCAATATATGGTTAAATCAATCCTTGGACTTGAAAGTATTCCACGTCCAGATGACGCGGCAGATGCTCTTGCTGTAGCACTCTGTCATATACAAACTAATAGTGTACTAACCGATAATAGGGTTTAATATAAACAGCCTTTAACTAATTTTGATGTATTTTAGTTAAAGGTTTTTTATTGCTTGATTTTATTTAATAAACTTGATATAATAAAACTAATAGATTTAAAAGGAAAAATTATGTTAGCATTTATTAATGGTATTTTACGTGAAAAATATGAGGGAATTGCAGTTATTGAATGTGGCGGGTTAGGTTATGAAGTTATACTTACTAATTCAGCATTTTGTAATCTTCCTAGCGAAGACGAGCAAGTAAAGTTGCCAACTTATTTGCTTATTCGTGAAGATGAGTGGTTGATTTTTGGGTTTAGTAGTGTTGAAGAAAAGAGTTTGTTTTTGCAACTTATCACTGTTAGTGGCGTGGGTGCTAAAACTGCTATTCAAATACTTTCAGGAGTAAAGCAAAGCGATTTGGTTAACTCTATTGTTAGTGGCGATAGTCATCTAATATCTACCGTTAAAGGTATTGGTAAAAAGACCGCGGAACGTATTGTGTTGGAACTTAAGGATAAACTTAACCCTTACGAATATGTATTGCCATTATTTGAGCAACGTGAAGAGAGTGACCCTACGGCCATTGAAGATGCAGTGCTGGTACTTACTAGCCTTGGTATTAACAAGCATCAAGCAACGCAATTAGCACGCAAAGTAGCCGACCCTACCGATAACGCTGAACAAATCGTTGCTAAAGCGCTTAGAAATATGTCCTAGGCGGAGTGTCCGCCTGCAAGTAAGTTAATGCACCGAATTATATTGTTAAGTGTATCGATTTATTTAGTGTTGTGTTATGTCGTGACAGAAATGAGTAGTTAAAAAATAATTATAATGAAAGAGTTAAATTGGTGGATTTACTTATTTGGAGTGGTCACACCACAAAAGAAAGGAAAATAAAAATGGAACAACAAGATAATAGATTTATATCAAGCACTAAAAATTTAAGTGACAGCGAAGTAGAAAACAAACTTCGCCCTATAAGTTTTGATGAATATGTTGGTCAAGAAAAGATTAAGGGCAACCTTAAAGTGTTTATTGACGCGGCAAAAAAGCGTAAAGAGGCACTTGACCACGTGCTTTTGTACGGACCGCCAGGACTTGGTAAAACTACACTTAGTCACATTATAGCAAGTGAAATGGGTAGTCAAATCAAGGTAACTAGTGGACCAGCGATTGAGCATGCGGCAGACCTTGCAGCAGTATTAACCAACCTTAACAAAAATGACGTGTTGTTTATTGATGAAATTCATAGGCTTAATCGTAGTGTTGAGGAAATTTTGTATCCAGCAATGGAGGACTTTGCGCTTGACTTTATTGTAGGTAAAGGTCCATCTGCACGTAGTATGAGATTAAAAATTCAACCATTTACACTTATCGGGGCTACCACTAAGGCAGGTAATCTTTCTAGTCCATTAAGGGATAGATTTGGCGTGCTTGCTCGTCTTGAAATGTATACTGTTGACGAAATTAAGACTATTATTAAACGTAGTAGTAAGATTTTAAATGTTGAAATTACAGATGAGGCGGCTACTGAACTTGCGCGCCGAAGTCGTGGCACTCCGCGTATTGCTAATAGAATTTTACGCCGTGTACGTGACTTTATTCAAGTTGATGGTAAAAATGTTTTGGAAGTAAGTGATGCTAAACGTGCACTTGACCTTATGGATATTGATAATCTTGGACTTGATTATACTGACAAAAAAGTGCTTGAAGCAATGATTTATAAATTTGATGGCGGACCAGTAGGTTTGGATACGCTTGCGGCGTCAACGGGTGAGGAAAGTACAACCATTGAAGATGTAATTGAACCATATCTATTACAACTTGGTTTTATTGCACGTACTCCACGTGGACGTGTAGTGTTAAGACCTGCCTATGAGCATTTTGGATTACCAGTTCCAAAACATTTAAAGGTAGAAGAACCAGTTGAAGATACAAAAGAATAATTTGATAAAATTTTGTGGATTTTTTTTGTAATTAAAATTAATTTGTAAAAAGTGCGGTGCGCACACCAAATATTGTAATAAAACATAAAAATGTTGGAGAAAATAAAATAATTTGTTGAAATGATTTGACAAACAATTACCAAAAGATGTAAAATAATTACATCAAGTGGTGATATTTGCGTTATTGAAGCCTTCTTAAGTAAGAAGGTGGCAGTCGTAAGACTGATTGATGATATGAAAATGTTCATACCCTCAGTCAGCATTCGCTGACAGTTCCCTACTTATGAAGCTTAAAATAATAGTAAATTCACCAAAATAAAATAAGGAGATAAATTATGACAAAAGTTAAGAAACTTGTACTAGGCGTAAGTGTAGCATTAAGCATGATTGTTGCGCTAGTAGTGGGTTTAGTTTGTAATTTTAGTTCTCCAACGCAAAAAAACAGCCCGAAAAGGTCTTTTATTTCGTCCACCTTTTCAAGCTGATCTAATTCGTTCTTTT
>JAFUPL010000007.1 GCA_017481235.1 Clostridia bacterium | reverse complement strand
TGAGAAGATAGGAAGTTGCCATCTACAAAACAAAAAGAATTCGTTCACGAAAGTGGGCGAATTTTTTTGTTTTAATTAATCATTAATCACTAATCATTCATCATTCTTTTTGTAAATGATTAATGAAGAATGAAGAGCGAAAAATTATGGATGGATTATTTTTATTTTAAGTATTGACAATGTTTGGTTTGTATGATATACTACAAACAAGTAAAAGGAGTTTAATATGAATTATATTAGAGAATTATACAATAAAAAACCAGAAATTGTGAATAAGTTTTTTATTGATTACTATAATTTACGTGATGATGCTAGAATAAGAGAATATAAAGATATTGAATATTGCGGTAATTCAAATGCCGTAGTTTTGCGTATGGATTTTGGATATAAAGCAACAGGACATAAAGAAGTTTTAGACCGAGTTCATGAATTAATATTGACCGATTATGAAATAACTATTGATGGTGAAATTTTAGATATTGATAGTGTATTATTTTATGAATATACACAATTTTTGACAAAAATTTATGGAACTGAATATGCATTAGGATTTCATAGATATCGTAATGATATTAAGAATGATATAGTTAGAAAGTTTGACAATAAAACCAATGATTTAATGAAGAAATTATTGGCAGTTATCGACGAAAAGAAAAATACACAAGCATTATAAATCAATCTACCTTAATTGGTAGATTTTTTTACAAATTTTGACATTTTTGGAAAAAGTTTTGCAAAATGCTTTACAAATTTTTAGCGATATGATATATTAAAGTTAGGAATGATTACGAATTTATGAATTTTTCAAAGCAACGAGAAAGTATAATAAATGTACTACAAAGCAGTTTCGAACATCCTACGGCATATAGAGTTTATGAACTGGTGAAACAGGTTGAGCCTACTATATCCAAGTCAACTGTGTATAGAAATTTGGAGCAGTTAGTTGAGGCTGGGTTGGTTAGGAAGATTTCAACTGGTGGCAATTTTGAGCATTATGATATAGTTCGAGATAGTCATAGTCATCTGGTTTGTAAATGTTGTGGGAATATTTTTGATATTGATTTGAATATGGATACTATATTAAATTCGATTAAAAATCAAACCGAGTTTATCTGTAACGAAATAGTTGTTATGGGAATATGTAAAGATTGTGATAAGGAGAAATAATGGAACACATTAATCAAAAAATTAGGGTGGCGATTGATGAAAATAATCCATCTATCAAGCGTATTGAAAGCAAGTGTGTAAAGTGTGGACAATGCGCGCAAGTTTGCAACGAGTTTGTGTCAGTCAACAACAATTATGATTTAAAAACCACTAAAAAACCTATATGTGTAAACTGCGGTCAATGTATTAAGGTTTGTCCTATGGATTCAATTGTAGGTCAAGACGAATACAAGGAAGTAGCAAATCACATTGCGGATAGCGATAAAATTGTGATTGTATCAACCTCGCCATCGGTGCGTGTTGGACTTGGCGAAGAGTTTGGTTTGCCATTTGGTAGTTTTGTTCAAGGCAAAATGGTGGCACTACTTAAAAAGTTAGGGTTTAAGTATGTGTTGGATACTAACTTTGGTGCTGACCTTACAATTTGTGAAGAAGCAAGTGAATTGATTGAGAGAGTTAAAGAAAATAAAAATTTGCCACAATTTACAAGTTGTTGTCCATCATGGATAAAGTTTGCTGAAACATTTTATCCAGAAATAATACCTAATATATCGACTTGCCGAAGTCCTATTGGTATGCAAGGGCCTATGATTAAGACCTATTTTGCTAAAAAGATGGGTATTGATCCAAGCCGTATTATCAATGTTGCACTTACACCATGTGTGGCAAAGAAAATGGAAATTAGACGTAGCGAGATGAATGTATCGGCAAAGGTCAACAAGGTTGAAGATATGCGAGATATGGACTATGTGATTACCACAACCGAACTTGCAAAGTGGGCAAAAGAACAAAATATTGACCTTAATACCCTTGAAGATATGGAATTTGACAAGTTTATGGGTCAGGCAAGCGGTGGTGGTGTGATATTTGGTAACACTGGCGGAGTTATGGAAGCAGCGGTGCGCACGGCATACTCATATCTAACCAACAAATCGCCTGCCGACCTTGTGTTAAACTTTGAAGCAGTGCGTGGACTTGATGGGATTAAGGAAACCAGTATTGAGATTAATGGGTTGACATTAAAACTTGCAGTAGTATATGGACTTGCAAATGCAAGAAAGATTATAGAAAAAATTAAAGCGGGCGAAAAGTATGATTTTATTGAAATTATGACTTGCCCTGGTGGTTGTATTGGCGGTGGCGGTCAACCAAAACACTTTAATAGGGAAGTTGAGGCACAAAAAGCACGTATACAATCATTATACAATCGTGATAGCGAAATGAAAGTAAGGGCATCTCACGAAAACCCTGAAATTATAGAGTTATATAAAAATTATTTAATTAAACCACATAGTGAGTTGGCGGTAAGTTTGCTACACACAACTTATGAAGATAAAAGTGGAGATTTAAAAGGAAAAGGAGAAAATAATATGAAAATGATTAAATATCAATGCTCTGTTTGTGGAGAAATTTTTGAAATGGAAGAGGGCGTTAAGCCAGTTTGTCCTAAATGTGGTATTATAGGCGATAAAAACATAAAAATTGGCGAACGTGAAGTAGAAATTAAGACTAATAAATATGCCGGAACTAAAAGTGAACAAAATTTGATGAGTGCATTTGCTGGTGAAAGTCAAGCACGTAACAAGTATACATATTTTGCAAGTGTTGCTAAAAAGGAAGGGTTTGAACAAATTGCTGATATCTTCTTACATACTGCTGACAACGAAAAAGAACACGCTAAATTGTGGTTTAAGGAACTAAACGGAATTGGCGATACATTACATAACCTTGGTGAAGCGGCTGATGGCGAAAACTATGAATGGACCGATATGTATGATGGTTTTGCTAAGACTGCTGAAGAAGAAGGTTTTCCTGAACTTGCTGAAAAGTTTAGAGCGGTGGCAGAGATTGAAAAGAAACATGAGGAGCGTTATCGCAAACTTATGAACAATATTGAAACTATGAAAGTATTTGAACGTAGTGAAGTTAAGATTTGGGAATGTCGTAATTGCGGACATATTGTGATTGGTACAAAGGCACCAGATGTTTGCCCAGTGTGTGCGCACCCTAAGGCATACTTTGAACTAAGAAGTGAAAACTATTAAGATTTTAATTTAGACAAATAAAAATAGAGGGTCGAATACCTCTATTTTTCAATACCTAATATATAATCAGCGGAAACTTCCAAAATTTCACAAAGTTTTGCAAAAGTATCCAGTCGGGGAAGTTTTTTGGTTGTGCAATATTGTGTTACCATTTCAGGACTGATACCTAAAAGTTCTGCAATTTCCTTGATTGACTTATTTGAAGTTTTAATTTCTTGACGTAATCGTTGTTTTATTATATCTATATTCATACCAAAATAATAACTAAAAGTTAGTTTAAAAACTTGACAACTAACCAATGGTTAGTATATAATGTGTATAATAGCAATTAAATATTCATTTTTAATATGGTTGGATTAAAATGAATTTGAATATTGCAAAAGAAAGGGAGAAAAATATGAAAAAATTTTTAAAAGCATTTAGTGTTATTGCGATACTATGTTGCTGTATGTTTACATTTGTAGGGTGTGATATCTTTAAAGATGATGAAACTCAAAGTGAATATGCAAGTCTTATTGCTGAAAGAAAAGTTGTAAGAGAAGTTGTTAATAATACTTACACTATGTTAAATCCTAATATTGAACAAGGAGAACCGGTTCTTTTAACTGCCGAACATGAACAAGAAAGTCGTTTAGATGAGATGAATGATTTGGCAATGTATGTTTGTATGGTTAAAGAAGTGACAAATGATAGTGATTTTGTTCCTGGTAAATTGTATAATGCAAAAATTGAAGAGGAAGAAGGTGGGGAGATTTATGGTTGTTATCTATTAATGAACGCATATTGTGATAGTGACAATATGGTTACATTAAATATATGGCAAGCTTATAATAAAGATGTAAGTTATTATGGGGATACAGTATTTGTTTCATACGATATTTATTTTAATGAACAATATCAAATAACAAAATCTAATGAATATCATCATGAGTATGATAATGAAAGTGATAATATTGAAGAAACCGTGAGTTTTACGGAATTTAATTATTCGTTAGAGGGTAAAATTGTTTCGGGGTATAGATATGAGTTGTACGGAACAAAAAAAACTTATTCAACTATACGAGTTGATGATTTTTATGAAGAAGAAATGACTGACGAACAAGAAGGAATTTTTAATGAAACTATTAATAAAGTAAAGGAAAGAACATATTTGTTTAACTTTGCAAGGCCATTATCGCAACAAGCACAAGATAAAATATTTAGCGAATTTTAATATTATATTAAATAGTACAATAATAAAAAGTTGTGCTATTTTTTAAAATTTATTAAAAAGTGCTTGACTAAAATTGAAAATTTTTATAAACCTATTGATTATATGATAATTTTGTGGTAAAATAATAACAATTATAAAGGGGAGATTGATATGAGATTGTTTAAAAAGTTTTCATTAATATTTCTAAGTGCATTTATTTTTGTGTTATGTCCTTTTATTTTTGCGGGTTGTAAAGATGAAAATAAAAACACCAAACTATACGTATTTGCTACGGTTGGCGGATATGTACAAGTAGATAATCATGAGGAAATTGTTGAATTTGGTGATGAAGGGAGTAAAATTTTTACATACAAAAAGAATGACAAGGTTAGATTAAAAGCGATTGCAAATGATGGATATCATTTTGTTAAATGGCAATTTACCGACGCTTTGGCAAAAGACTATTATTCACTAATCAATAATGATGAAATTGAAATATCTGTTTATGAAAATGAGGTTGTAGTAAAAGCACAATTTGAAATAGATGACGTAGTTTCAAATTACACTGTTTCGTATCCTAGCAATACAACTGGATATACATTTACGCTAGAAAGTGGATATTCAACAAATGTTGTAGCGGGCGGAGATTTTAAGTTTAAGGTAACGCTATGGGAAGATTATTCAAATAGCGATATAGTAATTAAGGCGAATGATGAAGTACAAACCCCAGATAATAATGGAATATATACAATTTCTAATATTAATTCGAATGTTGTAATTATAGTTGAAGGTGTGGAATTAAATCAAACGGAAGAACCAATTGTTCCTACACCTACTACTTATCAAGTGTTTACTCAAAATAGCAAATTTATTATTGTTCCAGTAGGTCAAGATAGTTGCGAAGTTGAAGAAGGCGGAAGTATTTTATTTACAATTCAATTAACTGATAGCGATAAGTATAAATTTAATGACACCATTATTGTAAAAGCAAACGGAGACGTTTTGGTTGATGATAATGGCAAGTATGCAATTAACGATATTAGTCAAGATGTTGAAATCACGGTAGAAGGGATTGAACTTATTACTTATAAGATTTCCACACAAGATACTAAGTTTACAATTATTCCAGTTAACCAAACAAGTTTGGAGGTTGAAAAGGGTAGTAGTTTCACATTCAAGATTGAACCAGTTTCTGGATACAAGTTTGGTGATAGTGTTGTTGTAAAAGCAAATAAAACAGTGCTAACATTAATTAATGATGAATATATTGTAGAGGCAATACAATGCGATATTGAAATCACAGTAGAAGGAATTGTTGAAGATATTAAGGTTGAAACTTATACTTTTGCTTTAGATTTTGAAGAAGGTGTTAAGACATTGTATCCAGAATTGTTGGCGGATATGCCTAAGAATATAACTATTACTATTAGTGAAAACGAAAAGCAAAATTCATATATTGCATCACAATTTACTGTACTTGATGAAGATGGTTTTGAAATTAGTATTAAAGATATAATTGATATTGTAGAAAAGCATTATATTGTGTCGCCAGTAAGTCAATTTATGCTTGGTGAATTTGCGTTTATTGTAGTTGATGGCGATAATATATCAATTAATTGGAATGTGTTGGAAATTGAAGATTTAACACAATCATTAATGATTATTATGTAATGACAAATATATAAAAAAAGATTTGGATAATTTAAATTTCCAAATCTTTTTAATTATGCATATTAATTTTGTTTTTCTTTAATGCTTTTAAGTGCAGATTTGTGTTCAACAACCGCTTCACCAACAATAAAAGTAGCAATCATATAAATTGAAGTAGAAAGAACTATTGCGGCAATACCGGTGTAAACAGGCATAAATATTGTTGTTAAACCAGTTGTAAGACCAGCACTTACTAAATATAAAATAGCAGTTACGATAATGCTAACAATACTTAGCACATAAACTAGCACACCAGATATAAATTTCATGCGTTTGGTTGATGTGCACACAACATCAAATATCAATGTGCCAATTACAACGCATGACCATAATACATACAATACTTTAGCCCACATTGGAACTGCACGATTAAGAACAAACAATATTGTCATTGCTGCCATAATTATTGCAATACCAAATAAAGTATAGTAAGTAATTAAAGATAATATTTTTTTGCCTCTTATACTCATATAACCTCCTTTATGATATTTTTATTTTGAGTAATTTTTAATAAAATATACAAAAATAAATCAATTAAAATTTACCAAAAATTATCCAATTAATTAAATTATATAAATAATACATTATAAAATAAAAAAATAATAATAAAATAGCATATTATAATGATGTATTTAAATAAAAATACTAATTAATAATTGATTTTTAATTAAATTTGTGTTAATATAAATACCTATGAAAATAAATAATTTTAATTATCATTTTAAAATGCGTTCTTCAAAAGATATTGCATTAAATTTGGGTGTAATATATAAAGGTTTGGGTTATAGCAAAATTGACAAAAATAAAATTTCAAATATTTATAATATATTAGATAGTGACATTGAAGATGAAAATTATTTAAGTAAGTTATTAAAAAAAATTGAAATTTTGCATATGAAAGAAACTGATAAAATTAATCGCATGTGTGAAGAAATGCAAAAAAAATGGAACGAGTATGGTAAAGAGTATAAGAATATTATATGCAATATATTTGGCATAACTATTGATGAGGATATTACAGAACATACATATTGTTATTTACAAACATTACCTATAAATGAAATAGATTTAAACGACAATGTGATATATTTAGATTGCAACAAAAGTATCGAAGAAGTTTTTAAAAAATTCATAATATTGCTTACTAAAATAATATTGGTTAATAGGTGGAATAGTGTTAATAATTTAAGATTTAATACAGAGTTTGATATCAGTAATAAGGTATTTATGTTTTGCGAAATTGCAATAGATGCAATATTTGAAAATAGTAAGTTATGTAAAATTAGTTCAAATCCGTCATATGAATATCTTTATAGTTTAAAAATTAAAGGTCAAAATAGTATGATGTATTTCAGGCAGTTGTATAAGCAAATAAGCCTAGATAAGTTTTTTACGGAAGTGTATATGTTTGTGCATAAAAATTATCAAATTTTATTAAAGTTTAAAAAATATTTATATTAGTATTTGTTGATATTAATAGATAAATAATGTAGTAACGTGGTTTTAACTACTAATAACACTAAACAAAAAATCCTCAATAATAAATTGAGGATTTTTTTTAATTATTTATTATTAGTTTTTAAACTATCTCTAATTTCACGCAATACAAGCAATATTTCATCATCTTTAGTAACAGAAGGTTCAACAGGTTCGGCAATAGGCGCACTTTCTTCAACTGCAATAGGTTTTGAAGTTTCTTCTATTTTTGTAGATGGTTGCTCATCTTGTTTAGGAGTTTCGTTATCAGATGTGTTGGTAATTGATTTTATTTCTTCAGTTTTTTCAACTAATACTTCATCAACACTCTTGCCCTCTTTCTTTGCTTGCTTGGTTGCTTTCTTTTGCAACTTTTTAAGCGCTTTGATTTGTTTTTTAGTAAGTTCTTTAGTTTCGGCAATGATTGTTTGACTGATTTTGGCAAGTTTTTGAGTAGATGCTTTAAATAGTTTTACTATAATAAATACTGTCAAAGCAATAATTAAAAAGTCAATAATTGCTTGAATAAATACGCCATATTTCAATGCTGTTTCCGCCGTTACAATGTTACCTTCAGTATCATATACTGCCTTTTGAATAACCCATTTCCAGTCGGTAACATCTTTACCTCCAACAAGTAATGATACTAGTGGCATAATAATATCATTAACTAAACTACTAACAATTTTATTAAAAGCAGTACCTATAACCAAGGCAACTGCAAGGTCTACCACATTACCTTTTTTAATAAATGCTTTGAATTCTGCAAAAAACTTTTTCATACAAATTTCTCCAATTAAATGATATTTATATAATATCATATTTATATAAATTTGTAAATAGCGAGAGTAAATTTTTTTTATAATTTATAGACAAATGCGAATTAATATTGTATAATTAATACATATAGATTTTTAGTAATGGAGAAATATGTTAGAATTAAAAAATATTAGTTACTCAGTAATTGATGAAAACCAAGTCAATATTGATATATTAAAACATATAAATTTAAAATTTAATAAGGGTATAAATGTAATAACTGGGCAAAATGGTAGCGGTAAGTCAACACTAATCAAAGTGATTATGGATATTAATAAGGCAACTAGTGGCAAAGTGATATACAATGGCAAGGATATTTCTAATATGAATATAACCGAGCGTGCTAATATTGGTTTTACTCTTGCATTTCAACAACCTATTAGGTTTAAAGGTATTAAGGTTAAGAACTTGTTAGATATAGCAAGTAGCAAAAACAATAAATTATCCGACGCTTGTGAATATTTATCAAAGGTTGGATTATGTGCTAAGGATTATATTAACCGTGACGTTGATAACACTTTAAGTGGCGGAGAACTTAAGCGTATTGAACTTGCTATTGCTCTTGCTAAAGGTGGTGAGGTTTTCTTGTTTGACGAACCTGAGGCAGGAATTGACTTGTGGAGTTTTGATAGTTTAATTGAGTTGTTTAAAAATCTTGAGAATAAGATTGTGATTATTGTAAGCCATCAAGAAAAGATTATACAATGCGCTAACAAGGTTGTGGTGCTGGATAACGATAATGTCAAGGAATACACATCTAAACAAGCAATTAAGCAAATAAAAAAAATACAATGTGGAAAACTGGGAGGTTAATGTGGATAAGTTAAATAAAATTGATAAAGAACTATTGTCTCAAATTGCTGACTTACACACAATTCCTCAAGGTAGTTTTAATATTCGTAAAAATGGTAAACTAGTGTCACGTTCTTCAAACGAGGATATTCAAATTGTGTCTAAAAATAATAAGGAAGGCATTGATATTATTGTAAAAAAGGACATTAAAAATAAAAGTGTGCATATACCGGTGATTGTAACTCAAGGCGGATTTAAAGATTTGGTGTATAACGACTTTTATATTGGAGACAATGCTGAAGTTACAATTGTTGCAGGTTGCGGAATTCATAATAATGGAACGGCACAAAGTGGACATAATGGTATACACACTTTTCATATTGGCAAAAATGCTCGAGTTACGTATATTGAAAAGCATCTAGCACTTGGAAATGGCAAAGGTGAAAAAGTTTTAAATCCAATAACTAATATAATTATGGGATCTAATTCATATTTAGATATGCAAACAATACAATTGGGTGGAGTAACTTACTCAAACCGCACAACTAAAGCAAAATTAAATAAATGTAGTGAACTTAATGTAGTCGAAAAAATATTAACAACCGATAATCAACAAGCAAAGACAGTATTTAATGTAAATATGATTGGCGAAAACTGTAAATGCAATGTTGTAAGTCGTAGTGTTGCAAAAGGGGATTCGATACAAGAGTTTAAATCTAAGTTAATCGGTAAATCTACTTGTTTTGGACGTGTGGAATGTGATGCAATTCTTCTTGATAATGCTCGCGTAAAATCAATACCTGAAATTGATGCAGTGGTGAAAGAAGCAACATTAAATCACGAGGCAACAGTGGGCAAAATTGCTGGTGAACAACTAATTAAACTAATGAGTTTGGGATTAACTGAACAAGAAGCAGAAGATGTGATAATCAAAGGTTATTTGAAATAATTAGTTATAAAAATTGATATAAAAAATGACGATTTCTCGTCATTTTTTTTGATTATTCTTTGTTCATAAACAATATTCCAAGTGTACCAGGACCACAGTGAGAACAAATAGTAGAACCTGCATCTACATCATATACTTCACTAAAACCAAAGTCGCGTAATTTTTGGCAAATTTGACTGCTTATTTCCATTTTGCTAGAGTGAGTACAAAAGGCAACAGTTTTTTCAGGATTATTTCCATTTAATGTGTCTTCAACATATTTGATTAAGCAATTGTTGATATTTCCCATGTATTTTTTAGCAACGTCCATTTTTCCGTCTTTAACCAATATTTTTGGTTTAATTTTAAGTAGTTTTGACCCTACAAGAGCAACGGCGCTACAACGTCCACCTTTGTGAAGATAAGTTAGTGTATCAACTAGGAAACTTGCTTGTACGCGCGGAGTCATTTCTCTTAACTTGTTTACAATCTCAGTAGCACTAAGTTTGCCTTCATCAACCATTTGCACGCATTTTAATACCAATAGTGCTATACCTGAAGATAATGACTTTGAGTCTACAACATGTACTTTTAATCCGTCAGCCGCAGCAAGAGCATTGATACCTGATGATGTCATTTGATGAGATAGTGTGATATGGATAATCTCGTCATAGTTTTTTAAAATATCACAAAAATAATTTCTAAATTTATCAGAAGCGATTGCTGCAGTTTTAGGCAATTTACCTGTTTGTTTCACATAATCATATAAATCTTGAGTTGTAATGTTCACACCATCAATATATTCTTTATCGCCTAAAGTTACATAATATGGCATTGTAAAAATATTGTGTTTTTGTTTTAATTCTTGTGGCATATCACAAGCACTATCAATAGATATTGCAATTTTCATAAATTCATTCCTTTTACTAAATACATTTTATCATTAAATAATACATTAGTCAAATAAAATAATAATTTTCACTAAAAGATGTTAATAAATTAATTTCAAATATCTTCTATTTTAAAAAACTTGAAGTATTTTAATTGTAAAATCATTAAATAATAATTGCAAAAAAGTTATTATTGTGTTATTATATATTGTACCTTTATATGCGTTCAATATGTTCCCTTAGTTAAATGGATATAACGGCCCCCTCCTAAGGGGCAGTTACAGGTTCGATTCCTGTAGGGAGCACCACAATTTATAAAATTTATTGTAATTATATAAATATGAAATTATTTACAATTCAAAGGAGTTTTTATGAAAGAATATAATCATATTGAAGTTGAAAGTAAATGGAAAAAGTATTGGGAGGAGCATGATACCTTTAAGACTGATGTTTGGGATTTTAGCAAACCAAAATTTTATGCGCTTGATATGTTTCCATATCCATCAGGTTCTGGTTTGCATGTAGGGCACCCTGAAGGTTATACTGCAACCGACATTGTTAGTCGTATGAAGCGTATGCAAGGATATAATGTATTACACCCTATGGGATATGATTCATTTGGTTTACCTGCTGAGCAATATGCTATTGATACGGGCAACAATCCTTCCATTTTTACCGAAAAGAATATTGGTATATTTGGCGACCAACTTAAAAATATTGGTCTAAGTTATGACTGGGGCAAAGAAATACGTACTAGTGACCCTAGTTATTACAAGTGGACCCAATGGATATTTAAACAAATGTACAATGATGGTCTTGCTAGATGTGTGGAAATGCCTGTAAACTGGTGTGAAGAACTTGGTTGCGTGCTTGCAAATGATGAAATTATTGACGGAAAAAGTGAGCGAGGCGGTTTCCCAGTTGTTAAAAAGAATATGAAGCAATGGGTTATTGATATGCCTATGTATGCTGAAAGATTGTTAAGTGGTTTGGACGAAATTGATTGGCCAGAATCTACTAAGGCAATGCAACGTAACCGTATTGGTAAGTCTACTGGTGTTGAGGTTGACTTTAATATTGTTGGTGGCGGAAAGTTTTCAATATTTACTACATGTATAGAAACTATATATGGCATTACCTTTATGGTTGTGGCTCCTGATAGTAAGTTGGTAGAAGAACTTCGTCCACGTATTCAAAACTGGGATGAAGTTGCTAAATATCGTGAGGAAACTTTAAAGTTAAGCGACCTTGATCGTACTGAACTTAACAAAGGTAAAAGCGGTGTTCAATTAAAAGGAATTTATGCTGTTAACCCAGTTAACGGTAAAGAGGTTCCAGTATTTGCCGGTGACTTTGTGCTTGCTAGTTATGGCACTGGTGCTGTTATGGCAGTTCCTAGTCATGACCAACGTGATTTTGAGTATGCTATTGTGCACAATATACCTATGATACAAGTAATTGAAGGTCGTGATGTAAGTAGTTGCGCTTTTGAAAAACAAGACTATCTTGGCAAAGGTTGTAAGTTAATTAATAGTGAAATGTTTACTGGGTTAACAGTTGAAGAGGCAAAGAAAGCGATTGCTGAGATGTTAATAGGCAAAGGTGTTGCTAGATACAAGGTGAATTACAAACTTCGTGAATGGATATTTGCGCGTCAACGTTATTGGGGTGAACCTGTGCCAATCGTGCATTTTGAAGATGGTTCAACCAAAGCATTGGAGGATAGCGAGTTGCCACTAGTGTTGCCTGTGCTTAGTGACTATAAACCTGCAAAGGACGGAAGCAGTCCACTTGCAAAAGACGCTAATTGGGTAAATGTAATGGTTGATGGAAAACCTGCTAAGCGTGAAACTAATACAATGCCTGGTAGCGCTGGTTCAAGTTGGTACTATCTAAGATATATTGACCCTAAAAATGATAAGGAATTTGCAAATCAAGAGTTATTAAAACACTGGATGCCAGTAGACTTGTATGTTGGTGGACCAGAGCATGCGGTTGGACACTTGATGTATTCACGTATGTGGAATAATTACTTGTTTGATAAAGGTTTAGTTCCTTGCAAAGAACCATTTAAGAAATTGGTTCACCAAGGTATGATTTTGGGTGCTAATGGTATTAAAATGGGTAAACGCTATCCTGAGTTTGTGGTTAATCCTAATGATGTTATTAAAACTCATGGTGCTGACACTCTTCGTTTGTATGAAATGTTTATGGGACCTTTGGAAGAAAGTAAACCTTGGGATGACAATGCATTAAATGGTGCACGAAAATTCCTAGATAGAGTATATCGTGCTTATCAAGAAAAGAATATAACTGATAATCCTAACAAGGAACTTGAAAAGATTTATCACGAAACTGTTAAAAAGGTAACTAACGACTATGAAACACTTAACTTTAATACTGCAATTTCACAAATGATGATATTTATGAATGCGGTAGGTAAAGTTACCGATTTCCCTCGTGAGTATGCCGAAGGTTTTGTAAAATTACTTAATCCAATTTGTCCATTTATGACTGAGGAGTTGTGGGAGCAACTAGGACATAACAATACAATCGCGTACGAAAGTTGGCCTACCTATGATGAAAGCAAAATGGTTGAAACCACTTTTGAAGTGCCTATTCAAGTAAACGGTAAACTTCGTGCAAAAATTATGGTTGATGTTAGTGCCAGTCGTGAAGAAATTGAGAAAACCGCATTAGAAGCGGTTAAATCATACGTTGAAAATGGATATAAAAAGATAATTTATATACCAAATAAGATATTTAATATAGTTGTATAAAAAATAAAAGCGAGTTAATCGCTTTTATTTTTTGCTCCTATTAATTAATCGTATGTTTTTAGTAATATGTTCTAATTCATCTAAGTCAAGTTTGTTTAATTCACCAATAATTTCTTTATATTGAATAGGGTACATTTGAGATGTGTCAAAAAATTCACTTAATGAAATTTTAAAATAATCACAAAAATTATATAAACCCTCTAATGACGGCATTTTTCGCCCATTTTCAATTTGGTTTATATATTCAGTTCCTTGTCCCATTTCAATACTTAACTTGCGTGCTGAAATATTATTTGAGTTGCGTATTATAGCAAATCTTTGTCTAACAAAGTTTTTAAATTCTGTAATATTTTCCATATACTTATTATATGGGATTGATTATAAAATTTTGCATACTTTTAGCATTAAACACTTGACATACATTCTTTAAGCATGTATAATATATTATATTCATACGAAAGGAGGTTATTATGAATAAGTTTGGAAAAATTTTAACTACAGGTGCACTTGTAGCGGTTGCGGGTGTTACATTTATGGGGTGTAATGACAAACCTAAAAATGAACAACCTAAAACATTGTGGACTGCAGATTTGTCTGCTGATGGTATTTTTGGAGTTTATGGAACTGTTGAAAAGAATGATGGTTCTGTAACATTAAAAATGCCAGAAGGTAAAAATTATGCTGGCAGTACATATTTTGGTGAGACTGACAAGAATTATGATTGGGTTGAGGGTGGTTTAACTGTAGAGCTTAAAGTTAATATCGACGAAACTAATTATAGTGCAGATGATTATTCTGTATGGACACTTGCTTTAAATGAAACTGATGGTAAATATATCACCGAAAATACTTCATTCTTTGTTGGATATGAAGATGGTGTTAAGTTTATCTACAAAGCAGTAGGTGTTGATACTGATTATGATGCTCTTGCCGCTGATTCAAGTGCTATTGATTTAGCGTCTGGTAGTTATACAATGAGATATGACTATGATGTTAATGCACAAGGTGAAATTGTTCTAACCGTAAGTTTGTTGAATGCAAATGGCAATGAAATTTACAAGACTGCTAATAATGCTGTTGAAGTTATTGACCATGAAGGTTATGTTCCTGGTACAGCGGTAAAAGAAGAAGATGTTGGCGGTTTAAGATATTTGTGGTTGGCCAGAACAACAGTTGACGGTGTTGTAGAAGGTTTAAAAATAACTGAATAATTTATTAAACTTAAAGGAGGTTGTAAAAAGCAATCTCTTTTTTTTAATGTTGTCGTTGCGTAACAAAAAAATATGTTTTTTCGTACTATGGGTTAGATTGAGTAATCAATCTAAGGAGAAAATATGTTTTTTAGATGTTGTAATAATAACGATTGGGATAACGACAATAGATGTTGTGATAGGCGTTTTCCAATTATTAACAATGTAACTGACCGAATTATTTTCACCAACAACACTGGACCTACTGGACCTATCGGTCCAACAGGTGTGCAAGGACCAATCGGCCCTCAAGGTCCGCAAGGTCCACAAGGGATACCAGGTATAACTGGTGCAACAGGACCTACAGGTCCTACGGGAGCAACTGGTCCACAAGGGTTACAAGGAGTTCAAGGCATACAAGGTATCCCTGGGGTAACGGGAGCAATCGGACCAACTGGAAGTACTGGTCCTGCAGGTTTAAGTATTACAGGTCCAACAGGCGCAACAGGGCCAACTGGATTAACTGGTGATATCGGTCCTACAGGTGTAACTGGGCCAACTGGACCAACTGGTGCAACAGGTCCAACTGGTGCAGATGGTTTAAGTATTACAGGACCAACTGGTCCAACTGGATTAACTGGTGATGTTGGTGCAACAGGTCCAACCGGACCAACCGGAGCAACTGGGGAAATCGGTCCTACAGGACCAACGGGCGCTACTGGAGCAACTGGTCCAACCGGTGCAACAGGTCCAACTGGTGAAACTGCAACTTTGGAGGTTAGTGTAAACTTTTCGGACACAACAGCAACTGTTGCTGATGATGCTATTGTTCCAGTTACAGGAACCAATGATGCGACTGCTGGAAGTAGTATAACATTTGCAGATGATACAGTTACTATTACAGAGGCAGGATTTTATCAAATTGCAGCACGTGTATCAACTACTGGCGGAAGTAATACCACTCAAAATTTTGCAATCAATGTTGGTGGCGTAGATTATCCATTTACGGTACTTGTAGACTCTGGCGATACAACTGGAAACGGTGGTGCTACGATTGTGTTAAGCATTACGACTGTTCCAACGGATATTGCTATTTATAATCGTGAAGGTGAGGCGGTTGAGATTACTTCAAGTTTACTTGACGTTGTAAGACTGGCATAATTGTCAAATAATTAAAAATTATAAATAATTAAATAAAGGACTGACATAAATTCGGTTCTTTATTTTAAAAAATTATCAATAAAATATTAAAAAATAAATTTATAAATATTTAATCAATTTTTGTGATATTTAAGCGTCTTTTCTGCTGTAATTAAGTATTTTGACAATTATTTTTTAATTTATTTTAATTATTTTTAATTAAATTTTGTAATAATTATAATAAAAAAATAAAAATTCACAAGAAATACTTGTGAACTTTTATTGTATTAATTTTAAAACTTATCAAATGGAATACAAATATATTTTACTGGTTTGCAACATTTGTTGTCCCAGTTGTTTTTGTCACACTTATCGTGTTTATCTTTTTCGCATTTGCATTCTCTATCGTTTTCCCAATTTGGGGTATAAGATTTATAATCAAAATCATTATCGTCATCATAAGATTTACGATTATTTTCGTTGCTATAAGAGTTGCGATTGTCTTCCTTGCTGTAAGACTTGCGATTGTTTTGTTCATAATCATATTCTTTGTCATTATTTCCAAAATAACCTAAGTTGTTGTATTCATCATAATAACTTTTGTAATCAAAATCTCTGTTGCCTTGATAATAGTTATCATTTTTAGTAAAACGCTTATCGTCGTTTTTGTCACAACAACATTTCTTTTCCACGTTTATATGGCAACAGCATTTTTCCTTCTTTTCATATTCGCACTTGTTATGATTATCATCGCGCTTATCGCATCTATCGTAATCGCATCTATCTTTTATGTCACAACCATTTTTTTCTTGCTTGTCGTATTTGCATCTACAACAAGGTCTTTTACAACAGTAATTAAAAAACATATTTTCTCCTTAGTTGATTGATTTCTCAATCTACATCATAATACGAAAAAATTCATTTTTTTGTGCGATAATTTGATTTATACATAAATTATTTTGGTTATTTGACAAAACAATTATAGATTTATTATTTTGTATCATTAAGACGGTCCTACAAGTGGTCCGGATATTGCTAGAACTGGTGATAGTTCATTTAACCATAATGCAAATTCAATAAAATATAGAAAAATTTAAAATTTATAAATAGTTAATAGTGAAGAACGAAGAATTAAGAGTGAAAAATACAAATAAAAAAATCCAAACTTCAATATTTGGATTTTTTGTTTGGCGCAAAGAGGGGGATTTGAACCCCCGAAGGCTTTCACCTTACCAATTTTCGAGACTGGCACATTCAACCACTCTGACATCTTTGCTCGTTGCAATGCTTGTAAAACAAACACTGCTAGTGTAACACAAATTTTTGTTTTTGACAATGATTTTAATGCAAATAAGTTAAAAATAAAATATTTAGTTATAAAACGTTAAAAAAATAAATTTAAATATAAAAAATAGGAAAAATTGTTTCCTATTTTAAAAACTTCCATAAATTAATGGCCAACCGATGACGGAGTATTCGTCACAGGTGGAAATTTGAAGATTGATTTTTACATTGTTTACAATTTCGTATTTTGAAATTAGATTGGTGTAGGCGTATATTAATGTTAGATGTTGCTCTTCAAGGTATTCGGTAAATTTTATTTTTGCTTTTAGTTTGGTGATGGCAGAGTCTATTTCCAAATTTTTAAAATACAAACTTTCGCCTACAATATCTCCTTTTTTAATTCCTTTGTTGCTGGTGCTCATGTATATATTGGTGATGGCAATAGAAGTTTCGTTAATAGGGCGATTGGTGTAAATATGTAATAATCCACTATCAAAATAATCTTGCAAACTAAATTCCTTAGGTTTGATAAAAATGCTACACGCAAACAGTAGGCACAAAACTAATATAACAATAATTTTTTTCATAACTAATTATATTGCTAAAGTTAGGAGTTTAATCATTAAATATAAGGAGGTTTGTGGTATAATTACTAGGTTTTTTACAAAAAATAAAATAATTTGTCGAATTTATTTGACAAGTAATTACAAAAAGATGTAGAATGGTTACATCAAGTGGTGAATAAGGGCCTCTTAAGTAAGAGGCTGTCGAGTGAAACTCGACTGGTGATATGAAAATATTATAACCTTTCATATCATCCGTCAACCTTCGGTTGCCACCTTCGTGACGACAGAAGGCTAACTTACTTATGGAGTCTTTAATAAGATATTCACTAAAATAAAGGGGAAATATATATGAAATTGATGAAGAAAGTTGTTTTAAGTTTAAGCATACTATTTACAATGTGTATAGCATTGGTAATTGGTTGCGTGGGCAATAGTTCATCTAAATCAAGCAAGGTATTAGGTGACAATAACACTAGCGATACACATGTGGTAACAGATATAGTGGAAAAACCTACAACTTACACCTATCAACCAGGGGAAGTAATGGTTAAAAAGGGTGGCAACACTATTAGTTTTAATTATAGTCCAAGTGTTAATGCCACGGAAGATACTCCTACAACTGTTGCATACGAATATTGCTTTGGTAACAGCATGCAAAAGGCAACCGCAGTTAACCTAAAGGAAATAGATACAACAGATGTAACAGTATCCTATGCTTGGAGTTTAAATACCAAACTAGATACAACTCAAAGCATTACTACATATACAAACTATGAGTTGCAAAAATTAAATAACCATGGCGACAAAGTGTACATATATGTATTTGTAACCCCAACTAATACAAGTATCCCTACTACATTTACAAGTAGCATTGTATGGTACTATGGCATTCCATACGATATGCCAATATTTAATAATGTAACCAACACCGTTGAATATCAAACAGTGGTAAGCGGTCAAAAGATTGATAAGAATACATTAGATGTTCCAGAAGCACCAAGAGAATATGCTGAATTTATGGGTTGGTTTTTAGATGCAAATTATACTATAAGAGTTGAAGACGAAGATTTAAAAACTGGCAGAAAAATATATGCCCAATTTTCAAACTTACCAACAGATTGGTTAACATTAGATGAGGAAAGTGATACATATCATATAACTAAACCAGCATCAAATCCATCAACTCTACCCAGCAATCTAGTAATCCCATCAAAATATAATGGCAAACCAGTAACCGAAATTGCCACTTCAACGACCGCAGTGAATGGCATATTTGCTAACCAAACAACTTTAACAAGTGTGACTCTTCCATCAACTATTACAGTTATAGGAAATTATGCATTCTATCAATGTTCAGGATTAACAAGTATAACTATACCATCAAGTGTAACAAGTATAGGCGGTAATGCATTCTATAGTTGTAAACTTTTAGCAGAAGTATACAACCTATCCAGTTTAGATATAGTAGCGGGAGCAACTACACATGGTAGGGTAGCAGAACATGCAGGAATAGTAGTAAACGGACCAAGAGATGAAAGTAAGTTGGTAACCATAGATGGAGTAGATTATTATAAGAATAGCGAAACAGACTACATGGTATTGCGTTTAAGTGATAAAACAAAAACAAGTATAACCCTAGATAGTAGAACAACTTCAATAATAAATTATGCTTTCTATCAATGTATCAATTTAACAAATGTAGATTTAAGCAAATGTAATAATCTAACAACAATAGGAAATTATGCATTCTCTAATTGTGATAGTTTAACAAGTATAACCCTACCAAGTAGTGTAACAACAATAGGAAATTATGCATTCTATAGGTCTAGTTTAACAAGTATAACTATACCATCAAGTGTAACAAGTATAGGCGGTAATGCATTCTATAGTTGTAAAACTTTAGCAGAAGTATACAACCTATCCAGTTTAGATA
>JAFUPL010000006.1 GCA_017481235.1 Clostridia bacterium | reverse complement strand
GGACGCGACGGTGGGAGTATTGGAGTAAACGGAAGTATTGAAAAAGAGTTAAACCTTGAATATGCTAAAAGTTTGAAAAAAATGCTTACTAAAGGTGGAGTTAATGTTGTAATGACTAGAAGTACAGACGGTGGATTATATAGCGAAAATGCCGACAACAAAAAACTTAGTGATATGCGTAAGCGTAGAGAGATAATCAACAACGCAACCCCAGACTTGGTAGTAAGTTTGCATATGAATAGTTTCCCACTTGACAGTTGCAAAGGCGCTAAAACTTTTTACCAAATAGGAAGTGATGTTAGTTTTAATGCCGCTAAAAGTATACAAAATAGTTTAAACTATTATATTGACAATGCCTCAAAAACTGTTAGTGCCGGAGATTATTACATTTTAAATTGTACAAATTATACTTCAGTGTTAATTGAATGCGGTTTTATATCTTCACCAGAGGAAGAGGCGTTATTAAATACGGATAGTTATCGTGAAGAATTTGTATACAGCATATACCGAGGGATTATGTTGTATTTAGGAATATAATTTTAAAATTTTAATATCCCAGTAAAAAATAAGGTTAATGTTATTTTAACCTTATTTTTGATATGTTAACCACCAAATTGACTATTAAATAGTTGTGTATAAAAACCATTTTTAGAAAGTAATTCTTGATGAGTTCCCTGTTCAACAATCTTTCCTTTGTTCATAACTAATATTTCATCTGCATTGATAATTGTAGATAATCGGTGTGCTACAATAAAACATGTGCGACCTTCCATAATATAATCAAATGCTTGTTGAATATTCATCTCGGTTCGAGTGTCAATATTACTTGTTGCTTCGTCCAAAATTAGCATTGGAGGTTTAGTAAGCATTATTCGTGCAATACAAATTAGTTGCTTTTGCCCCGCCGACACATTGTCAGCACTTTCAGTAATTATTGTATCGTATCCTTGCGGTAACTTTTCAATAAATGTATGTGCGTTAGCAAGTTTGCTTGCTTCAATTATTTCCTCCATTGTTGCATCTGGTTTACCATATGCAATATTATCTCTAATTGATGCATTATATAACCAACTTTCTTGCAACACCATTCCATAACAATTGCGCAAACTCTTTCGCGTAACCTTTTGAATATCACGATTGCTAACCATAATCTTGCCACTGTTAATATCGTAAAATCTCATCAATAAATTAATTATTGTTGACTTTCCACAACCAGTAGGTCCTACAATAGCAATGGTTTTGCCTTTAGTTGCAGTAACGTTTAAATTTTCAATTAGTTTTGATTGCGACGTATATGAAAAACATACATCTTTCAATTTAACTTCACCGTTGCAATTAACTATATTTGGACAACCTTCATCACTAACTTCATCATCTTCTTCAAGCAAATCAAATACACGATTTGCGCTTGCAATTGCTATTTGGATATCCGCCACAATGCTAGCAATTTCATTAAATGGCGAAGTATAGTTTTCAACATAACTTAAAAATGTTGATATTTGACCAATGCTAATATGACCTCTTATGCACACAAATGCACCACTTACGGCAACTATTGCATAAAGCGTACCATTTACCAGTTTAGTGCATGGCCATGCAAGCGAAGCGTAAAATGACGCTTTTTCGGAAGACGCATACAACTGCTTGTTGATTTGTTGAAAGTTGTCAATATTTTGTTTTTCGTTGTTAAATGCTTTTACCACTTTGATGTTTCCCAACATCTCTTCGCTATATGCACTAATTTGACCAAGTTTGTTCACACGTTCTTTATATAACTTTTTCGATTTTTTTGTAATATACACCGAAATAAGTAAACTTAGTGGTGCTAGCACTATTACAATAAGTGCCATAGGTATATTGATTGAAAGCATAAATATAATAACGCTTACAATTGTAACTACACCCGATAATATCGACTTAAATCCCGATAAAAAACCATCTGTTACATTTTCAATATCGTTGATAATGGTGCTCATAATATCGCCATGGGGTTGATTGTCAATATATTTTAGCGGAACTCGATTAATTTTTTCAAAACACTTATTTCTCATACTTTGAGCGGTACGATTGGTTAAAATGTTTTCAAAATACACTTCAAACCATTCGAACGTAGCACTTAATACCGCCACCACTCCAATAAGGATAAGCACGCGTCCAAGTTTGCCAAAATTTACCGCACCAACACCCACAACACAATCAATAGCCCAACCAAGCATTACTGGAACAAACATATTAAGACCAATTGCCAAAAATGCAAATATTATGGATAAAAAGAAATACATCTTATGCGGTTTTGCATAAGCAATCACTTTTTTAATTGTTGACCAAATTCCTTTTAATTTATTATTTTTCATTATTCCTCTCTTTGTGTTTGTGAGTGATAAGTTTCGCGGTAAATCGAACACGTTTTTAACAAGTCTTTATGTTTCCCCATACCCACAACATCACCATGGTCTAGCACAATAATCAAATCCGCATTTTTTATGGTGGTTGTTCGTTGCGAAATTAATATCGTAGAACAATTTAAATCCTTTTTAAGTGCTTTTCGCAAATTTAAATCGGTTAAGAAATCTAAAGCGCTAGCACTATCATCAAGTATTAATAACTTTGGTTCTCCAATTAAACTTCGGGCAATTGTAAGACGTTGCATTTGTCCGCCCGATACATTTTTGCCTCCCGCCATAATTTTATAATCCAAACCATTAGGGAAATTTTGAACAAAATCCCATGCTTGAGACGTTTTTAGTGCTGAGATTATCTCGTCGTCGGTTGCATTGTTTTTTCGTATTTGCATATTTTCACGCAAAGTGCCTGAAAACAATGTTGAACGTTGTTGCGTTATACTTACAATATCACGCAATTGTTTAACTGGATAATCCTTTATATTTTTTCCATATAATAGTATTTCACCAGTATTGCAATCATAAAATCTTGCAATAAGATTTGCTACTGTGGTTTTACCCGAACCCGTACTTCCAATAATTCCAAGAGTTTGATTGGGCATAAGGTTAAATGTTAGATTTTTAACAAACATACGTTCAGGGTCTTTCTCGTAACGGTCGTATGAAAATCCTACATTTTTAAACTCAAGTATTGGTTGATTTTCGTCTATAATAACACTAACTTTTTTGTCAGCAAAGTCTACGCTAGACCTTGCTTGCAAAACCTCGTTAATTCGGTGCGCACTAGCGGTAGTTCTAACAAGGTTTACGTAAATACGTGAAGTTGCAATCAATGCATTGGAAAGCGTTATCATATAATTACAAAAAGCAATCAATTCACCTTGAGTAAGTCCGCCAACATTTATTTCAATTCCACCAAACCATAATATTGCAATAATTGCAAAGTCAACAATTAGAAAAATTAATGGATTTAATAGCGCCGATATTTGACTAACGCCTATATTAGTTTTTACAAGTTTTTCATTTGCCTCAAAAAATCTTTCTTTTTCCTCATCTTGATGATTAAATGCTCGAACAACTCTTACACCCGATAAATTTTCACGCGTGATGCGTGATACTATATCAAGTTTTTGCCTAACCAGTTTGAAAAATGGCATTGTCTTTTTAGTAAATATTGTTAATATAATGGCAAGCACTGGTATTACTACTAAAAATACTAGCGATAACTTAAGATTAATTGATAATGATAAAAGTATTGAACCAATCAATAAGCATGGACATCTTATCATAACACGAATAAGAATAGACACCATGACTTCTATTTGCGATACATCATTAGTAAGTCTTGTAAGTAATGATGATGTGCCAAATTTGTCAATTTCGGCATGCGATAAATTATTTATATTGGTATACATATCTTCTCTAATCTTAGTTGCAATACCAACACTAGAAACCGCTGCGCATTTTTGACAAATAACCGCAAAACAAAAGCACATTATATGAAACGCTATTACAATAAGTCCATATTTAACAATGTACGACGTATCCCCCGACGAAATTCCATGATCGATAATCTTTGCCACAAGTATAGGGCAAGATAATTCAAGTAATGTTTCAATAAGTTTGCAAATAGGTCCAAGAATTACTTGAAGTTTATAATATTTTAAATATTTTGCTAAGTTTTTCATTAGTTTTATTATACCACTTCAACTTGGATATTACAAATATTTTAACAAATTATTGATAATTTTTATAATAATTTTAAAAATCTTGATTAAAATTTGAAAATATACACAATCTATATATGGAGGTGCTATACATGAGCAATTATAAAAAATGGACTCCAGGCGAAGTTGTACCAAAATCAGGTACTTATTCTGCTTATAGTCAACAAGGCGAAAATGGCGGAAGTTTGTACTTAGAAAAGGGTAAAAGATTCCCTGCAACACAACATTCTGGTAGTTATTATGTTCAAGCGGACTAGTACAACCACATAATTAAAAAAAGACTCGTCAAAATCATTTGATGAGTTCTTTTTTTATAATATCAACACGCCTAATTTGATAATTGTTGTCGAATAATTAGACAAATTGTAATTAGCGTTATTTTTTATATTTTTTATATTAGAATATAGTCCGCGCGCAAATAATTATAGATATATAGGAGAAAAAATGACAATAATAAAAAATTTAATCAACAAACAAAATCATAAAGATAAAAAATGTGAAAATTTAATAACACGATGTATTCAATTAGATGACTTAAATTTATATTTACATAACCTTGACAATCAAGCACTCATGCTTCAAAAATCAAGTGTGTCGATATTTAATAATCCCTCTAATGAAAGTATTGATACACAAAACGAACAATTACTTAATCAATTAACCGATAAAGTATTATATATTATAAAAAATACCGAAATTGACTACAATGACATATTTGCTTATGCCCACAATATTAAAATAATTCTTGACAATGATGTGGATATAATTAACTTAGAACCATCTAAAGCAATTAATGCATATAAAACTTATATAGTTGTCGATATTATAATTAATAATTTATACAATAGTCAAAATCAACAAAAAACTCTATAAATCATATAGAGTTTTTTATATATTTATTGAATAGATTTTTATAAATTATAAACTATTTTTCTTTTCTTTGCTAACTTCCTTACTTGCAACTTTTTTAACAGTTTTTGCTTCTGGCGTAGGAGTTGATACAACTTCCTTTAAACTTGTAAGCAGTCCTGCAACGTTTTGAATTTCGCTTGGAACAATAATTTTAGTTGCTTGACCATTGGCAAGAGTTTTTAATGCGTCATAACCTTGCAAAGTCAAATATGCTGCATCTGGTTTTGCATCAATAATTAGTTTGATTGCATTTGCCATACCTTCCGCTTCGGTTTCAAGTGATATACGCTTTGCTTCAGCGCGCAAAATTGCTGCTTCCTTTTCACCTTCGGCAACTAAAATGTTTGATTTCTTTTCACCTTCGGCTTTTAAAATTGCTTCACGACGCTCACGTTCGGCACGCATTTGCTTTTCCATTGCATCTTGAATATCGCGTGGAGGCAAAATGTTTTTAAGTTCTACACGGTTAACTTTAATCCCCCAAGCGTCTGTCGCTTCGTCTAGAATAACTCGCATTTTAGTATTAACCGTATCACGAGATGTAAGAGTTTCGTCCAACTCCAACTCACCTACAATGTTACGTAAAGTAGTTGCGGTTAAATTTTCAAGCGCAGATTGTGGACGCTCAATGCCATAAGCATATAGTTTAGGGTCAGTAATTTGATAATATACCACCGTATCAATTTGCATTGTAACATTATCCTTAGTGATAACTGATTGTGGTTTGAAATCTGCAACATTCTCTTTCAGTGAGATTGCTGGACCACATTTTTCAATAAATGGAATAACAAAGTGAATACCCGAACCTATAGTTCTATGATATTTACCCAACCTTTCCACATTGCGGGCGCTAGATTGGCGAACTTGTCTAATAGACAAAATAAACATCACCGCCACCAACACAATTAAACATAAAAATATAATAACACCTGTCATAACTTTCTCCTTTTTAAAACAATAATATTTTGTGCTTTCAATAAACATAACTTAGATATTTTAAATATTTAATATCTTGAAATTATTTTTTCACCTTTTTAGCAATCAATTTGTTTCCCTTGATTTCACAAATTTCAAACTCAGCGCCAATTTCCAAACTTTCGCCATCAACCGCAAACACTTGCCATAACACGCCGTTGATTTTGTAATAAGTGTAATTCTCTTGTATTTCAGAAACCACAAATCTCTTTCCAATAAGTGCGTCAGTGTTTGTTTTGACATTATCGCCACGTAAAAGTTTTAAGCAAATCTTACGTGTACACAACAATAACACAACCGAAACACCTACAAATATAACAAATTGCCACACTATTGGAATGCTTGGTGCAAGTGCGACCACTAACAAAGTTATAAGACCGCCCGCAGCAAACCATACAGTAATTAAATCAGAAGTTAAAAATTCAACAACCAATGCAATTGCCGTTACTATTCCCCATATCCAAAGCCAAATCATAAAATACCCTCCTAATAAAAATATAGCAACATATATAAAAAATGTCAAACAAATATAAAACTTGTTTCGACATTTTTCGTATTTTTATTAAATTATTCTTGTTCTGCCTTTTTGTGATTTTTAGCGGTAGCGGTTAATCTACCTTTATTTGCAATCATAACACAAGTTAAATACACCGCCGAAACTCCTATTAATGTATAAATAATACGACTAAACAAGTTTGCTTGAGTCCCAAATATTCCCGCCACAAAATCGTATTGTAACATGCCTATAGCAAGCCAATTTAATCCCCCAGCAATAGTAAGTATAAAAGCAATTATCTTTAACATACATTCTCCCTACATATAAAGTAATCATATATATTTTGCGTAAGAGTTTGAGTTTTATACATACATATTAATCTTTTCGTTCTCGCAATGATTTTTTTATCATTCTATCAATCGGTCTATACTTAATAGGTGTTTTAGTTTTAATCACCTTATATGGGCAATTGTCAACACATTTCAAACATGTTATGCATCTATCATAATCAACTTTTGCGTATTCACCAAATTGACCACTTTGCATGCTAATTGCTTTCATAGGACAATTTGCTATGCAAATCTTACAACCTTTGCATAAATTTGATGGAATAACTGGTCGTTTTTGATAACTATTGTATTCTTGCCTAAACTTTCGCATTGAAGCACTTTTAACATTTTCTCCAAAAGATGTATAGTGAAAATCCGAACATATTAAAGGTTCAATATTGTCACCCACCAACTCTAAATCAAAACTAAATTTGCCCCTTCTAACACTTTCGTTTAGCAACAAACTATCTTGTGGATTTTGATTGATAACTTTAAGCGCAACACTATCTACTGCATAAGGATTTTCACCAATTAAAATAGTATTTAAAATACGTGGGTCATTGTTTACTTCACTTGCAACAATTCCATCTAAAATATTTAATACTATTTTGTCTTCAAAAACTTCATATATGTCATGTATATAGTTATAATACGACTTTAATGTATGACACCTTGACTTAATCAATTCCTTAAACTTGCCTGGAATAAGTCCAAATATATTTTGACTACAACCAATAAGTCCCAAGTTTTTGTCACATCTAAATTTACCAACATTAATTATTACGTCTGCATCATTAACGGCATCTATAACGTATACATTCCTACAATGTTCTCCATTAGGATTGGTAGCAATTGCAATATCATCATTGATGTTAAGCATTGCGTGTCCATTATTACTTACTTGCAACATTTGAGTTTTAACATAGGCATTATCAAGATTTGATTGCTTAAAATCACCTTTAGGTGAATCGGCAATTATGCATGTAGCACCAATTTTATATACTAGTTCTGCCAAAGCGCTTACAACGTTAGGATTTGTAGTTTTTGCCTGATTTGGTTCGCTACAATTATATAGGTCTGGTTTAATTAAAACTGTATGTCCTGGTTTTATGTAGTTTGATAGTCCGCCAAGCAAGTCAAATCCTTCCTTTAACTTACCAGCAATCATATCACCGTCGTATTCATTACAAACTTTAAGTGCAACTTTAGTATCTCGCATATAGTCTCCTTTATATTAAAGAATATATTATTTATTAAAATAAGTCAAATATATTTGATTTTTTTTAAATTTTAAATATAATATAATTATTATGATAAACATTTGGGGAAAAGTATTTATTGATGAAAAAATCACCAAACATCATGTAGTTAGTGTACAACCTAGTGAGTGCACCTTTTTTGATATGATTAAGCAACTTTGTGAAGGATTAGATATTCCAACTCCAGTATTGCTAAATAAGCATATACTCGACTTTAACAAATTTTCCATGACTCTATTTAAACCCACCGACTTTATTGAACACGTCACCTTTGACAAATTTATAGTCGAATATCTCCCAGAAGAATAAAAATTCAAACTTTTTACAACATTTAGGAATTTATATTAATATTTATAATATAATACTTATATGTTTTATCTAATATGTTTTATCTAAAATTGTTTATTGTTAACAAAATAAATAATTTTATGAAAATTTGTTGACTTTTATTTTGTTTGGTTGTATAATCAATCTCGTAAAAGTTAAAACTAACTTTTGCATAAATATATATGTTTAAGGTAGTTGAATTTAAACACAATACCTAATTCAGTTTGTTAAAACTGAGTTTTTTAATTGTTAAAAGGAGTTTTTTATGGACGAAAAAGTTTTTATTAGTGCTGAAGGACTAGAAGAAGTAAAGGAAAGATTAGTATATTTAAAAGGCACTCGCAGAAAAGAAGTTGCTGACAAACTTGCTGAAGCACGCAGTTATGGTGACTTGAGCGAAAATAGCGAATATGATATTGCGCGTGAAGAACAAGCAACTGTTGAAGCAGAAATTTTTGAACTTGAAAACAAAGTTAAAAATGCTGTAATCATTGACCCTAACAAGATTAACACCTCAAAAGTTAACGTTGGTTGCACTGTAGAAGTGCTAAATGTTAAACTTAACCGTAAATTTACCTACAAGATTGTTGGTGATACTGAATCTGACCCAATCAATGGTATTATTAGCAACATTAGTCCTGTTGGTGCTGGACTTATGGGCAAAAAGGTTGGCGAAGTCGCTTCAATCAAAACACCAGGCGGTTTGGTTGAACTAAAAATAGTTAAAATCAGTGCTTAATACTAAAAGATGACTTCAAAGTCATCTTTTTTAGTTATCCACAAATTTTCAACATCATATTGACAACCCTTAGTTTATGTTATATAATTCAAATATGACAAGCGGAACATTTTTATTATTATACGTTGCATTAATGTACTTTTTATTGCCTAAAATCTTGTAAGCACTATGCTTATTATTTTTATTATAAAAAATACACCATCAAATAATTAATTTGAGGTGTATTTTTGTTATGTATCGCTATGCTTCGTCTGTAATGGCACTTACTGGGCAAATTTGCATGCAAGTTCCACATTTAATGCACTTTTTTTTGTTAATTTCCGCCTTGCCGCCTTTCATTGTAATAGCATTAACTGGGCACATTGACGCACATGCTCCGCAACCTAAACATTTATCCTTATTTACTTTCATAATGTTCTCCTTACACATTTATTATACTTTTATTTAATAATTATGTCAAATAATACTAACAACAATTTCAAATATTATATGCGGATAATCTATTGGACTAACATAAATAACCGCCTCGCCAACACTTAACGTTTTTAATACAATTGTAGGAGTATTGTAACTTACAACTTCAACAATATCGCTATTTGTCCAACACATTATTTGTTGATTGTGCTCTAAATTAGTAAGTTCGTAATTAATTGAAAAATTAAATCTTGAATACTCTATTCGCAAACTATTATTTTGCACAACATTACCATTTGCAGTCAATATTAATTGCGTTCCCGTATCTTCAATCTTTGCTTTTACATTGAACACAATGGTTTCCATTATGGTAATATTTTCGTACGTTATGTACACTTCAATTACACCGGCGCCCTCTTTGATTGTTTTTAATTTTCCTTGTTCGTAAATTACATGTTCACTACATTTAACTTCTAGCACACTTGATGTTGGATACTTTATATTTGCCAATTGACTTAACAGTATTTCTTGCTCCACATACACAGTTTGTAGTGGTAGTTTATCTATATACACACTAGTAGTTGAAATAGGATTTTCAACCACCGTTATTATTAATGTGTCATTTATATAGTAGTTTTCATTTGCTTTCACCTTTGCCTTAAGTGTATATTGCCCAGTATATGAAAATGAATATCTATCCGTCTTAATCTCTTTCTCATCTTCATCACGTTTTTGAATAGTAAATTCCGGTTTAAATGAACAATTGCTTGGACTAATTTTAACCATGTTATCGTTCAAAACCAGTTCATTGCCAACACACATTTCAAATCCGCCAATAATGCTACAAAAACTTATGTCATTTGCATACACAATTTCTTCCTTTGGTTTATTTACAATTATGCAGTACGCCACAAAAATGACCATCACACTTATTGCAATGACAAAAATTGACAAAATTCGACATTTCCTATCCATAAATCTATAATAACCAAAATTTATATGATTTTGCAAATAATTTTCCAAATTTTTACCATTTTTGTTAAATTTTGTAGCATTTTTGTATCAAAGTTTTGTTTAAGTTGTTGCATTATTGACAATTAAACACAAATCATGTTACAATTTAATTATGATAAGATGTAATTTATGCCCAAGGCAATGCAATGTGGATAGAAATAACTCTGTTGGATTTTGCAATTCAAACAACAATTTAAAAGTTGCTAAATACATGGTTCACTATTGGGAAGAACCTATTATTTCGGGCAACAATGGTAGTGGTGCTATATTTTTTTCAAATTGCAATTTAAAATGCATATATTGTCAAAATTATCAAATAAGTTCTCTTGGTGAAGGAAAAATTGTATCCATCAACGAGTTTATTGACATAATAAAACAATTGGAAAGTAAAGGAGTTAACAATATCAACCTTGTAACCCCTACTCATTACACTAACCAAATAGTTGAAGCACTTAACATTTACAAACCCTCTATACCAATAGTGTGGAATAGCAATGGTTACGAAAGTGTGGAAACTATTAAAAAACTTAAAAATATAGTAGACATATACTTAGTAGATATGAAATATATGGATAATGACTTAGCGTTAAATTTATCAAAAGCAAAAAACTATCCTAGCAAATGCAAACAAGCAATACTTGAAATGCGCAAAAATCAACCAGATGATATCATACAAAATAGTATTATGCAAAAAGGAGTTATCATTCGTCATTTAGTACTTCCAAATGAAATTACAAATAGTTTTAATGTGTTAGAGTGGATTAGCAACACCTTGGGAACTAATACCTATGTTAGCGTAATGGGACAATACACTCCCTACCATCTTGCATCAAGCGACCCACTATATGCTAAATACAATCGCACACTAAAACCCATAGAATACAAAAGGGTTATTAATCGTCTTAAAAATTTAAATTTTAAAAATGGGTTTTATCAAGATTTAACTAGCGCAAACGAAATATTTATTCCTGATTTTAATAAATTTAAAGATTAATATAATTTATTACTATACTCCATTTATTATATAGCCTAAATTACCACAGTTTTTATTTTTAATACAAAATTTGACACATTTAGCAATTTATTTGAATTTTGCTTAATATATATATTTTATGAAAATTCCTTATAAATTTTCATATTCGCTATTTGAACCAATAAAAAAACACCGCTCATTTGTAAGTTTTATGATAGTATTAATTGGTGTTTGCATTTTTTGCGCGGTGCTGGCAGGCGTTAAGTTTAGCAATAGTTCGTTGCTTATTAGTTTTTCCAATGTATCAATTGTTAAGTTTTTACGTGGCAGTAGTGGTTTTGGTGGAATGCTATTCACTAATATTTTAACAATATCCGTATTTGCAATAATTATAATAGCGTCGTGTTGTAAAAAATATACTATTAGCATAGGAATATTCTTCTACGCTTACTATGTATACGCTCAAACCCTTACACTAATTGCTTTTATGCTGGAATACGGAATAATCAACACCCTTGTGATTGCTTTTTGCATGCTAATTTGTTTGTTGCTAATGATGTTTTTATTACTTGAACTTTTTCTAATTTGTATCGATTGCCAAAATAATAATTTTTACTTTAAATATGCATTTTCAAGTTGTATTCCTATTTTAATATTTATTGCAATTTTGCTTGTTTCTCAAAGCATTGTATTTTTTGTATTGCGCAATTATATAATAGTTTTGGTTTATTAATTCCAAAAACTCTTGTTGTAATTTTTAACTTATATATCCATAACTATTTGCAAAACTGTTGCACATACATATTAATTGTGATATAATTAAAATGTGCGGTATATCAATCAAAACAATATCTTAATATTTTAAATTATATTTATATGCGTTTATGGTGTAATGGATAGCACAATGGTCTTCGGAACCGCGTCACAACTCTCCCTTTTGCTAGATTGCTACCGCAATCGTTAGATTTTTAGTCGGTTGTTCCTTTTCCCTTCAAAACATTCGTTTTGTGGGAACCCTATAAAGAACTAATGGTTCTTTCACATAATTAACTTAATATTTTAAATTATATTATATGCGTTTATGGTGTAATGGATAGCACAATGGTCTTCGGAACCATTAGTTCGGGTTCAAATCCTGATAAACGCACCAAAAAAACTAGGATTAAATAATTTATCCTAGTTTTTATTTTAAATACTTATGTCAATATCTGCAACAATATTTATTTGCTTTGATATGCATTTATCATAATATTCTTCATTAATTTTATATCAATTTTTGATATAAAAATCCTTTGCAAATTTACCCAAACTTCCACAAGGAAAAAACCTTCCATCAACATATCTGCAATATTGCTCACTTGCCAATCTTTCCATAAATCTTAACATTGCAGTTCCCAATCCTTGATGCGAATAATTGGAGTCAACAATTTCAATTTTAATCAAATAACAAACCTTATCTTCTTGTATTTTAAAAATTAGATATCCCACATTATCGCCATTATCGTTTATCGCTTTAATAATATGACGGTTTTCATAATCTATTTGGTTGCTTTGCAATTTGACTTGCTTTCCATTTTTTAATATAATATTTCTTTCTTTTTTGGCCATAATTCTTACCTTTAATAAAATTGTAGCATAAATCGTATCACTATTCAATAGAGAATTTAAAATTTAAAGCAAAAATTTATAAATTTTCATCATTTGAGTAAACTGAAGGTATTGTTAAGTTAATAAATATGTTATTGGAGTATCAATATTTATATTGAAAATGTAGTATTTTATCAAAATATTGTATTTTATTTGTTTTTTTGTTTGACATATTGTGATTTGATTGTTAAAATAATTACATAAGCATTTTGTTGTATTAAATATTTTAATACATAAGTTAACTATAAAATATTTTTAGGGGGAATATTCATGGTTAGAAAAAAAACTAATGTTCAAAACATTATAATTGTTGTTTTAGCAATATTATTGCTTGTATCAATTGGTTTTGGCGTTACATATTCATATTATAATGGTAAGTCTAATTTGGTTAAAGGTTCTATTACTACCGCTACACTTTCAATTCACTTGCAAGGTGAAAAAGCGGGACAAACTACACAATTTTCAATATCTGCTCCTATAGGGGAAAAATATTTAGTTCCAGGCAATAACCTTGAAAATGTAAAACTTAATCTATTAAACCAATGTAATCAATGGACATACATGGTTGTAGTGTATAAACTTAGTGCAGTCAACGAATCAACCAATGAAGACGTTTCGTCTAAACTGCAAAATATGCCAGCAATTGCATTTAAGGACAATGCGTTAGATTCTCGTTGGAAAGAAATTAAATATCAATGTTCAAATCTTAATGCGTCATACACTTGCTTAGTTGGTATTAATGCTTTTCAACCTAAGGAAACAGTGGAAGGATATCCTATCCCAGTATTAGCAGAAAATTCAATACAAATACCTAGAGAATGGAATGATGATTTACAAAATTGTAATGTTACAATTTCAGTAACTGCTTATGCAATACAATCTGAAAATTTGGCAGATGAATATCGTCTTCCTATCTTGCATGCTGATGACGCGCATGATATGGAAGCAAAAGCACAAGCAATTGCTAAAGCCGTTCTTGAAATTTGTAAAGTAGATGCATCATCTTCTGATTAATATCATTATTTGTTAATAAAAAAATCCATAGAAATTTCTATGGATATTTTTTTATTCTATAGGTTGGTCTTCACTCACTTTAACTTCTGCTAACAAACCTTTAAGAATTCCGCTTGATTGAAATGAGTAAAATTTATTATTGCTTATAATAACATGGTCATTAAATTTAACTCCAACCGCATCACTTGAACGAATTAGTTGTTTGGTTGCTGTAATATCTGCTTGCGTTGGTTCGGGATTTCCATTAGGGTGAGTGTGAACTACCACTATTGACTTGTTTGCACCAAATGATATCTTTTGGGCAAATTCAGTTATAGGTACATTTACAATGGAAGCCAATCCAGTATTAAATTTAATGGTTTTAACTAATCTCTTTTGACTATTTAAACAAAATATATAAAACATTTCACTATTTCTAACCCTATCAATAGTCCTAAAATAATTTACACATTTAGTAGGAGTATCTAGCACAACACTATCAACATTTTTAGAAGCTGTATATTTTATAAATATATCTGGTAATGTGGATATAAACAATGCAGTTTCATGACCAACTCCTTTAATCTTTTTTAATTGGTCATAATCGGCATCTAATACGGCAGAAAAAGAACCAAAATTACTTATCAACTCGTGCGCGAGCGGATTAACATCTTTTTGAGGAATGGCATACATTAAAAGAAATTCTAAAACCTCATGATATGGCAGATGTTCAATTCCTGTTTCAAGCACTTTATTTTTAAATCTTTGCCTATGCCCAGCGTGCGAATGTTTTTTCTCTTGTTCCATAATCTCAACCTTTATTCATTTATTTGTTGATTTTCATCTTCAATAACTTCATCTTCTTCGTCTTCTTGACGTGCCACAATTGACACACCAACAATCTTACAACCCGAAGTGTTCATAAGTCTTACACCAAGTGCCGTACGTCCAACCTCATTAATTTGCTCAGCGTGAGTACGAATTACAATTCCGTTTGAAGTAATGGCAAGAATATCTTGACCTGCCTCAATTGGTTTAATGGCAACAATATCGCCCGTCTTGTCGTTAAATCTTCCAGCCTTAGTTCCTTTACCTCTACGAGATTGAAGTCTGTAGTCGTCAACCTTTGTACGCTTTGCATATCCTAGTTCGGTAACAGTCAAAATGTCCTTATTCGGGTCAAGAACTATCATATCAATAATCTTTTCGTCCTTTTCTATCTTCATACCCTTGACGCCACGCGAACTACGACCTAAACTACGTACATCTTTTTCACTAAAACGCACACACTTGCCGTTATTGGAAGCAATTAACAATTCATCACCATCATTTATCGCCTTAACACTTACTAACTGGTCATCTTCCATTAATTTTATAGCAATCTTACCATTTTTACGAACCAAATCAAATTCTTCCATTTTAGTCTTTTTGATATACCCTTGTTCAGTCGCCATAAATAAGGTTGCTTTATCTTTAGCATCAGCAACAATTGCAGTAATCTTTTCGTCGCCTTGCAACATCATTAGGTTAACAATTGCACGTCCTTTAGATGTCTTAGTTGCTTCTGGGATTGTGTACGCTTTCATACGATACACTTTACCAAGATTAGTAAAGAACATCAAATCATCATGGCTGTTACAACTAATCATATTAACAATAACGTCTGTATCCTTAGCCTTGTGTCCAACAACACCCTTTCCGCCACGATTTTGACTCTTATATTCGCTTGCTGGCATACGCTTAATATATCCTTCATCAGTTAATGATATTACCACTTCATGCTTAGCAATCAAGTCACCAATATCAATATCGTCATAATCAAGACTAACTTCACTCTTACGAGGTCGCGCATACTTATTTTTAATTTCTAATATTTCTTCACGAATAATACCCGCTATACGCGCTGGTGACGCCAATATATCACTCAACTCTTTGATGGTTGCGCACAACTCTTCAAGTTCGGCATTAAGTTTTTCAACTTCCAAACCAGTAAGTCTTGACAACTTCATTTCAAGGATTGCATTTGATTGCTTTTCACTTAAATCAAATTTATCTTGCAATTTTTGCATTGCGTCTTGCTTATCTTTTGATTTTTTGATAATAGCAATTACTTCGTCAATATTTCTAACCGCAATTACCAAACCTTCAATAATATGCTCGCGTTCCTTTGCCTTTTCAAGGTCATAAGTAGTACGACGAGTAATAACTTCCTTTTGGAAATTTAAATATTCTTCCAAAATTTGTTTTAAGTTTAGTAATTGTGGCTTATTTTTTGATAAGCACAACAAAATAATACCATTTGATACTTGTAGTTGTGACATCTTATACAATTGATTTAACACGATTTGTGCATTTGCGTCTTTTTTAATTTCAACAACAATGCGAAGTCCGTCCTTGTCACTTTCATCACGAATATCGCTAATGCCCTCAATACGTTTATCCTTAACAAGGTCAGCAATTTGCATAATAAGTTTTGCCTTGTTTACTTGATAAGGAATTTCGGTTACAACAATGCGATAACGCTTGCCGTCACCGTAAGTTTCAATTTCTGCCTTTGAACGTATAATATAACCACCACGACCTGTGCGATATGCTTCCTTAATTGCACCTAAACCTAAAACCAAACCACCAGTTGGAAAATCTGGTGCAGGAATAATTTGCATAAGTTCGTCAATAGTAATTTCAGGATTATCAATCAAAGCAACCACACCATCAATTACTTCGCCCAAATTGTGAGGTGGAATATTAGTTGCCATACCTACCGCAATACCATCACTACCATTTACAAGCAAGTTAGGAAAACGGCTAGGAATAACTACTGGTTGCATACGAGTATTATCAAAGTTTGGATAAAAATCAACCGTATTTTTGTCAATATCACGCAATAACTCATTTGAAATTTTACTTAAACGCGCTTCAGTATAACGATATGCCGCTGCCTTATCTCCGTCCACCGAACCAAAGTTACCATGACCATCAACCAACAATTCATTAATTGAAAAGTTTTGCGCCAAACGAACTAGCGCATCATAAACCGAACTATCACCATGTGGGTGATAACGTCCTAACACGTCACCGACAATTTTAGCACACTTTCTAAAAGGTTTATCGCTCCACAAACCTTCTTCGCTCATAGCATACAAAATACGGCGGTGTACCGGCTTTAATCCATCACGCACATCAGGGATAGCACGTGACACGTTAACCGCCATTGCGTAGTCCATAAACGATTCTTTCATTTCGTGTTCAAGGTTACGCTCTAAATATCTAGTATTATCAATTTTTTCAAATATTTCACTCTTTTTCATAACTTATCTTTCCTATATATCAAGATTTTTCACTTTATCAGCATTTTCATTGATGAAATCACGTCTTAGTTCTGGACGTTCACCCATTAGCATATCAAATATTTCATTTGCTTCAATGGCGTCATCAATTTTAACTTGAAGAAGTGTACGTGTTTGTGGGTCCATAGTAGTTTCCCAAAGTTGGTCTGGGTCCATTTCACCAAGACCTTTATATCTTTGCACTTCAGCGCCCTTATGACCATTAAGTTCCAAATCTCTATTTAATTCATCATCACTATAACAATATGTTGCCTTTTTGCCACGTTGCACTTTGTATAGTGGTGGTTGCGCTATATAAATATGACCTTGCTCAACTAGTGGACGCATAAATCTAAAGAAGAATGTTAATAGCAATATTCTAATATGTGCTCCGTCAACGTCCGCATCGGTCATACATACGATTTTGTCGTATCTTAATTTACTCAAATCACAAGTTTGTCCAATGCCACAACCAAATGCTGTAATCATTGCTTGGATTTCGGCATTTTCAAGCGCCTTTGCTTCACGTACCTTTTCTACATTTAGGATTTTACCCCTTAGTGGCAAAATTGCTTGGAAACGACGGTCACGACCTTGCTTAGCACTTCCGCCCGCAGAGTCACCTTCGACTATGAATATTTCACACACGCTTGGGTCTTTTTCGCTACAATCTGCAAGTTTGCCAGGTAGTGCTGTATTTTCAAGCACTGATTTACGACGAGTTGCTTCCCTAGCATTACGTGCTGCCTCCCTAGCCTTTTGACTTAACAAGCATTTATTAATTAATTCTTTTGCTTGACGTGGGTGTTCTTCCAAATATATTTCAAGTGCTTCACTTACTGCCTTTGTAGTATATGTTCTAATTTCATCATTACCTAGTTTGGTTTTGGTTTGTCCTTCAAATTGAGGTTCTTCAACTTTAACACTTACAACCGCAACAAGACCTTCACGAGTATCTTCACCACTTAACTTTTGAGTATCCTTAACTAGCTTGTTGGCAATAGCATAATCGTTAACAACCTTTGCAACCGCAGCCTTAAATCCTTCAAAGTGCTTACCGCCTTCTTCGGTACGAATATTGTTAGCATAAGTATGAATATTTTCACTATAACTATCAATGTATTGGAAACTTGCCTCAATTTCGCATTGTGCTGGCACCATTTCACCGTTTTCATTTTTACGCTTGTATGAATAAATCTTGTCTACATAAATAGGTGCATCAAACACACGTTCCTTAGTAGAAGTTAGTTCTTGAACAAATTCATTGATACCGCCCTCAAATACATAATTATCAACCTGTTCTTGACCTTCACGTTCATCTTCAATACGTATTTTTAAACCTTTGTTTAGGAACGCAAGTTCACGAAGACGAACTTTAAGTGTGTCGTAATTGAATATGGTTGTATCAAATATTTGGTCATCTGGCATAAATGTTACGCTTGTACCAGTTTTTTCAATCTTGCCAACCACTTCAAGTCGTCCTGTAGGTCTACCGCGATGATATTCTTGATGATAATGTTCGCCCTTTTGGAAGATATCAAGTAGTAGTGTGCTAGACAATGCGTTAACAACTGACAAACCAACGCCGTGCAATCCGCCAGATATCTTGTATCCGCCACCACCAAACTTACCACCAGCGTGCAACTTGGTTAGCACTAGTTCCGCTGCACTAACGCCTTCCTTAGGGTGAATACCTGTAGGGATACCACGACCATTGTCAATTACTTGTACCGAACCGTCTTTAAGGATTGTAACACTAATCTCAGTACAATATCCCGCCAATGCCTCGTCAATACTATTGTCCACAATTTCGGTTACCAAGTGATGAAGTCCACGTTCATCAGTAGAACCAATGTACATACCAGGACGTTTACGAACTGGTTCAAGCCCTTCCAATACTTGAATATTACTCTCATCATAACTAGTAACTTTACTTAATTCTTCTGCCATAATTTACTCCTAAAAATATCAAGATAAACCCATATAAGTTTAATCTTTTAGTATATTATTCCCTAATTAATTAAAACTTAAAACAATTTACCTATAGTATATAATATATTATAGCATATTTATTAATATAAATAAAGTATTTTGCGCCAAAAAGTTTTCAAATTATCAACAAAAAAAATCCACAAAATATCTCTACTTTGTGGATAACTATAATTAACTTTTTAAATTATAGGACTTGTGTTCGATAGTCAATAAATTCTACTATCTGTGCGTCAATCTCTTCAAGGATTTCAACATGTTCTTTTGCAGTTATTAAACCCGATACAAATTTAACTTGCAAGTCCTTAATTCTATCTAAAATACCCATAATAACATCATCATTAAAGGTCGATGGTCTTGTATCTTTAGCAAACCTAATATGGTACATAATTTGTGCCAATATTTCATCACTCTTAACCATACAGCCAAGACGTTCAACTTCATTATCAATATTATTCTTAGTTATACCGCCAACACGTTCAGCAATAATACGCTTACTTAACGATTTTTTGCCATTAAATCGACTTTTAATTTGACTACGATTAAATTCTTGTCGTCTTAATTGTGCTTTACCTTCAAACGAATTTCTATATTTCATAAATTTATCCTTTTATAAACCTAGTTCCTTCGTTCCTGAATATTCTTTTAAAATATCTTCCACTTTTGAAAAGCGACTTATTTTCAACTTTTTATCATTAAATCTTAAAATAAATTCACTATCTATATTATTCCTCTTTAAAAATTTAATAACATCCCTAGCACAATGACCAATACATGCGCCAGGACAGGCATCTACCTTAACAACTTTTCCATTATTGTATGTTACAAAAAAATTTTCAAACCATTGTTCCGTTTTCATAAATCTCTCCTATATATTTATTATATCATACGATGTAAGTTTTGTAAATATCAAAATAAAAAATCCACAAATTGATTACAACTTGTGGATAAATTATTATTTAATTTTAATATTTTCTTTAAATATTTCATCTAATGTAAGTTTAATATTTTGTAAAGTGCTATCCATAATATATTGCTCATCATCTTCATCTGCTTCGCAAATAGGGTCTTTGATTTCAAAACCAACTTTTTGATACAAGTTTACTGCTGGGATATTAACTTTATCTACACTAACTGATGTTAACAGTGTATAACCATTATCAATATAATAATTAGTTGCAGTATAAATTAAATTTTGAGCAATTCCACGCTTGCAATATTCAGGCAATACTGTAAGATTTACCATAAATATACTGCCATTACGTCTTTTACTTTTAGGATTATATGAAATATGTGCAATAACCTTATCTTCGTCCATACACACAAAATTATCGTTCTTATCTCCAGTAATCCAAATCTCACGCATAATATCTTCATCATAACCCGAGCCAGTAGAATTTTCCACCACCATAATTTGCTTAAATAACTCTTCACTTACATCTTTTCTATCTAATTTTTTATAAGTTAACATATTTTTCTCCTTATTGCAAATATCCACAAATCTTTTACAACTTGTGGATAAATCATTTTTTAGTTAACAGCATTCGCTTCCGTCAGCGATAATGTCTTTTTCAGGACTAAGTAGTGAAATGTTGCCAATTTCATCTTCGGCACACACAATCATACCTTCGCTTAAATAACCTTTCATTTCACGTGGTGGAAGATTAGTTACAACTACAACCTTTTTGCCAATCATTTGCTCTGGTGTGTATGATTTTGCAATACCACTTAGTATTGAAAGTGTTTTAGTACCCACCCTTACAGTTGAGTGAAGTAGTTTAGATTTTGGCACCGCTTCACATTCTAGCACAACGCCTATTTTCATTTGAACTTTGGCAAAATCGTCAATAGTAATAGGTTCGGCTTCCTTAAACTCAATAACAGGAGCATTTTCAGCCTTTTGGCGTGCTACAATTTCATCAATTGTAGGCTTAATATCATCAAATTTAATGCGGTTAAATAATATTTGAGGATTACTTGTAACATTAAATTCTCCAGTTTTTCCAAAGTTGTCAATATCAGCAAACCCACGAGCGGTTACACCTAATTCGCTAAAGATTTTGCTTGCAGTTTCTGGCATAAATGGAGCAAGTAAATTTGCACCAATATTAATTGTTTCCAACAAATTAAATAGCACGGTTGAAAGACGTTCACGCTTACTTTCATCCTTGTTTAAATTCCATGGTTCAGTTTCGTCAATATACTTATTTGCACGTCTGAAAACGAGCCACAACTCTTCAAGCGCATCAGCAATCTTATATTCATTAATCTTGTCAAACACTTTATTTTTAGCACTTACAACAATCTCTTTAAGGTCTTCATCCATTGTGTCAGCAACATTATAATTTTTAACCTTACCATCAAAATATTGGTTGCTCATAGCAAGGGTACGTCTAACAAGATTGCCCATCACATTGCTTAAATCGGCATTGTTCTTTTCAGTCAATAATTCCCATGTGATTGTTCCATCTGACACAAACGGCATTTCACGTAACACATAATAGCGCACACTATCCACGCCAAAAATTGATGCCAAATCGTCAAAGTAAAGCACATTACCTTTAGATTTGCTCATCTTTTCGCCACCTTGAAGTAACCAAGGGTGACCAAGCACTTGTTTAGGCAACTCTTCTCCCAAAGCCATTAGGAAAATAGGCCAATAAATAGTATGGAAACGCACAATATCCTTACCAACAACGTGCACATCTGCTGGCCATAACTTTTTGTATTGCTCGCTTGGATTTTCAGTATCATAACCAATTCCTGTGATATAGTTATTTAATGCGTCTAACCAAACGTATACAACGTGCTTGTTGTCAAACTCAACCGGAATACCCCATGTAAATGTACTACGACTTACACATAAGTCTTGAAGTTTGGTCTTAATTGTTCCATTTTCAATAGCCTCAAGCAATTCTTCATCACTCTTGCCCACAAATTCATCAGCAAGAATAAAGTTGTTTAACATCTCATTTTTTCTAGTTGTTGGAGTCATAAATTCTGGATTAGTAATAATATGCTTTAAAAGCCTGTTTGCATAATTGCTCATTTTAAAGAAATATGCTTCTTCCTTGCTAGGTTTTACTTCACGACCACAATCTGGGCACTTGCCATCAACTAACTGACTTTCAGTCCAAAAACTCTCACAAGGAGTACAGTACAACCCTTCATAATGACCTTTATAAATATCGCCTTGGTCATAGAACTTTTTAAATATCTTTTGAACGCATTTTTCATGGTCAGTATCAGTTGTACGAATAAATTTATCATATGAAATATTCATAAAGTCCCAAAGCGCCCTTATATCTCCCGCAATATTGTCAACAAATGCCTTAGGCGTAACGCCCTTTTCCTTAGCCTTCATTTCAATTTTTTCGCCGTGTTCATCTGTTCCAGTCATAAAGAAAACATCATACCCTTGCATTCGCTTTGCCCTTGCAATAGCATCCGACAAAATAATCTCATATGTATTTCCAATATGAGGTTTGCCCGAAGTATAGGCAATAGCAGTTGTAATATAAAATTTTTCTTTATTTTCCATAATTTTTCTCCTTATTTTGTTAAATCACAAATATTATTTGGTTCAATAATTTGTGTTTTGTTTTTAGTTATTATTTCCGCAGGGTTTTGTCCAATAATTGTAAATTCATTATCTTTGATATACAAACTTGTTTCTTCTGGCAAGCATATTAATTTATGCCCTTTATTTATTAATCTCTGGGTGTTTAACGCGGTTTTGTCAAGTTGTTCTACCTTTCGTTTGTAGTGAACCAACAAACTATAACCATTAATAATATCAAATCCTTTAGTATCTTTAAGTCCTACCAAATTTTCATCTGTACAACTTATATTAAGACTCGTTTTTAGGCAAGTATCAATACTTTTACCAAATATCAAAGCACCAGCACTTCCTCCCATAATCAATCCGCCATTTTCAATATATTCTTTTAAGTTATCAAAGGCACAACTTTCTTTCAAAAGTTTTAATAATTGATAAGTGTTTCCGCCACCTATAAATATACCGCTTACACTTTTGAGTTTTTCTTTGGTTATATCGTTTGGATTAAGGATTTGTTCAATATTTGTTACACCAAATGGCAACATTTGTCCTTTAAACCAGTCAATACAACTAGACATATTATCATGCTCCCATGCAAGTGGAATATATAATATTTTACCACCTTTTACAAGGCGTGCAAATAATTCATAACTTTCTTTTACTTGCTCATCACTTCCGCCACCATTTAAAATCAGTTGCATAACCATCTCCTTAAAATTATTATATCATAAATAGATTTATTTTTCAATATTTATAATATCACTCGTTCTTCAATTTCTGGTACTTTTATTGTCTTAATTGTACTAAAATCTCGCGTATCTTCTTGTCTTTTCATATTATCGTAATATTTTGTTTCAATTAATATTATATCTAATCCATGTTGTTTCGCCATCTTATATTCATCTTCGCAAATTACATCATAACACACAATAGCATTGGGTTTTAAATTATTTCCTTTACCCAAACTTATTTCCGATATTGGAAAGTTCTCTTCATTTTTAGTTTTATTTTTGAATTTATCTAGCGCTATATAGTCAGGGATTGAAAATGAATCTATTGTTTCATTATCGTAATCATAATCAGTAGAAGCATCTCTAGCACTTGCCAACAATAATTTATCTTCCTCAATTCCATCATAAAAAGCAAATCTAGTACCACCAGCACCACCATAACAACATATATTTTCATTATCTATTAAACTTGTTGAAAATCCATCTTCAGTTCTGCGTTCTAAAAACCTTTTAGGATTAAATGCTGTATGTATTAACAAATTAAAATCTTGTCCATTAAACCGCTTTATTCTAGTGGGTTGGCTTTCTATTTCTTTTTTAGTTTCTTGAATTGATTGATTTAATTCTTGTACAAAATTTTGTTTTAATATTTGTTCTACATTATCACAAAAATATTGTAAATCCAAATCAACTTTTTGTAATTGTTGTGATAATAATTCCATTTTTTCTTTTGAATGTTTATCAGTCCTTAATAAATCCTCAATTATAAGAACTATTGCTAGTAATTTATCACTTACCACACTCTCTTTACCATCTCCCAAAGAATTTTGATAATTATTAATCATCTCTAAAGTATTACGCAAATGTTCTTTTCCATAACCAAAATTCAACTGACTAAACGCTTCAGTATCACCCGCTAAAAATGCTTTACCTTCAAACCAAATATTTAACTTTTTTTCAAGAATATTAGCAAGTTCTATATTAATATCTTTCAAACATTTTACAAATACATAAGGAATATTTGCATCGCCTTCAAATCCAACAGTTTGACTAGTTTTATATTCTAAAATATGATTATAATAGTTATATATAAAATCGTCTACATTGCTACTTTTATCAATCATTTCTTGAGTGGTTTTTTCAACTAATTTTGAATACATCTTATACATAACTTTCTCCCTACATAATTATATCTTAAATATAGTTTTTGGTAAATTAATACTCTTGTACTAAATTAATAGGTCCATCTAATACTGTGTATATTTCCATATGTGCGGCAAAGCGTCCCATTTTAACGCTTAAACCATATTCGTTAATCAGTTCGGTTTGAAGTGCTTGGTATAACTCTATTGCCTTATCTTTTGGTGCACTTAATGTAAAGTCCGGACGGGCTCCGCCACTCCCCTTTTTATCACATAATGTAAAATTAGATACCAACAAAATTTCACCACCAACTTGTGATATATTATATGTCAACTTATCATCTTCATCTTTAAAAAGTCGTACGGTTGCAATACGTCTAGCAGTACGTTTTACGTTATCCATTGTGTCGTCCCTAGTTACGCCTACAAATACGTTATAACCAAAACCAATTTCGCTTACAACTTGGTTATCTACTTCCAATCTTGACTTATGCACTCTTTGAATTACTATTCTCATAATTTATCCTTACTTGTTTAAACTTTCAATTTCTTGCAACTCAAATCTATCTTCTTGCTTAACATTAGGATATTTAACCCTATCCACACGACTTGCGAACATATCATAAGGTCGAACATATCTTGTGCCATCACCATACAATGCGCGATAAAGTACCATTTTGCCTTTGGTTTCCGAATCTAGCACAATATCTTCAACTAAATAGTAGTCGCCTTTAAAATGTCTATAAATTCTACCAATTTTAATTTCTTTTGACATAACTTTCTCCTTTAATATGTGTTATTGTTTTAAGATAAATCTTAATCTTGCATTTTTATCTTTTGGCAAAGCGTAATCAATACCAACACGTGTGGCAGTTGTGTGTTTATACTTATTTCCGTCGTCCATAATACAAATTTTAGGATTGTCTACTATGCTTTTCCCATTTAACGACTTATCAATATTTAATAGTTTAGTTGCTTTTGCAGGACCATTTGCTCCAACCACACCACGTATTAACACTGCTTCAGGCACGTCCTCATCACAACTTACAATATTAAGCAAATAATGTAACCCGTAGCACAAATAAATATATATCGTTCCGCCAACTTGCCACATAGGTTCAACACGTTCGGTACGCTTACCCTTATAGGTATGGCACGCACTATCGTTAACACCTAAATACGCCTCGGTTTCACAAATTTGAACCTTAACTTTCACGCCATTAATATTGGTAACAATCCACTTACCAATCAAACTTTTAGCAAGTGTAATTGTATCCCTTTTAAAAAACTGTAAATCATTAATTATTTTCATACTGTTTATATAAATTTTATCAACCTTTCTTTTAATTCTTGCTTGTCGCCATACCACTCTATAAGCTTTATAAACTCATCAAGGTCGCACCACTTATAATCAATACTTTCTTCATTTAGTTTAATCTCATAATTGTCCACAAAAGATATAAATGCGTGTTCAACACAATGTTTGCCTAGCGACTCATATTCAAAAGTCCAGTCCAAATCCACAATCTTGGTTAAAGTTAAACCCGTTTCTTCCAACACTTCACGTTTAACTGTATCTTCTAGCGAACTATCTTCCTTTTCACACCCACCGGTAACAACATACCAAAATGATTTGTGATATTGCGGGTCTTGGTCACTACCTAATAGTAGTAACAACTTTTTATCCTTTATAATAAATGTTAATATCTTTTCCATACAGTTCTCGTTTACTAAATTATCCGCGTGCCATTTTGTTAACAAGTTGCATATCGACTTTGCCAGCATAGTTTGCTTTAAAGTGTTTCATAACGCTTGGGATAGATTTGTCTTCTAAAGAATTAATAACTGACTTAATTTCGTCTTCGCTCATCATTTGAGGTAAATATTTTTCAAGCATAGTCTTTTGAGTTTTAATCTCTTCCATTTGTGCAGTATTGCCAACCTTTGCATAGTTTTCGGCTTCTTCATTTAACTCTTTAATTGTTTTTTGTAATATTGCAATCATATCAGCGTCAGTCATTTCAGCACCTGTTTTACGCTTTTCAATGCTTAATGCCAAGTGTTTACTAATAGCAACCCCTAAAATTGCACGTGCAACCATATTTTTATCTTTAATTGCTTGCACATTATCCTTTTTAATTTCATCAATAATCATAATATTTCTCCTTTAATTTTATATATTTTTAAAAGTAAACGCAAATCGATTTTCTTTCCATTCGTGTTTAGTTACATTGTATGGAAAGTTATTTTTAAACACTCTTTCCCAAAATGTCAGTGCCGATATACTTTTAGGTACAGGTCTGCATTCCCAATTCCCTTTAAATATATTAAACACTTGTTTGACTACGCTAGACGCCAGTCCTTTACCTTTATAATTGTTTAAGATAAATATTTCCGATAAATTATAACTATTTGCTTGATTTTCAAGAACTTTAAATTCTTTATCAACCATAACAAATCCAGCCAATTTATCTTCAATATATACTAGATATCCAAAATTATCTTTATTTTCTATCCATTCACTTAACGAATATGCCTCGAATATTCCATTATCATCACAATCCCAAGGAAGTTCCTTTGAGATATCGTGAATATATAATTGAAATAAGTTTTTAAGGATATTTAAATTTTGGTTATCTATTTGTTTTAATTTAAAATTCATTATATTTCCTCTTTATTAAAATGCACTATCGATATCGTCATTTGCCACAGGTATCAATTCTTCGGTAGAGTTTGACACATTGTGAACAGGTGCTTCGCTTAAGCGATTTGCCTTTGGTTCCTCAAATCTTGTATATTGACCATACCACTTAAGTGGAATAGTACCAAGTGAACCATTACGATGTTTAGCAATAATAAGCTTACACTTTTCGCCATCATCATTGTTGTCGTCAGCCACTTCCACCTCTTCAAGTTCTTGATTAACTTCGTTAGCACGATCGATAAATAAAACAATGTCTGCGTCTTGCTCGATTGCACCCGATTCACGCAAGTCACTAAGTTGATGTTTGTGGTCGGTACGTTTTTCGATATCACGTGACAATTGTGATAATACGATAATAGGACATTCTAGTTCACGAGCCGCAACCTTTAAACTACGTGTAAGGTCTGCCACTTCTTGTTGACGATTACCACTATCTTTAGTCACATCGCTTTTCATAAGTTGTAGATAGTCAATCATTACCATATCTAGGCCGTGTTCTGCCTTTAGTCTACGACATTTAGATAGTATTTGAGTAGGAGTATTAAGTGAAGAGTGGTCAACATACAAACCAACATTTTCAAGTTGTTCCTTAGTTTGCATAACAGTTTCCCAAACTTTAGAGTTAGTTGTTCCGCCTTTCGCACTTTCAGTATCAATATTGCCCACACTACACATTATTCTTTGTGCAACTTCACTAATATGCATTTCTAGTGAGAAAATTGCAACATTTGCTCCACCATAAAGTGCCGCATTTGTACACATATTAAGCGCAAGCGCTGTTTTACCAATACCTGGACGGGCCGCCAATATTATCAATTCTCCTTTGTGGAAACCCTTAGTGTAATTATCAAGTGTAGGAAATCCAGTTTTAATACCACGGAATGCATTTTTGTCAATCGACAATTTTTCCATACGGTCAATAACTTCATTAACACCTTGACTAATTTGCACAAGTTCACTAATATCTTTTTCCTTAGACAAATCAAAGATTTGTTTTTCCATATACTGTAAAGCGGTTTTTGAATCAGTATTTTTAAAACAATAATCAATCCCGCCTTGACAAAGTTCAATCAGTCTACGCATAGTCGCATCATTTTTAACTATTTCCATATAATTTTTAAAATTTGATGCACTAGGTACTGCATTTGTTAAGTCGGCAATATATTCAATCCCGCCAACGTCTTCAAGTTCGCCTTTTGTATCCAAAGTTTTAGCAACGGTTACATAGTCAACACCCTTGTTGCTACGATAGTTTTCGTACATTGCTTTAAAAATCTTTTGATGTCCCGTTGAGTAAAAGTCATTTGCTTGCATTTTAGCAAAACACTCACTTTGAGCGTCTTGACTTAAAAACAAACTTCCTAACAAACTTTGTTCAACCTCCAAATTATGTGGTAAAATTCTTGGTGCTTTTTCCATAACTTTCCTCCTAATAATTTTTTATATGTCTAATTTCTATTGATGGAATTGTAATTTCGTGTGGTAAATCCATAATATATTTTACAGTTCTAGCTACATCTTCGGGTTCTAGTCCTAAACTCATAATTTCATCTGGCAGTTTATCGTTGGCGTTAATATAAAAGTTAGTTTTTATCAGTCCTGGACAAACATCTGTGATTTTAACATTATGTTTCGCTAAATCTCTTTGAACTGCTTTGCGATAAGCATAACTACCATGTTTGGATGCATTGTAAACAGGACAAAACTCTTCCACTTCCACAGCACTTTGAGAGTTAATATTGATTATTTGCCCATAATTTTGTTCTATCATTATTGGAGCAAACTCGCTAGTCATACCTATAATACCAAAAATGTTTGTATCAATCAACTTTTTTACTCTTTCCAACTTGTTCATTTGAGCAAAATGGTCAATACCTAGTTGTGATAATTCTCCTTTAGCCCATATACCCGCACAATTTATTAAACAATCAATTTTGTCAAAAGTTTTTAACACAAATTGTTTTAATTCCCTAATTTGTTTAGGTTCAGTAACGTCACAAACAAAAAATTTACAATTCAGTTCTTGTGCAACTTTTTCTATACTTTCCTTTGCTTTTCCCACTAAGATTAAATTGTCATCTTTAAGCATTGTTGCAACCGCCTTTCCAACGCCACTTCCTGCTCCTGTAATGATTATATTTTTCATATTACTCCTCAAATTATAACACGAAAGCTTCCGCAATTCTTCATTTTTCATTATTCATTAATAATTATTTAAACACATCTTCGTTTTTGTGTAACACTTTATTTTTTAATTGCTTTTTGGTAGCAATTTTAATATGAATATATTCTTCAATGCAAATTGCTACTAACATAAATAGTGTAAATATAAACACCGCCGCTACACTGTTTAAATTTCTTAGCATATATCCTATTATTATTAGCGCTGGCAAGCAACATAATATTGTAATACCCACACGCTTAACAGCGCCTTTTAATATATTGTTTTGTTGTTGTCTATCCATTAGTCTGCCACCACTGGTTTATGACTTTTTGCACGTAGTTGATGGTCAAGTATTGCTTTACGGATACGAATACTCTTAGGCGTAACTTCAACATATTCATCATCAGCAATAAATTCGATTGCCATTTCCAAACTCATATCTTGGATAGGTGTAAGTCTTAACGCTTCGTCACTTGCTGATGTACGCATATTAGTAAGTTGCTTTTTCTTACATACGTTAACTACAATATCGTCGCCCTTAGGATTAGCACCTACTACCATTCCCATATATACAGGGTCGCCAGCGCGAACTAATAATCTTCCACGACCTTGAGCATTATACAATCCATAAGTGATAGCATCACCAGTTTCGTAAGCAATAAGCGAGCCAAATGTACGACTAGAAATATCGCCCTTATATGGTTGATACTCAAAGAATACCGAACTCATAATGCCTTCACCACGAGTATCTGTAAGCATTTGTGACTTATAACCAAATAATCCACGAGAAGGAATTAAAAACTCTAATCTCATACGACTTCCAATTGGGTGCATGCTAACCAGTTCGCCTTTACGATTACCCATAGCGGTCATAATATTACCAACAGCGTCTTCTGGTACATCAAGAATTACCTTGTCAATCGGTTCACACTTAACGCCATCAATAGTACGATATAGCACACGTGGACGACTTACTTGGAACTCATATCCATCACGGCGCATATTTTCAATTAAAATACTTAAGTGCATTTCTCCACGGCCACTTACTTTAAAACTTTCAGCGGTATCGCCATCACGAACTTTTAGTGACAAGTCTTTCATTGCTTCCTTATACAATCTATCACGAATATGACGACTGGTTACGAACTTACCTTCCTTACCAGCAAATGGACTATCGTTAACCATAAATGTCATTTCAACACTTGGCTCACTAATCTTTACAAATGGTATTGCTTCCATATCTGCTGTTTGACTAATGGTATCGCCAATAGTGATATCAGGAATACCTGCAATGAGCACAACATCTCCAGCACCACCTTCAGTAATTGTATTACGTTTTAATCCTTCAAAGTTAAAAATGTTTACAACTTTACCAATGTAAGACTTGCTTTCATCAAAATAGTTCTTAACATAAACAGTTTGATTTGCCTTAACTATGCCATTTTCAATTTTACCAACGGCAAGTTTACCCAAGTAGTCACTATGTTCAACTGATGAAACCAACATTTGGAATGGTTTATCGTCTTCACCCTTAGGTGGGTCAATATGCTCAATGATTGCATCAAACAATGGGTTCATATTTTCAGCTGGAACATTAGGATCTTTGGTACAAACACCATTACGTGCCGAACAATATAGTACTGGACTATCAAGTTGCTCATCATTTGCATTAAGGTCAAATAACAACTCCAACACTTCGTCTGGAACTTCCTTAAGACGAGCGTCTGGACGATCAATTTTATTAATAACTACTATAACTTTAAGATTTAACTCTAATGCTTTTTCAAGCACAAAACGTGTTTGTGGCATTGGTCCTTCATAGGCGTCAACCACTAGTAGTACACCGTCCACCATTTTTAGCACACGTTCCACTTCTCCACCAAAATCCGCGTGTCCAGGAGTATCAACAATGTTAATCTTAGTATCCTTGTACATTGCCGAACAGTTTTTTGACAAAATTGTAATGCCACGCTCACGCTCTAGCGCGTTGCTATCCATTACGCGGTCTTGAACTTCTTGATTTTCTCTAAATACACCGCCTTGAATTAGCATTGCATTAACTAGTGATGTTTTACCGTGGTCAACGTGGGCAATAATTGCAATATTTCTAATGTTTTTCATAAATTTTTCCTCTCTTATATATAATTAACTTTAATAGTACTTATAATGATAGCACATATTACAAAAAAATGATAGAGGTTTTACAAAAAAAGTAGAATTTTTTATACAAAAGTTATAAATTTACCCCTCTTTCACCTTTTAAAATTATTACCAATATTAAACAACTTTTATAAATTTAGTGTTAATTTTTGTTAAATTGGGTATATTGAATAGTATAAAAGCGACCTATTTGACTTAAAAAGTGCTATAAATAAGCAAAAATTTGTAATTTTATAGTAAAATTAGTTGCTTTTGAAAAAAAAATTTGATACACTTTTAATAGTTATAGCAATGGCTATTACAAGAAAAGGAGAAAATGTTTATGAAAACTATGAACGCAGGCGATTTTTACAGAGCAGTTGCTGAAGAAACTGGTGTTTCAATTGCTCAAACTAAGGCAATCTTTACTGCAGGTTTAGATGTGCTTAAAGGCGCTTTGAAAAGAGGCGACAAAGTTCAATTTATTGGCTTTGGTACATTTGATGTAAAGAAGAAAGCAGGTGGCACTAAGATTAATCCATTCACTAAGAAGAAGATGACAATCAAGGCTTGCAAAGTTCCAACTTTCAAGATGAGTGCAACTTTAAAGAGCTTGTTAAAGTAATTTAAACTGTATTTCTATTTTCAAAAAAAGAGCAACATAAGTTGTTCTTTTTTCATATTATTTAACACTTAATTGCTCACAATCTAAATTTTTATTATTTTCAAATATGTGTTGCAATTGATTAAACATCTCATGTAACCGACCTTTAAATTCGTATCTAAAATCTCCTACCTTTTGAAGATTGTTAGAAAAATCCTTATCAGTTTGCGAGACGATATTATTAAATCTTGTGTCGCCCCAACGTCTAACATTGGCAAATTCAATAGTGCAAAAACATCTTTTGTCTAATGGAATGTTTTTAAAAGTAAGTTTAACAAGTCCCTTACGCTTTTTAAATTCTAAGGTTTTTCGCTCAGTAGTTCCCTCCTCTTTTACATCAATCAAATAAAATTCCTTCATTAAATTACTAAAAGCGTCATACATAATATTTTCTTTAGTTATATCAATGTCAAAATTCTCACCAAGTTCATTATGTAATGCAGTTATGGTAAAATAAAAATAATCAGTCGTTTCACCTAATCGTAATGCATATTCTGGACTGTTTTCTCCATAAATATAGTCAAACCAACGACCTCTAAATGTAAAGTACTCTTCACTTTCTTTATCTATTTTATATCTATACTTTTCCATAGTTGCATAATATCACATAAATTAATTGTTGTCAATGTTGAAAATATTAAAAAAGACCCGCAATTTGAAGTGAATCCCATTTTGAGGACTTCAATTAGCAAGTCTATTTTTTATTCTTAATTATTTTCCTCTACAATTATCTCGTTTTCAGCATTGTCGTCAGAATTAATCTTTTGTTGGTATTCATTATACGCATCTTCATAAAAAGCAGTTATACTTGCTTGCATATATGGCAACAAGAATATCAAACCAATTCCCAATGTAATTATTGATAAAATTATCCAACCTATAAAACTAAATTGCAAACATGACAATTTCCACTTTTTCCCGTCCATAATTTGTCTTGACATAGTAATCGCTTCATTCGCTTCCAATTCAGGACGCTTTGCCTTTAAATACATTGTCATAGCATATGAATATGACTTTATTATTCCAGGAACTATAAATAGTAATGACCACAAAATAATAAATAGTGTTTGCAATATGTAGGTTAAAAAGTTGTTAATTAGATTTTTTCCAAAATCCACAAACATTGAATTTATAGTAGCATCTTCATTTTTGTGAAGTTTTACAAAATAAATGATTTCAGCAACCATCAATGGTCCCGCCAACAATATTGAACCAATTGTACCGATAACAGGAACAAATCCCAACAATGTTGATACGGAAAATGTAATCAAACAAACAATAATAGCATTGCCCCAATTGTTTCTTAAATTATCCCTTGCAATACCTCTATACTCTACAGCGCGTTTCATTTTTTCCTCCTTTACTAACCATTATACATAAAATATATGCAAAAATAAAGTCTTTTTTTAAAATTTTTATTAAAACTCGTGATATTGCAATAACTAAAAATAGTAATAACAACTTTTTATATAATAACTTTTAATAGATAGATTTATTTGACTTTATAATCTTTTGTTGATATAATTACTTTTAGCAAATGCTAAATTGAGGTAATTAACCATGGAAGAAATAAAAGATATTAAAGAAATTCAAAGAATAAGTCTTAATATACTTAAATATATTGATAAGATTTGTAAAGAAAACGATATTAAATATTCTTTATGTGATGGAACGGCATTGGGTGCAATCCGCCATAAAGGATTTATCCCTTGGGACGATGATATTGATATTATGATGACAAGAGAAAATTATAATAAATTTTTAAACCTAATGGATAACATTAAAGACCCAAACTATAAATGTCTTCATTTTGGTAAAGATTTTCCAAACTATTTTTACAATTTTGCAAAAGTTGTAGATTTAAATACTTATGTTGAAGAAATTAATTTCCCAAGACATAAAGATATGGGAATATTTGTTGATGTTTTTCCAGTAGATGGTATACCTAAAGATAAAATCAATAAATTAACGAACAAATATTGTAAATTACGTATGTTTCATCATTTTGCAGCAACTAAAAAATTTGTTAAAAGTTCTAAGGGTTGGATGAGAACTATTCCTAAATTTTTTATGTGGACTTATTGTAAAGTTTTTGGTTGGAAGCATTTTTATAAGAAATCTGAAAACTTGCTAAAAAAATATCCACTTAAAAACTGTGACTATGCCGGAATATATTGCGAATATGGCAAAAAGGAAATGATTCCAAAAGAAATGTTTAATGAAACAATTTTAGTAGATTTTGAGGATGAAAAATTCCCAATACTTAAGGAGTATAATTACTATTTGACTAATGTATATGGTGATTACATGACACCTCCACCCGAAAACGAAAGACAAGCACATCACATCATCGCATTTAAAAAATCACCCAAGAAATAAATCTTGGGTGTATTTTTTATATTATAATTTCACCAAATTATATCGCTACTTCGAATTATCTATATTTTGTGGAGTTTTAATAGGTTTATTAGATTTAAAATTATGCATAATTTCTTTTAACCACTTTACACAACTTTTAAAGTCCTTCGTTTTGCAATAAATCAACAATAATAAAATTATGCACAAAATAATACATACAACAAATCGAACAATTAACCACAAAATACCGCATTCTGGAATAAATGAACATATAAAATAACATATAATCGTTGCGACCGCAATTGCTAACATGTTAAATAAAATGTCTATAAAGTATTTCCTCATGCTCTTTTTAAAATAATGTTTATACAGCATTTTAGGTTCTACCCAAAGCGGAACTAAAACAGTACTTAATATTGTTCCTATTATAATTCCGTTTATGCCCATAAACCATCCAAGCACTATTGATACTACCAAATTTATAATAGCTTCAAAAATAGGTGCAAACCTATTTTGCCAAAACAATCCGGCCGCATCCTTGAATATTGATGTTGCCATACGCATTCTACTAAAATAAAAACTAACAACCAATAAAATAACTGTGGATAACTCTAATACGTAAATTCCTCCTCCTGTCCAAACTCTAATAAATGGTTGAAATAACACAATCATACACACGGTTGAAATTGCGGTTAAAAACGATAATATAAATTTAATTTGATTATATTTTACATACACATATTTTTTATCTAGACTTGCAACCAAATTCCCAACACTTCCTCCAATAGCATTGCTTACTATAACAAATAATGAAGTTATGGTTGAGATAATTAATACGTAATTAGAATATGCTCCCAACACAGTCAGTCCGAGAATTGTTGAAATTAATATATTATCTGTCGAAAACACAACTGTTGAACCAATTTTATGAAGACTTAAAGCTCCTATATTCTTCTTTATTTCCTTCTTTGTCTCTATATCGAGTTCTGGAGCCTTACCATTTAGTTGTGGATATAATTTTTTAGCAATCTTACTTATCAATAAACTTTCTATTGCTGTAAAAACTATTGTTATAGCAAAGTATGCGTAGTAGTTTTTAAATGCAAACAAAACAACTATTTGAATTGCTGTCATAAAAAACAAACAAAAGGTTTTAATTTTGTTTTCAATATCATTCCTTTGATATGCAAACAATAATGAACGTTTATGCGCTGCCAAATAACCAACTAACGTATTTACCAAATACATAAAATATATAACATATATGTTAATATCAAGCGATACATCACCATTAATAAAATGTTTTATAAATGGTAAAATGGCAACACCAAGCACTAAAACAATAGATGAAATTACCAAATAAAATTTCTTATATAGATTTTGTAATGCTTTAATTTTTTCAGTATCATTTTCAGTGATTGGTTTATACATGTTAAACACAATTGCGGTTCCAATCCCCACTTCAGCAAGATTAAGAAAAGCCAAAACATTTGAAAATAATCCATTTAAACCCAAATATTCCGCACCCATTAAATAAATTAATGCTGTACGTATAGCAAATTGTAGTATCAACTGAGTTGTAAACTTAATTGTATTAAATATCAAATTTGTTTTTACATTTGCAGTTCTTGTCATTGGACTATCCTCTTTTAAACAATTGTTTTATGTTTTGTTTAACATCAAAACAAAATCTCATAATGTGAATCTTATTTTTATGCATTAAATAATTTATTAGTCGTTCTTGTTTATTTAAAGACATATCTTGAAAATCTTTATAATACTGCTTAAGGTTAAGGTTTAATTCCAGTAGTCTAGGATAGTATTTTTTATAAGCGGAAATATTTTTGTATTTAACCAGATCCCAGTAAATCATTTTATAAATCGAAAACTTAAATGCGTTAGCAGCACTTTCGTCTTTAATAAGATCTGCCAATTTTAATTTTTTTATAGCGTAGTTAAACTTAGTTTTAAGCATGTTTTCGTTTATCAAACGAACTGCGCTACCTTTTCGTTGAAAATAAAAATACAAACATTCCATAACTGTAGATATTTTTATAGATTTGCTAAATACTTCGACATTAAATAACAAATCTTCACCATATCTTACATCTTCTTCAAAATAAATATCCTTAATAACCTCTTTTGAATATAACATTCGCCAAACACTCGGAGATATTGTATCTGTAGTTATTTGCTTATTAACTTTTTTAGTGTTGGATATAATGTAGTAATATAATATATTTTCGTTAGTTACTTGTGGCAAATTCTTTTCAATAACATCCTCACATCCCCCGTCTTCATATACGTTTTTAAATCCACAGATAACAACATCGCTTTTGTTTTCAATTGCAGACTTCATCAATTTTTCAAACATTGTTACATCAACATAATCGTCACTATCAATAAATGCTATATATTCTCCAGTTGCGTATCTAAGGCCAAAATTCCGAGCCGAACTAATCCCTCCGTTTTCTTTGCACACAACTTTAATACGCAAATCTTTGCTTGCCCAATCCTCACATATTTTAGGGCAGTTGTCTGGACTTCCATCGTTAACTAATATTATTTCCAAGTTTTTATAGGTTTGATTTATAATACTTTCAACACATCTATTCAAATATTTTTCAACCTTGTATACTGGTACAATAACTGAAATTAAATTTCCTTCCATACATTTCTCCCAAACACTAAATTTTATTTAAACATATCTAAAAACTTTTTCACAATCTCTTCGTTTCCATAGTGGTAATCTTTTATTTTTTCTTTTGACAATGTTAATAATGCAGGATTATCAAAAATTTCTTTTAATTTTAAATAAATTTCCTCTTCGCTATTATCGCAAACAAAACCCAAATCGCCAACCAGTTCATCAGCAGAGCAAGTATTTGTTGTAAATACTGGGACCCTTAAACTCATGGCCTCGCAATAAACCATTGGTGCGGCCTCGTGGAGTGTGGCCAAAAAGAATAAATCTGCTTTTTTTATAAAAGGATATGGATTAGATTGCAATCCATGCATTATAGCATAATCTTCCATTTGATTTTGTTTGATAAATTCAAAAATCTCTTCCTCTTTCTCGCCATTACCCACAATATTCCAAATAAATGAATACCCTTCATCGTGAAGTCTTTTTAAAACTCTCAACGCTCTAATATGACCTTTTTGTTCGGTTAAACGGGCAGCCGTTACTAAGTTTAAACCATGCTTATACTCCACTTCAAATGCATCTGCAAGTTTTTTTATCCTATCAATATCTTGAAAATTATACAAGTAGTCAACATTAGTAAATTGAGGATACTTTTCAAGGAATATATTAGCACAACTTTTTGACACACAAAGAATTTTGTCAAATTTTAAAAGCATTTTCAACGTCTTTTTGCTTACTTTATATTCTCGAACATCGCAATGAATAAACGCGATCTTGTATCTCGCATCAACACATTTTAAAACATACTTGCACTTTAAGTAATCTATCCCATGACAACAAATGCCAATATCATATTTTTTATTTTGTTTTTGCCCAACAAAAGCAAACTTACCTAGCGCTTTCTCGGCACCTAATTTTTTTGCAAATTTTAGAATTTTTTTCTTAATATCATAACTTACCGTAGTTGATTTTTGCTGTATATTCCCCGCGTAAGTATTACCTAGCAATCTCAAAATTCTTCCAGTCTCTAAAACTCTAGTCTCTTTGGGGACTCTGCTTAATAAAGTACCACATTTATTAAATAATAGCAAATCAAAATTTACATATTCTTTTAAGTTTTGCATAAACCCTAAAATTGCCGTTTCAATTCCTCCGGCAACCATGTTTCTATTAACAAGGATGACGTCTAATTTTTTCATATCTAACCACCATTAATTATATAATTATAAAAAGTTTTCTTTCCTTCATTCTCAAGTTTAAATTCTTGTTTCCACGTCAATTTAAACACATTTGTGTTGTTTATTAGTTTTTTTAATATCTCTTCTTTATATGGTTCATTTAATAACGCTACCAATTTTTCGTTATTTTCGTTGTTGGGTTCAAGATTATCAATCATGCATTTAACAGTATAGTTGTTTGAATATACTAAATCTATTAAAAAATCTATTAAAAAATATTCAATAAGTGTGTCGTGTTTTTTCCAATATTCAAACAAAATATTGCGTACATTGACAACTAATAAATTGTTTTTCTTACAAGATAAAAAATATCCCGTCCATCTATTCTTAGACACATATCTTGAGTTTCCGTTTAAATGTTTTATTGTATAAAATTCTCTTTCCAAATATTCTTTAATATTACCACCTGTATAATATATAGTTGAATCCAACCACAGACCACCATATTGTGATAATAAACACATCCTCAATATATCGCTAAAATGTGTGATTGTTATATATCCTTTTTCAATTTTATCATAAATATGTGGAGGAATTTCTATATAATTTTTTATATTATTCTTGTCCAAAATAACAACTTTATCGTTTGATGATTTTTTTATTTTTTCAATGCAACGCTTAACTATATCTGGAGCGGTTTCTATTCCGGTCCACCAAAATACCCATATTTTACCTTCATAAATATTATACTCTTGCGAAACAACATTGTCAACAATCATATCTTTATAATGTTTTTTGATATATTTTTTAATTATATTGTTTTTTAGACTTAACTTTCCTCTTGAGAGTTTTTCTAAAATTGTGCAAGTGTAATATTTAATTGTAAATAAAAAACCAAATTCCTTAATCCATTTTAGAAATATTTTCATTTTTGCTCCTTTTAATTGATTTAACTTTTTTTAATGTTTTTATGAAAATTTTAATACCAAAAATCTTTATTAATATTACTAAAATCTTCTTTATAAGCGAAGAACCATAACTAAAGTATTGTTTTAATTTGCATAATTCTTCCATTAAATACTTGTTTTTATCGCTAGAATAATCATTAACTCTAGCAAATACAGACAATAAATTTTCACTTACTAACTTCAAACACAACTTCTTAATGTTTACACTTTTTATATTTTTAACTGTGTTAATTGCATATTTGCAAGCATCTAATGTGTTACATATTTTTTCAAAGTCTACCTTATGCATTGCTGAAGTATCATTTCTAAAATAATTGTAATAGCAACAGCCAACAAAATCAATAGTGTTAGAAACCTTAAAACAATCTATAACAAATTTAAAATCTTCAGCAATTTTCAAACTTGTATCAAACTCAATATTATTTTCTTTTATTATACTTGTTTTAAAGATTTTCATACAGACAGAATTATATAATCCTGTAGTAACTGCACCATTATTTAGATTAGTTGCAACTTTACCGTTCCAATCTGTTGTGGGGATTATTAATCTTTTATTGTCGCCCTTGATTTCACAATAAGGAACACAATATATTTCACTTTCACCCAATACTGAATAGCAAGCCTTAAACTCATCACTTACAAAATCATCAGCATCAATAAATGTTACGTATTCACCCGTAGCATATTTTAAGCCTTCGTTTCTAGCACTTGAAACACCACCATTTGATTTTTCTATTACATTAACTCTATCATCTAACAACGCAAGTTGTTTGCAGATATGTCCACTATTATCCGTACTACCATCATTAACTAAAATAATTTCCAAATTCAAATCTTTATGTTTAGTTAAACTCTCTACGCATCTTTCAATATATTTTTCTGCATTATATATAGGTATCACAACACTTAATTTTGTTGTATTAAATTTTTGTAAAGTATTTATATTGATAAATTCTTCTTTTGGGTACAAATTAAAACACAAAATCATAATTGATAAAATTAAGTATGTTCTATATGAAAATAATAAGTCCACCGAACAAGAATGTATTAGCAATATTCCTATTAAGATATACATTATCGCTGGACATTTATGATTTTTAATAAATTTAATCAATAGATAAATTAATATCCCTAATGCAATAATTCCACCAAAAAATAAAATTTGTAATGGTGTATTATGTACTGCGTCCATTGGGTAACCATTTAGAGAACCATAACCAAATACCACTCTCCAAAATGATTTAAAATACAGTTTGATATAATCAATCCATATACCTAATCTGCCAGTAGTTAAACTATTTATAAAGTTGTATACTCCGCCTGATTTGGTGTCAACAACATTTGCTCTACCTTCAAATAGTTTAGGTAATACAATAATCGCAACAATGCTACATATTACAACACCAGTGACAATCAAGCAAATAAATGTTACTTTTTTCTTTTTGTCTTTAATTTGTTTTAGTATATATCTTAATAAACACACCAAAAGCACGACCAAATACAACACATACGAAATCAAGAAACTTTTAGATAGTGTAAAAATTGCAATTATTGATATTATACCAAACGGAATCAACGTCTTATATTTGAGTTGATGTTTAAAAAATAACACCGTATATCCCACTAGCAATACCATTAATTCAAATCCAAAATAATTAGGGTCGCGTTGCAAACCTGAAAACCTTTGTTCAAACTGCACAATGTAGTCACCTAAATAAGGTAATATATCCTTAAATAGATATGTAACCACCGACAATACAACACCTATAAGCCATATATCTAGTATTTTTCTTAAATTAAAACACTCTTTTTATTGATAGATTAAGTAAGTTGCCAAAAATAATGAAGAAATAACTAGTATCGAACTAAACGCTTGGCTATCAATACTATTAAATGGAACTAAAAACAATATATATAGTATTGCAAGAACTATAATAGACTTTAAGTTAATGCTTTTTTTCTTGTTTTTAATATCCAAAACAAAATGTACACCCATCACCAAGCAAAATACCAAAACTAGTATGGTGCTTAAATATAAGGTTTTTAAACTATCAAAAATATTATTAAATCTAAATGCGCCAGCGCTATATCTAAACACATTATAAAATGGCAACATAAAAAATAAATAACATATTTTGTTTTCAGGTTTGTCCAAAATTATTAATAAAATTAAATATACTAATTCGATAATAACAAACGGTTTATACACAAACGCTAAGAACTGCAAGGCAAATGCAATAAAACATCTTAGCCATAGATATTTGTTTTCTTTTACCATTTAATTACTCCATAGATTTCTGCCAATTGATTTAATACTGTTTCAATTGTGTATTTCTTACTTTCCTCTTTATTAAACTCGCCCATTTTTGCACGAAGTTGTACATTGTTTGATAATTCCTTAATCCTATCTACAAACCCATCAACATTTGTAGCATCAACCACAATTCCACCTTGACCATCAACGATTAAATCTCTATTCCCTCTAACATTACTAACAGCGCAAGGCAAACCGTAACTCATAGCTTCAATAACTGATAATGTCAAACCTTCTTGGAAGGATGTCAACATAAACACATCTGCCCCAGTTAAAATGCGGTTAATATCCTTACGATATCCCAAAATATTAACTTGCTCTTTAATATCAAGGTCTATAATTTGTTGCTTAATTTTTTCCTCATCCTGTCCACGACCGCAAACCAAAAATTTAACCTTAACGCCTTTATCCTTTAGACCCTTGATTACATTTATCATTGTTTTATAGTTTTTGCGCTTAATAAACTCTGCAACCGTAACAATAACAAACTCTTCATCCTTAATACCTAAACTTTTCCTAATTTCTTGCCTTGTTTCCTCAATTATATCATACTTTTTAAATTCCATTCCAATACCGTTTATCTTAAACACATTTTTAGCCTTCATCTTTAATGCATTTTGATAATCCTCTTCATTGATAGTAATCAAAATATCAGTATACTTCGAAAGCCATTTTTCTACTGGTTTATACACCAATCTATTAACAAGCGGTGCACCATTAAAGAAATGAAAACCGTGCGCGGTGTATATTACAGGAAGTTTAAACTTTTTACCCAACAGTCTTCCCATCATTCCACCAACCGGTTGTTGACAGTATATTAAGTCAAATTTGTTTTCCTTTTGTAGCAATTTCAACTTTTTATATGCACCAAAGTTCTTAAACTTTAATGGGTTTCTCCCAAAATCAATCTCATGCACCTTAAGACCATATTTATCCCTTAATTCATCAAACCAAAACCCAGTTTTTGCACACACACATTCAACAATATTGCCTTTCTCTTGCAAATATTTGATATGTGGCAATAGAAATTGCCATATCATATTATCGGTTGTGGCAATCATCATAATCTTCTTATTAGCAAACATAAAAATCTCCTTACCTAATAATATCATAAAGCAATAAAATTAGCAAATAAAATACTCATATTATTATATTTTTAGCATCAAAATTATTATTAATAATGCTATAATATCGCTTAATATGGTAGTAATCTAATTTTAATTATTATCGTTAAATACTTATTTCTCTTTCTAACTCTGCTTTTAATAATTTTGTTGAAATCAAGTCATAAACTTGCTTTACTTCATATTTAGTATTTTCACAACCATCAATTGAATATGTTGAATACTCCCTTATTTCTCCCATGCGCATAACTTTTGCGCCATGATTTATCAATAATAAAATAACTTTAGAGTTCCAAACATCTTCTGCGGAAGTATAATAATTAAAAGCATCTTGTATATTTTTACAATCTTCTTCGACTGCAAGTTTAAAGAATTCATATTGAGTAACCTTGGGTTGATTAAGTAATTCGAAAGTTATTTTTCCTTTTACGTTATAACTTTGCTTTAATATGTTGTAAATATAAACATTGTTTAATTCTATCAAATCTTTAATATTAAACACAATTAACTCTTTTATATTATCGTTTACCGACACACTTTTAGGTAAATTTGTATATTGTATCAATAGGTCAATTTCTTTATCGGTTGCCTTTTTTAATGCACTTTTATATTCTCTTTTTAATTCATCTTTAATTTCGTTATCTTTTAATTGTCTATTTAAAATCTTCATATCACCATCATTTGCTTTACCAGTTAAAATATATTCTAATGATACATTAAAAAATTTAGATAACTTTATAATATCTTCCGTCGCAGGAACGATATCAGAACATTCCCACTTGCTTACAAGTTGTGATGACACCGCAAAAATCTTTGCCATCTCTTGCTGACTTTTCCTTGCGCATGTTCTTAAATTTTTAATTCTTTGATTAATTTCCGCCATAATAAAATCTCCTTTTACCGATACTATTATAACATATAATATCGTAAAAGTGCTAAATTTTAAAAAATTTTTACTATATGTTTTGTGTAGTGTATCTAATTGTATGCAACTTCTAGATTGTTTACTATATACAAATAGTGGAAAGCGCAATTCTTCACCTACTTTATATAATAAATCTTTTTTATTTCCAATATATTAAAAAATTTCATACTTTAGATTTTTATCAAGACCACATACTATGATATTAATTATATTCCCACTATTAACTTTTAATAAAAAAATCACCTTTGTCAAAAAAGACAAAAGTGATTGTAATTAGTTTTATAAAGTTTTATCTTTGTTTCTAACATATATTGCATGTTTTGTTAAAACAGTAAAAATAAGCCAAAGAGTTGCAAGTAAAACTAGAATATAGATAATGATTGAACCTGCGTTATGTCCACCAAAAATCCAATCTACAAGGTTAAAATTAAAAATTCCAACCAATCCCCAATTTAACCCACCGATAAATAAAACAATTAAACTTATGATATTTGCAATAATCATAACATTACCTCCCAATGTTATTGTTTTCATTTATAGCAAATTTATACAAACTAAAAAAAATAAACCCAATCAAAACAGAAAGTGTTCGGATTAGGTTACGCTTGGCGGAAAGTTAGGGGCGACTGCGTTAAGAAAAGTTGCCCTTTGGCAAGTTTTTAGCACAAAGCGGGAGCAACTTGTTGCGGTCCGGGTCGACAGACCGAACCCCAGGAAGCTCGCACTTCAACGGTTTTCAAGTTTTACCGATTAATTTTTACCTTTGATTATTTTATAATTTAGGAAGATTATATAAGCGGGCATTTATGCACATTTAACATAATCTGACGTAATTCAAAATTATAAGAACTTTGCGTTATCAAGAATTGATGACAATCAATTGTGATTTATAAAATCACTTCTTATAATTTATATTATCAAATCCCTTGTAATCCCTTTATTTTAAATACAAAACTGCCTATTTTATAGGGGGTTTTAGAGTTAAAATTTGAATTTTGAGTCCGCTTCTTATCCTGCTCCCTAAAATTATATCAAAAAACACCCAAACTTTAACTTGTTTGAGTGTTTGTAAATAATATTAAAGGCTTTTTTCTTCATTTGAATAAGAATCGCTAAACTCTTCATATGGATCTTCATCCACAAGTGTTGTCTCATTGCATTTAATGATACCATCTTTAATTGTAATATTAAATTTGCTATTACCCTTTTCATAATACCCACTGCTCAACGTATCAAGTTCTGGGAATGCAGTAAGCATTCTTTTTAAATTGTTATAAGCCAACGTTCCACTTCTTTCATTCGAAATTCTTAAATTTCCATTACTATCAGTAAGTATGTTCCCTAAATCCATAAATGCACTATTTCTAAACTTTCTAAAATAGTTCTGTGTTCCTTCAAGTTCAAGAGTTCTTCCTAAATCCTTATCTAATAAATAAGATACATCGCTCAAATGCTTTGGCCATCTTCTATTTTTAATTTCTTTCTTTATGTATTCATTGGCAAAGTATTTTGTTAAATAAGTAGCAACTTTCGAAGCATTTTCTTCATATTGCTTACGAATCATAAATCTTGAACATTTTTCTCTAGGAATAATATTATAACGTTTATCGCTTAAGAAAACCACAAATTCTCCATAAGTTGTTTGTGTAAAATCAAAAAAGTTATAAGTGGGGTAAAGTTGTTCATCCTTATAAACAAAGCAGGGTTTCAGCCAACTTCTATTAATACTAGCTTTTTGTTGGAATAATTCGCTTATTTTTTCTAAATCATTAAAATTTAATTTATTTAACTTTTCTATTAAATTACTAGAGCAGTATACACTTTGTAAAAATTCATCACGTGCTGCTTCCAATTCTTCTTTGCAAACAACAGGTCTTCCCCCTAATATCAATTTACGTGCTGTGTATGCAGATAAAAATTCTTCTTCACTATTATAATAACTCATATTCAACTCCTTAAAAGTACAAGGATTATAGCATATCTCAAAAACTTTTTCAATACTAATTCTAAAATTTGTCTAATGTTTTGTCTAATATTTTTCTAACAAATTTCATTAGACACGAAAAAAGTGTGATTTTTTTGTTAGACATTTTGGTGAGCCTATTTGTCAGTTTCAAAAACCGTTGAGGTGAATGATGGTTGATGAAGAGTGAAGAATGAAAAATGAAGAATTAGAAAATCATAAACAAAACCTCAATTCTTCATTATTAATTAGTCATTTATCATTAAAAAAACTTTGCATTAAGCAAAGTGATTTTCTATGGCGGAGAGTTAGGGGCGACTGCGTTAAAAAAAGTTGCCAGTGGCAAGTTTTTAGCACAAAGCGGGAGCAACTCTGTTGCGGTCCGGGTCGACAGACCGAACCCTTTACGGGTCGAATCCCACCCTAAAACAAAAAAATAAACCTAATCAAAACAGAAAGTGTTCGGATTAGGTTACGCTTGGCGGAGTGCTATCCTTTTTGTTTGAACCGTTAAATCTATTTTTAACAGCCATTTCTGACTGTTCAATAACTTCTTCTATATTATCTGGTATTTGCTTTTTTGTAAAATTGTTATCAATAAAATTATATACTATTATTAAGTTATCATTTGTTAAAATTATTTCTCTTATAAATGTTTTGATGATTTGTTTTCTAATTGTTAAATCTTCTATATCACCACAAATAACAGATTTTAAATAATCTTTTATTAAGCTTGGGGTTAAATAAGTATATGACCTTTGCTTTTCCTGTTCAATATCAAAATCATATTGTGATATTTGTGCTTCTAATTCTTTTAATCTTATCTTTGTTTGCTCGGTTATTATTCCTTGTTCAATAGCAGATATTAAATTGTTAGAAGCTTTTAAAGCATCATTTCTTTTAACTTCAAGTGTTTTTATTATAGAGTCTTGCTTATTAACAAGTTGATGCTTCTTGTAAATTTCGTTTACTATTTCGTCTAAATTGTTTTCTTTGCAAATTAATTCCCAAGTTATTTGCAAAACTAAATCTTCAAGCCATTGTTTGTTGACAGAGTGAAAATCACACTCTGCCTTTTTTCTTCTTCTGCTTAAACAATTATAATAGTAATGTTTATCACCATTTCTGCAAGTTCCACTTTCACCAATCATTGTTCTTTTACAAGTGCCACATACTAATTTACCAGATAGTAAAAAGTCAAATATTTCTTTTTTTCTTCCCGGTGCGTGTTTGTTTGCGTTTCTTATTGATTGGACTTTTTGCCAAGTTGACTCGTCTATTATTGGTGGATATATATTTGTGTAAATTTTATCTCCGTGTTTTACTTTACCAATATATTTTGTGTTTTGAATAAATTTATAAATCATTACAGAGTCAACATATTTTCCCTTTTTTGTTCTTATGCCACGCTTTTTAAATTCTTGTGCTATTGAAACAGCAGTAAAACCCTGTGCATATTTAGAAAAAATTTCTTTTACAATTTCGGCTTCGTTTTCATCTATAACATTTTTCTTATCAACAACTTTGTAACCAAATAATTGAACGCCACTTGTAAAGTTGCCTTTTAAATAGCTTTCCTTTAAACCACGAAGGACTTTTTGTGAAAGTTCTGCTGAATAATATTGATTCATACCTTCAAGCAAGCTTTCTAAAATTATGCCTTCGGGCGTATCTGGTATGTTTTCCATCGCTGACAAAACCTTAACACCATTATTGCTTAATGTGTGTTTGTGGATTGTTGTTTCGTATTTGTTTCTGCTAAACCTGTCTAATTTATAAACAATTACATAATCCCATTGTTTTTTATTGCTGTCTTTAATCATTTTTTGAAAATCTGGTCGCAAGTCGTTTGTTCCTGTCATTGCTCGGTCAATATAAGTATCAACTATTAAAATATCATTGTTCTTTGCAAATTGCTGACAAACTCTTAATTGTCCTTCAATACTTTGTTCTGTTTGACTATCACTTGAATATCTTGCATAAATAACTGCTGTTTTCATTATAAAATCTCCTTTTCTTTGTTTATAAAAGAATTTAATATATACAATTCAAGTGCGTTAGAAAGTTCACCTAAACTAAACTGAAACATTATCCAATTTTTTCTAAACTTTATCCCAACTTTACCTAAACTCATATATACAAACTCCTTTTTTTATTGAATTTTTTTTCAACACCTACAAACCATCAAAAAGGAACAGAGCCATCAAAGATAAAGAAAAAAACATTGTCTTAAATATCTTTAATTTTTTTTGGTTTAAGCAATATTTTTTTCCTTTGAGGGATATGGGCATTTTTGATACACTCTGCTATTGAAAAAAAACAAAAAACACCCACACAAAAATAAAAAAAGGTTTATTTTGTATGTTTGGGTAAAGTTGGGGTTTATTTGGGGTAAATTTTAGAAATATTTAGTTTTTCTTTGGATTTTGTTGGGATAAAGTTTCTACTTTTCTTTTTCAGTTTGCTGTAAATTTAAAGCAACAAGCAAGGAGTGATTATGGAAAAGAAATCTAAAAACAAAGAATTAAAAATTGAAACAATTGGTGCACCTAAATTTTCAGTTCTTTCAAAAGAAGATTTCAACTCTTTCATTTCTTGCTTGGAATTTCAAATAAGAGAGTTTTATAAAGAAAAAAGAGAGAAAGAAAACGAAAACAAAAATACTGACAAAAAAGGCTAAACATAGTCAAATGTTGTAAGTATAAAAACCAACTTTTTTGTTGACTTCGTGGTAAAATGAGAGTGATTAAAATTTTAATCAAAATTTTAAAAACTTTTGTGTGAGTATTATTCTCGTAATGGCTCTTTGTATCAGCTCGTTTTGAAACTATTTAGAAAAAGTGATTTAACTTCACTTTTCGGGAGGTTTTGATATGACTCTTGCAACTATTAGAGAAGATTTAAAAGATATAAGATACTACTACATGAGGAAAGATGTCTTTGACAAAGGTTTTTCAACGACTGGCGAAAATGTTATTATTCAAAAAGTTCACAAGTATAATAACGCCATAAAACAGGCATCACCAAAGTTGTATGATTTATATGTTTCATTATATATAGAATGTCATACACAAGAGTCTTTGTCTGACAAATTAGGTTTTACTCCTGAATATATACAGATGCTCAATAAAAAACTTCTAAAATTCTTGCAAAGCTCTTTTATTGATGAAAAGGAGGAAACTGCATGAAAGATATTCCAGAGTTCTTAATTGAAGCAAACAATGTTTATAGAACAAAACATTATATTGTTAGACAGATTATCTCTTTACAAGACAATTGTTTAAATGGAAACGAATTATTTAGCACAGACACATATTTTAAAAGAACAAAGTTAAGAGATAAGCAATACGATAATGCTTTTAATGAAAGAATAAATATAGATGGAAAACGACTACCATCAACAGCATTTTCAAGAAATTATATAGATTAAATCAAAAGTCCAGAGTTTAAAAACTCTGGATTTTTTAATTTTAATACCTCAAAAAAGTTTGGGTATTGTTTGTATTTACTTGTTTTAATTTTGGGAACATTTGGGTTTTGTTTGGGTTTTGTTTAGATAGAGTTTCTGGTAGATTTTTCGTTAATCAAATAGAATAGCAGTGTAATCAAAAAGCAAAGGCAAATTGCAGGCGATTCCTTTTGTGTGAAATTTCGTAAAGGTGGCCACCTACATTAAATATCGCATAAAGACGAATTGTTTTAAAAAGTCCTATTGCTTATAAGATTACAAAACTACAACTTAATATTTTTAAAAGCTTTGCTAACGGCAACACGGGCAAAAAAATTTTAATTCTAAAAAGGAGATTTGATTATGGCTAAAGAAGTCAAAGAAAGACGATGGTTTTCGCCAAATAAAAGAGCGAAAGGTTATGCCGAAGAAAGAAAAGCAAAAGTGCATCAAAGAGGTCAAAAAGAAGGCAAAGAATTGACTGAATTTGAAAAAGGTTTAAGAAGTGGTTATTTGCAATGTCAATCAGACCACGCAGGACTTTATAAATATAAAGATGCACTTGCACAAGGCAAATCAAAGTCAGAAGCTAAAAGAATTTCAAAACAAATTGGTAAAGGTAAAAAGTAAAAGGAGAATTTAATCAATGGAAAAGAAAAATGTATTAGGCAAAATTAAAGTTGAAAGAGAAACTTTTGAGAAAGATGGAAACACATACTTTTCATACTTTATAAAAGGTAAAATTCGTGGAAAAGATGTGAGAATTTTAGTTAGTCCACCAGACAAAGGTGGTTTTACAGTATTAGATATTGTTTTCGGTAACGAAATGCAAGCAGATTTAGTTGTAAATCCTTATGAAATCAAAGATGAAGCAACTGGAAATGTTATCAAAGGCAATACCTATGCAGTTCACTCGGTTGATGAAAATGGCGAAGTGTATGAATGCACTATTAAACCATTTAGACAATCAGATAAAGCATTGTTAAATATGCTTATAAAATAAAAATCTTAATTACGAGGAGCATCAGGTATATACATTTTCGTTTATACCTGATTATTCTTCAAAGGAGGCAAAATGCAAATATCAAATTGGATTGTTGGTGTTGTTGTCGGTTTAATTCTTTGTTTAATTATTGTTTTAATTTTGCAAAATACTGTATTTAAAGATAAAGAAATGAAACTTTTGTATGTCATTATGTTTGTCCTTTTTGCAGTATGTGGTGGTGTTATTCAAAACAGTTATTTTACAGTATCTGCTAATGCTATGCCCACCCCAAAAGAGCAAATTGAAGAAATAGACAAAACGATTAACGATAACTGGAAAAATACCAATGGTGGCTTTACTTTTGAACAAATAAAGAAAGCACAAGACGACAATGAGTGTCCTGCTTACGACGACCAAGTTATTGACCTAAAATGTTATGATTTTGGCTCGTATATTGTATTTAGTTATGAAGATAATGGCACTTATCAAAATGCGTTATTCTACAAATCAAATAATGGTTTGATTTTAGATGGTATGATTAATACCTATGGCTCGCTTACAGGTATGAAGTGGTTTTTTGCTTACGATTTAAGCACTTTTAAATGGGTGCATGAAAAGAACAAAGAACCTTATTACTATGAATACTACACATTCTTTGATGGTGGTAAACTAAACGGAACGCACGATGATTTAGTTTCAGTTTCAAGACAAACACAAAAATTCGTAAAATGGACTCACGCAGTCAGAACAAATCAAGATGAAATGGTTAGATATGTTATGACAAACGCAGCGAATTTAACTGCTAAAAACATAACTTCATATTTTATCAAATTCGGCAATGTTGAATTGATAGGCACAGGTGCTACTGGTTTTGTAAAGATAAATACTTTCTATAACTATTTATATGAACAAATCAAAGGCGAAGGATATAACTCTTACAAAATTATTGATGGCACAAATAGCTTATGTGTTCCAATACCAGAAGCTGAACAAACAAAATACCCTATAAGCGTTGATAAGCAACCAGAATATGATAACAAACAGTATTATGGCGTTTATAGGTGTAGCATCGCAGTAAATCTAAATTTTGTTAAAGGTAATCAAGATATTAGTGCTACTACTAAAAATGAAGATTACATTGAAGATTTAGAAGATGACGATGACACAAAGGATAAAGTTAAGGTTGAAGATGTAAAACCAAATTATGAATTTTCAAAACTTAATCTTGGTTTTGTTGATACAAAAGATAGTGATATTTCAAATGTAAATTTATTAACAACCCCTGTTGAAATAACATTTACTTGCTCTGACAAAAACCAAACAAAAACAGTTTTAATAGATAGCAAAGCAAAGTTAAACAGTGGCTTAAATGTATTGCTTTCTAAAAACACGACTTGGGAATATTTTATAGACAGCGAAGCTCTTATTTTTGAAGATTTTAAAGGCTCATTTACTATAAAAAGCAATACAAGTAATATCACTTTTGATTATTACTATTTAGACAATTATACTGTTGCTTCGGTTGGATTAAATCCAGTTGGAACAATAGATACAAGCACGATTGATTTAGCTAGTAACCCTGTAAAAATTATTTTATCAAACGACAATCACACATATCAATTCTTATTTAATGATAACTCCCTATTAAATAGTTATCAAAGTATGTTAGTTGAAATGGGCGATTATAACTACACAATACTTTCAAAACAACTAATTTTTGCAAGTGTTACAGGTAAATTAACAATTACAACAACAGACAAAATTATGTTATTTAATTACGCACTTGGAGCAGATGATCCACTTACATTTAAGATTGGCATTGCAACTAATGGAACAACAAATAAATGTTTTCAATTATATAGTGCAACTTCAAATGTAACTCTTATAAGAAATTATTTATCATCTGCAAAAGTTTACACTGTAACTTGTGTTATTTATGATGAAGATGGAAAACTTATGGAAACCTTTAATCATACTCACTCCGTTACAGGAACTTGTAGTGATACTTGGTATGCAAGTAACTTAATTGCTGATGAAACTTATACACTTCAATTAAGATTTGCAGACAGAGATGATGCAACAGTAACTTATTTATCAGATATTACTACATTCACTTACAATTCAAATACAACTTATAAAGTAACTTACAATGTTACTGAAAATAATTAGGAGGCATTATGAATTTATTTTTTAAAGTTTGTGCTGGTGCATTATCTACACTGGCTCTATCGGCAGGAATAGTTTTAGCTATTCCTCCAACTAGAAACTTCATTTTTGATGCAGTTGCTCCACATAGTCAAGTTTATCAAGAGAAAGAAAAGGAAAATGAAGAATTAAATCAAGCATATTTAAACAACTTGGTTTTACTCACTGAAACTAGAACTTCCCTTATAAACGCAGAATTTAAAGCAATTTCATATCAAAATGAAGTTGGTGTTTTACAATCTAACTTAATTACAAGTCAAAACAATCTTGCACTTGCATTAAGTCAAAAATCTCAAATCCAAACAAGTTTAGATATGGCTAATCAAAACTTATCTACTATGACTTATGAGCTTGCAGAGATGAGAGAACAATTTAGACAACTTAATATTGAATTAGATATTATGTTAGATACTCAATCAGATAATACAGCAAGAATTGAAGAATTAAACAATGAAATTAGCACATTATCTGCTGAAATTACTAATTTGGACTCTATTGTTAGTGGTCTTCAAATAGCAACTGAAACCTATGAAACACAGATTGCTGAATATGAGGCACAAATTGCAACAGATAGCGAAACAATACAAAACTATGAAAATGAAATAATTGCTTTAAGGTCTCAAATTGCTGAATTGCAAGAAACAATTAAATCATTAGAGGCAGTAAATGAAGCTTTAAATGGTGATAGCTCATACAAACAATTATTTCAAGATATTGTTGGAGGAACAATCACAGAGTTAAAAGCGTCAGATTTAGATGGCATTACTGAAATAAGGGCTTATGCGTTCTACAACTGTAAAAGTTTACAAAGAGTTGAACTTCCAGAAAGTGTTGAAACAATCGGCTCTTATGCGTTTGCTAATTGCAGTAATCTAGTGGAAGTTGTAACAACAAATAATCTTAAAACGGTTAACACACACGCATTTTATAATTGTTCTAGTTTGAAAACAGTAAATTTCTCTAACATAGAAACAATGGGCTCTTTTGCATTTAACAATACAGGTTTAGAAGAAATTAGACTACCTGCAAATGTTTCAAATTGGGGAAGCTGTGTATTTCAAAATTCTAGCATAAAAGTTATGTATATTGAAGAAGGAGCAACTAATATTCCATTTGGACTATTGCATGGCTGTGGTGGTTTGACTGAAATATATTTACCATCAACATTACAAACAATAGACACATTTGGAATTAGTAATTATAGCTCTGGTGTTAATGTTTTCTTTGCAGGCACACAAGACCAATTCAATCAAATAACTTATGTTGCTAGTGATAATACTGCTTTCGCAAATGCAAATGTTGTATGCAATTATCCAGTTCCTACAAATTCTTAAAAAGGAGGATTTTATATGAGTGATACAATTAAAACAATATTAGCAACTATTGGCTCTGTAATACTAATTATGTTTTTGGTGTTTTGTATTGCTATGTGCACAAGTGGTTTTAGAAACAGTGTCTATGATGCAATGAATGTTGTGCCAGAAAAGGACTACAATCAAGTTATAGATAATGAAACAACTCTAAACCTTAAAATTAAGGAATATACTACACAAATTGATGCGTTAAATACTGAAAGAAACAATCTTTTAGGAAGAATTGCTGAATTAGATTTAACAAATTCAAATCAATCAAAATTACTTGTGGAATATCAAGAAAAAATAAGCAGATTAAATAAAGAAATATTAGATTTAACTGCAAAATTTCAAGAAATAACAGCAAATGTAAGCAATGCTACTATTAGTTATAGAGATTTCTATTCTACTATTTTTATGGCTTTCTTTGATGTTAATGATAATTATATGAATCACGGTGGTTATCACGAAACACCAGATTATTGCTACAATTTCAATGGTTACGACTTATATGACTTCTTAAACAACAATGGATATAAAGATTTCGCTGAAAATATATCTAAATCAATTTCTCGCTTTGAAACAAAACTTTATGAGTATGATGTTTATGATATTGTTATAGATAATCATTCAACTCAAATGAATGTGATAAGTGAAGAATATAACTTTACAAATGACGCAGTTTTTAATGCTATTGTAAATTATGACAATAGCCAAATTACTGTTGATGAATTTATGAAAAATATTGATTTAGATTCTATGTTTGAATTAAGTATATCTTTTGATTATAGTGTCAACGCTGTTAATTTTGTGGATAATTTAACTTTAAATCTTAATGTTACAAAGATTTAATGGCAATTTATATCATATTTGCACCACCCAGAACAGGAAAAACTTGCTTTATGACGCATATTCTAAATGGATATGCGTTTGAGCAAGAAAGAAATAAACTTATGCGACAAGAAATAGTTAGAAAAAATCATAATGGTTTTAAACTTACAATCCCCAAACATTGTGTTTCTTCTAACTATGATATTAAGTTTAGAAAGTATGGATATTCGCCGAGATATAATCGGCGAATTAATCCATATAGATTAGGTTTTCATAATGAGTTTGTAAAAACACATTTCAACTTCCCGTATGAAGTTATAGGAATAACCGAAGCACAAAAATACCTTAATAGTCGTATGAGTATGTATTTTCCTGAATGGCAATCAAGGTGGTATGAACAGCACGGACACGATAGTTTAGATATATATTTAGACACTCAAAGGCCAATGCTTATTGATGTCAATATTAGAGAGCTTGCTCAATTTATTGAAATAGTTAAATTAAAACTTTTCTACGATGATTATGGCAAAGTAAATAAACTTAAATGGACTATTCGCAGAATAGACAATTCTTCTCTTTTTGATAAATATATGGCATCTGGTAAAAAAGATAAGAGTTGCTATACGCAGGAAACTGTTGTAGCCAACTATAATGTGTTTAAGTTATATGATAGTCAGAGTTGTAAACCTAAATTTTACGATGGGCATTTTGACGAAGATTTTGACATTAATGAAAGTGAGGAATTGGAAGAAAGTTTAGAAGGATATATCAAGTATTTACAGGACAATGACGATGAACTCCCAGAGGGTTATTATCAATCAAGAACAGCAAAAAGGAGAAAAGAAAATGATAAATTTTAATAAAAATGTTCTTATTAATCAGACATTAGACAAATATTATGATACCTTTTCTCACACATTAGACACTAACGATTTTGTTCCAGAAAAGTTTAATAAGAAGATTAGCAAGTATATATTCAAAAATATGAAGAAAGCATTTAAAAGAATAGACAAAGAAGATAGAAAATATCAAAGACAATTTAGAAAGAAAGTTAAAGCTAAAAATAAAGAGCAAAAAAGATTATTAAAATTAGGCAACCCAAGAAAGAAAGGTATATTTAGCAAGTTATTTAAAAAGAAAGTTAGCGAAAAAACAAGCGCTGACTCTAACAATAATAACAGTTAAATCCAAAAGTCAGCGTGCATATATGAAGGAGCAAATATGCCGTTTGGAGAAACAAAAGTTTATTTTGATGGAAGTCATTACATTGCTATTCCCCATACTACAAGACCATCAAAAAAGCGTCCATATAAATTGGAAGAAACTATAACTGTTATTCAAGATGAAGTAAAGGACTCTGCTGAAAATGTAGAGCCCTCTATTTCACTTGATAACGAAGAAAATATTGAAGAAATTGAAAATACTGAAATAATTGAAGAAGAAACTAAAAAGCAAGAAACGAAACCTAAAACAGCTCGTCAAATGACTAAAAAAGAATTGTTTAATGAGTTATATATCAAATATATTGATTACAAGAAAAAAGAACGCAAAAAGCTTATTATTCAAGATATGCTCCCATATTTTGAAAACAAGGAATTATGTGTAAGTTTTGTAAATACAAATTTTGATAGAAAACTGCGAAACTTAATTTGTCGCAGAGTCCGAATGGTTAGAAAAGCAAATTTAGTTAACTTCAATTATTTTTGCACTTTTACTTATGATGACAAGAAACATACAGAAGAATCTTTTAAAAAGAAACTTAAAACTTGTTTTCGTAATTTGTGTTATAGAAACGATTGGAAATATATGGGTGTTTGGGAGCGTGCACCTGAAACAAAACGCCTTCACTTTCACGGATTATTTGAAATACCAGATAAAGCAATGGTTGGTGAATTGTTTGAACATAGCGACTACAACATTAATTCTCATAGAAGAACAAAAACAATACAAAACAGCTATTTCAATGAAAGATTTGGTCGGTCAGATTTTGAAAAAATAGTAAGCAAAGAAGATTTATATAAAGAAATATCTTACATTGTTAAGTATTTGGAAAAAACAGAAGAAAAGATTGTTTATAGCAAAGGGCTATATCAATACTTCATATCAGACATTATGGACGAAGATATTGTCTGCACCATAGGTCAAGAAGATAAAAAACTATTGCTATTTGATGATTTTACTTGCTGGGACGAAGGTTGCCTTATGGGTAAAGTTAGTCCAAAAGTAATTGCTCAAATGAGAAAGTGCAATTAGTCAATCGGCAACATAAAAAAATTGGGTTTTGCAGAAAGCCTGCGTGCAAACCCAATTTTGTTGCCGATTCCTTTGCTTTAATTTCACTTTTAATTGTTTAGTGGCGTGTGCTTGTCTGCCGAGCGAAGCGAGGCACTTGTTCAAGACAAGCACACGCCACGATCTCAAATTGATAAAATTATTATTAAAATTTACGCAAAACACAACAAATATTAGAATTATATGTTATAATACTGATATATTTTTTACAAAAGGTTTTCAAATGATAAATAACAGGATTCAAGCTTACTATCTCGTAAATAAGATTAACGAGGATTTACGCATAGGAAAAATGGAAAACTTAATATCACAATATTTAAGAAGTGGTATAGATATTTTTTCACATCAAATTTATGCGTCAACCTTTGCTATTTCAAACCCATTTGTTAAAGGTTTTATTTTAGCAGACGAAGCTGGGCTTGGAAAAACAATGGAAGCACTTTTAATTTTAGCTCAATATAGAAAAAGGAAAAGTAATTGTTTGGTTATTGTTCCTTCGCCAACTATTGATAATTGGCTACAAAGTATTGTTAGAACTTTTGATTTTAGATGCTGTGTTTTAGATAATGTTGAAAGGCCTATATCAGATAATTACACAACTGATTTTTCTCGTTTTGATAGCGGGATTGTTTTAACGACTTATGATTCTGTTATAAGTAATGCCGATAAACTTAAAGAAAAAGATTGGCAACTATGTATTTTAGATGAAGCACATAGATTTAGAACTTACAAAATTAAAGAAAATAAAACTGCCGACACTGTATTGTCTATAATACCGAATGCAAAGAAAATCTTGCTTACTGCTACACCAATTCAAAAGAATGAAGATGATATTTTTGGGCTTATCAACTTTATAGATGACAATATTTTTACAGATTACGAGGAATTTCATAAGAGATATTTTAGAAAACCTGAAAACTACCCAGAGTTAAGAGATATTATTGCTCCATATACTTTTAGAACACTAAGAAGTCAAGTTAAAGTTGAAACAAAACTACCTGAAAGACAAATTTTAACTCAAATTTATAAAATGACCGAAAAAGAAAAGCAGTTATACTCTTTAATTGAAAAATATGTTGCTAAATCTACAAAACAAGCATTCCCTGAAATGAACCCCTATGAACTATCTTTAATGTTTTATGGAACTTTGTCGTCTTCTGCTTATGCACTTTCTAAAACTTTAAGTGGAATATATGTAAGATTAAATAGACAAGCAACCGAAGAAAACTTAAAAGAAGCAAAAGAAATTAAAGAGATGTTAGATTTAGCATCTTCAATAACAATTAATCAAAAAGATGAAATGTTAATAAAAGCATTACAACAAACTTTTTCGTCTTTTCATAAAAAAGGTATTGCTAAAAAATGTGTTATATTTACTGGTAACACTCAATCACAAGAACATATCCATAAACTTTTAATGCAACATACAGATTATTCGGTAAATTCTTTTAATGGAACAACCGACAATGAACCTATAAACAAGTTTGTTAGAAGTGAAAAAACAAGTATTTTAATTTCAACAGATAAAGGCAATGAAAGCTTAAACTGGCAAATATCTTCTTTTGTTATTAACTATGATTTCCCACAAGTGTTACTTGATATGGAACAGCGTATATCTCGTTGTCATAGAATTGGGCAAGCAACCGATGTTTTTGTGATTAACTTTATTTGTCCTGAAAACTTTTCAGATGTTAGAATGTATGAATTGTTTTATAAACGACTTAATATTTCTAACAACATTATTGGAGCAAGTGATACTATTATTTCAGGTGCTATTGATGGCGACATTGAAACCAACATTAAAGATACATTAGAAAATGTTAGAAAGAAAAAAGAAGTGCAAATAGATTTTACTGAACTTTCTGAAGAATTTAAAGAAGAATTAGAAAGTATTAAAGCACAGTCAAATGATATTCTTTTTAACACTTTTGATAAAAAACTGGTTGAAAAAACTAAAAATATGGCTGAAATTATTAAAAGAAAAGTTGCAGAACTTGATGGCACTATCAAAGAATTGGCAAGATATTTTTATAAAGACAAGTTTATAGATGAAAACACTTTTGAATTTAAAACTGCTTGGCACGATAAAAATCCTTATGCTTATCCTTTTAAATACTCGCTTATAAATGATGAAAATTACAAACCATTTACTATTGGCTCTGAACCTTGTCAAAAAATGATTTCAGATTTTGAATATTCCTACAAATTAAAACCACACAAACTTATTTTAAAAAGTGATAATGAAAAACTAAAAGGATTAAAAGGATATATTTCGGCATTCAAACTGAACTTATCCAGTGGATTTGACCATTTTAGTCAACTTTATTGTGTTGGATTAACTGATAATAATGAATATTTAAACCATTCAACTTGCGATGAAATTTTATCATTAAAGTGTATGGATTTTGAAGAAGATTATTTTATAGAAGAAAAAGTTAAAGAAACATTAACCAATCATTTTGAAAGCTTAATACCTATTATAACAGAACCTTTAATATTGGAATTAGACAAAGATGCAAAACTTCCTATTTCACACATACAAATGTTAGCAGAAAAAGAAAAATCAAAACTTGAAAAAGAAATAAAAGATTTACAAAGAGAAATAGAACGAGTGAAAAGCATATCAGCAACAGATTCCTTTGGTGAAGGACTTGCAAAAAATCAGAAAATAAATGAGCTTTCAGAACAACTTTTTGAGCTAAAAGACAACGAATTTATTAAAAAGTCAAAGATAAATCGTGAAACAAAACAAAAAATTGATGAAATTTATAACAAATCTGCTTTAACCAATACAAAATCCGACAGTTTTATGATATACTTTGAAGTGAGGTAAAGATGAAAAAGTTTGATTTAGATGCAATTTTAAAAAAGTCAGATGAATTATTTGAAAAAAAAGATGCAACTGCAATTCTTTCTCATATTAACTCAATTAAAAATTTTTTAAATGAAGACATTGAATTAATTAAAAAAGCACAACTTGCTTATTCTATTGGAACTTCATTTGAAGATGTAATAACACTTAATAAAGACAATCCTAAATTTGATTTTGAAAAATATTTAGAAAAAGCACTTTATTATTTTGACTATGCTTTTGACAATATGGGAAATGAACCACCCAAAGCACTATATGAGCAATTATTGACTAACTATGCAAATGCTTGTAGAAGTTGTGGAAGAACTATTAAAGCGATAGAAATGTATAACAAGATTAAATATTTCCCTATGTCGCAAGGCAATTTGGGTGTTACATTATCTCATTTTGCACCTGTTCAATACGATGAAGTCCATAAAGGATTACTATTCAAGTAAGGATATAAGCAGATAAAAGATGCGTTAAAAAGTAAAGATTATTTAAAGTTACATGGAGCAGATGAGGTTTTTGAAAATGAATTAAAAAGAATAGAGCAAATCGTTAGAATTGAATATCTAAACTCAAAAAACAAGTTTAAAAAATATAATTGGGGAAAATCTAAAACCGAAAAAATTTATAGAAAATGGCTTGCAGAAAATGGCTTATATCTTAATGTCTTAAATGATATATATAAAGACTCATTTGTTGCTTACGATTTCCTACACTTACCATCTATGTTATATAATATTGATAATACACGAGATGAATTTGATTGTGCTATAATGAATCAGATAAAACAAGAATATGTTTCGGCAAGATATAGACTTTTTGAGTCATTGAATTATATAGAACGAAAAAATCATATTGCCGATAAAGATGTGGAATTATATGAATTAACAAATAATTTAATGAGTTGCAATTATTATGAAAATCTTACAAGATGTTGTTTTAAAGATTTTTATTCAATTTTAGATAGAATAGCATATTTTGTAAATCAATACTTTAATCTCAATTTGGATTTGACAGATGTTTCTTTTAGAAAAGTTATGGAAAACAAAGTCATAAAAGAAGTTGCAAAAAACAATTTAATGATAAATGGATTATATTGGAGCTCAAAAGATATATTTGAAGACAAATATCAAACAACAAAATACAAATCTAAAAATTATGCAAAATTAAGAAATTATTTAGAACATAGGCTTGTCGTTACAACTATTAATACTGACAATATAAAAATTAACGAAAATGAAATTTTTATTTCACAGTATGAACTTTTTAAATACACATTTGATTTAATGAAAATAGTAAGAGAATGTATTATATACTTGATTTTAGGTATAAATGTGGAAGAAAAAAAGAAACCGAAAGATAAAGAAATTATAAATCTAACAAGAACAAAAATGTCAGACGATTTAAAATAAGGAGTTATTAAATGGAAAAATTAGATGGAATGACTAAAGATTTAGTTAAAGAAAACATTGAAAAACTTAAAGAGTTGTTTCCTACCATTGTTAAAGAAGATAAAATTGACTTTGAGGAATTGCAATTAATTCTTGGCGAAGATATTAACAACAATAAAGAACAATATTCTTTTGTTTGGAATGGAAAAACCGAAGCAACAAAACTTGCTCAAAAGCGTTCAACAGGCACACTTCGTCCTTGCATAGAAGAAAGTAAAAATTGGGATACAACTAAAAATATCTACATTGAAGGAGATAATTTAGAAGTCCTTAAACTTTTGCAATCTTCTTATAATGGTAGGATTAAAATGATTTACATAGATCCACCTTATAACACAGGACACGACTTTGTTTACAAAGACAACTTTGAAGACAATATTGCTAATTATAAGGAAGTTACAGGACAGGCACAAAAGTCAAACGCTGACACTGATGGTCGTTATCACACTAATTGGCTAAATATGATGTATCCAAGATTGAAGTTGGCAAGAAATTTGCTTACAGAAAATGGTGTTATATTTATTTCTATAGATGACCATGAAGTGTATAATTTAAAGAAGATTTGTGATGAGATTTTTGGTGAAAATAATTTTATTACTAAATTTGTATGGGAAAAAGGAAAAGAAGGTGGCAACGATTCTTCTATCTTAAGAAGCCATTATGATAATATTCTTTGTTATTGTAAAAACTTTTCTGCATCTAACATTATCAATTTAGATGAAAAAGACACTTCAAGACATATAAAAGAATTACCAGAAGAAAATTTAGTATCAGGAATAATTGAAGAAATAAATAAGGGAGAGTTGTTTCAACTTGTTAATTTAAGCAAACAAAAAGATTATACTGTAAATATTCCATTGAAAGATGGCTCTGTAATAGAATGGCCTTCGTATGCACCACAAAAAAGTATTGATGAATGGATTAAAATTGGCAAAGTTTTTGTTGGGAAAAGAAAGGTTCCATATATTAAATCTTTCTTGAAAGATGAGTTGCAAGGACAAAAACCATCAAATATAATTGGTCAGGAACACGGAACAACTAAAGCAGGTTCTATTGAAATGAGAGAATTTTTTGGTAGCCGTGATGTGTTCTCATATCCAAAGCCAAGTGCTTTGATAGGAAGACTTGCAGAAATTGGTTCTCAAGATGATTCTATTATTTTGGACTTCTTTTCAGGCTCAGCAACAACTGCACATTCAGTTATTGACCTTAATGCAAAAAAAGGAACCCATAGAAAGTTTATTTGTGTTCAGTTGCCAGAAATGACAGAAGAAACATCAGAAGCTAGAAAATTGGGATTTACAACTTTATGTGAAATAGGCAAGGAGAGAATTCGTAGAGCAGGCGAACAAATTAAAAATAACAGAAATATTAAAATTAATATTGATAAGAATAAATTAATGCAAAGAAAAGTATTGGATAATGGCGATTTTGATGATAAATTTGCAATTAAAGTTGAAGCTCCTAATGAGCAATATTTAGATAATTTAGATATCGGTTTTAAAGTTTTCAAACTTGATTCTTCTAACCTTAAAAAATGGAACAACACTCCAACAAAAGATGCAGATGAGGTTGCAAAAAGAATACAAATTAGTTTAGATTATCTTGAAAATGATAGAACTGAATTAGATTTAGTTTATGAAATAATGCTTAAATATGGCATTGACTTAACATTACCTATTACTAAAACAGCAAATGAAAAAGCTTATATAGTAAATGGCGAAGAATACAAACTTTTAATTTGTTCACAAATGAATTTAAAACTTGAAGATATAGAAGAATTTGCAAATGAAAGTGTTGGCACTTACCTATTTGCAGACAGATGTTTCTCTGATGATAACCTTTTAATTAATGCACAAGAAATATTAAAAGCTAAAAACAAAGAAATGAGGTTATTCTAATGTTTGTTAGTTTTAATTTATTACATAAACTTTCAAATCTATATGGATTTAGGGTTATTGAGCAAAGAGACAGGGTTCAAAGATTTAATAGTGTTTTAAGCATTTATGTTTATAATGAAGATAATGCAAAACATAGCAGACCACATGCTCATATAACCTTAAACAATCATAAAATTGGTGAGATTTACATAGATAATTGGGAAATTGTAGATAGAAATAATAAGTTAAACCGTAAAACTTTGGAAGAAGTAAACAAGTGGACTTTATCTCATAAAAATGAATTAATAGAAGAATGGAATAGATGTAATAAAAGAATTCAAATTGAATTTTTAAGTTATTAAGGAAAAAGAAAATGAAATTAAAATTTAAAAAGCAAGAATTTCAAGACAATGCAGTAATGAGCGTTGTGGATTTGTTTAGAGGCTGTGCAAGTGCACCGTCAACTTTTTCAGTGCAAAAAATGGACCTTGTGGATATTTCTCACGATGAATTATTGGGATATGCAAATAATTTAGATTTATCTATGGAGCAAATACAAGAAAATTTAAAAGTTGTTCAAGATAGAAACCTATTGCCTTTAACCGATTTGCAAGAGTTAAGATTTAATATTGAAATGGAAACAGGAACGGGAAAAACATTTGTTTATACTAAAACCATTTTAGAACTACATAAACAATATGGATTTAACAAATTTGTGATAGTTGTTCCAAGCGTTGCTATTCGTGAAGGTGTTTATAAATCTATGCAAACCACTCGTGATTATTTTAAGCAAGAATACGAAGGGACAACAGTAAAACCGTTTATCTATAATTCTGCTAAAAGACACGAAGTTAGAGATTTTGCATTATCAAACAATTTAGAAGTTATGATTGTAAATATTGACGCTTTCAAAAAGAACGAAAACTTATTTAACCAAGTAAGTGATACTATGGCAAAATCAGCAAAAGAGTTTTTAAGAGAATGTCGTCCTATTATAATCATTGATGAGCCACAAAGTGTTGATAATACAGTAAAAGCAAGAGAAGCAATAACAAGTTTAAATCCTTTGTTTGAGTTAAGATATTCTGCTACCCACAGACAAAAAATAAATACAGTTTATAGATTAACGCCTGTTGATGCTTATAATATGCACATTGTTAAGCAAATCTGCGTTGTAAATAATAATCTTGTTGACGATTTTAACAAACCATATATCAAACTTTTAGAAGTTGATAATAAAAATGGATATACAGCAAAATTAGAACTTGATTGTGCTGGAACAAATGGCGCAGTTAAAAGAGTTGTAAAAACTGTAAAACCAAATAGCAACCTTGAAACCATTACAGGCAGAAGCATTTATGAAGGTTATGTTATTGCTGGAATAAATGCAATGGAAGGATTTGAAGAAATAGAATTTACCAACACTGAATTTTTAAGTTTAGGTAAAGCTATTGGTGATATTGACGAACTAACCAAGAAAAGAGAACAAATTAAAAGAACTATTGAAGCTCACCTTGATAAAGAAAGAGTTTATATTAAAAAAGGTATAAAAGTTTTATCATTATTCTTTATTGATGAAGTTGCTAAATATAGAGATTATGACTCGGAAGATACAAAAGGCGTTTATGCTAAAATATTTGAAGAATGTTATAACGAATTAATTGAGCAACCTAAATATAAAGAAGTAAAAGATTTCTTCAAGCATGAAGCAAATGAAGTCCACGATGGATATTTCAGTAAAGACAAAAAAGGTAAAATCAAAAATACTAATGGCGATACTGTTGATGACTATTCTACATACAACACAATTATGAAAGATAAAGAATGGTTGTTGTCGTTTGATTGTCCTTTAAGATTTATCTTCTCTCACTCTGCACTTAAAGAAGGTTGGGATAACCCAAATGTATTCCAAATTTGCACTTTAATTGAGAACAGAACAACTTTCACTTGTAGGCAAAAAATTGGTCGTGGTTTGCGTTTATGTGTTGACCAAACTGGTGAAAGAATAGATGACAAAGGTATAAACATTTTACATGTTATTGCTGAAGAAAGTTTTGCTGAATTTGCCGACAAACTTCAAAAAGAAATTGAAGATGAAACAGGAGTTAAATTCGGTATTCTTGATATTGATATGTTTGTAAATATTTCATATACAGATGAAAATGGTGTAGAAAAGCAAACAAGTGCAACAGATGCTCGTGGAATTTTAGAGCATTTTAGAGCAAAAAATTATATAGACACAAAAGGCAAAATTAAAGATACTTTAAAAAATGATTTACTTGCTGGAAAAGTTGATTTGCCAAAGAAATTTGAAAGAGCAAAAGACAGAATTATTAAACAAATAGAAAACGCTGATAAGAAAGTCGTTATTATGCCTTCGTATAAGCAAGTTAGCGTTAAAAGAAAAGATGATGTTTTTGAAAATGATGCTTTTATAGAATTATGGAATAAGTTAAAACAAAAAACAATTTATCGCATTAATATGAATAAAGACACTCTTATTGAAAAATGTGTTAAAGCAATCAGTGAGATGGACCAAATTGGTAAGACAAAAATTTCAAAAGAAACCGTTAAACTTAATATTCAAAAATCTGGTGTTGATTACACTTCACAAGGTGCAAGATTTGAAGAAACTGACACGCAAGTTTTAATACCTGACATTGTTGGAATACTTGCAAAGAATTGTAAACTTACTCGTGATACAATAGGACAAATTCTATTAAAATCTGAAAGATTGCAAGATTTTGTAAATAACCCACAAAGATTTATTGAACAAACAACTGAAATTATAAACAATGTTAGAGCAAATGAATGTATTGACGGAATTACATATACAAAATTGCCGGGCAAATCTTATTCATTTACAGAATTATTTGACTTGGAAAACAACAGCGAAGTGTTTGCATTTTTAGATAAAACAGCAGTTGCAGTTGAACACTCATTATACGACCATATCATTTATGATAATTCACAAGTTGAAAGAGATTTTGCATTAGAGTTGGATAATGATACAGAAGTAAAACTTTTCTTTAAAATACCAGATAAATTTAAAATACCAACTCCAATAGGTAATTATAATCCTGACTGGGCTGTATATGTTGAAACCGATAATGAAAAGAAACTTTACTTTGTTATTGAAACAAAAGGCTCAACAAACTACATTGATTTAAGGGATAAAGAAAGCATTAAAATTAAGTGTGGTAAAAAACATTTTGAAGCACTTGGTGCTGATGTTAAATTTGATGTTACAAAAACATTTAGAAGCTTTAAAGAAAAGCATAGTTAATAAGGCAAAAAATAAGACCACTTTTTAAGTGGCCTTATTTTATATAGTTTGTGTTGTATCTGGTATATAAATCTTATCAGCAACTTTTATTGCTTTATAGGTAACACCATTTACATTTTGCTCTATATATTCAGGCATTCCGTCTGCAGTTGCTCTTAAAATAATATGTTCGTTATCTTGTGCTACTTTTTCAATGTTTATATCAATCATATTTTCTTCTTTGCTAACTTCAATAACTTTAATATCTTTTTGCACTAAATAGGCACTAAATTGCCATAACTTTTCAAACATTCCATTTGAATCTAAAATAAAGCAAGATTTTAATTCTTCGCTATAACCTGTAATTCTAAAATAATTCATAATTCTTTTCTCCTTTTAAGCAACTACCATAGCTTTTAATTTTCTTTTAGCGTATGGTAGCCATTTTTTATTTATAAATTCTTGCACTTCTTGTTGTGGTTTTGTATTATGCTCGGCATAACATTGAAGTATTTTGTTTGTTTTAAGTGAATATTCAACAGTAACAAATGGTATTTGTGGATTGTTTTTATTTCTAACAAAGAATATTAAACTTTCTTCTCTTATAAACTTTTGGTCGTAACCCATTTTACCAACGCAGTGATGTAAAATATTGCCTTCGTTTATTAAATCTGCTGGACTTTGAGCAATAAT
>JAFUPL010000005.1 GCA_017481235.1 Clostridia bacterium | reverse complement strand
TGAGAAGATAGGAAGTTGCCATCTACAAAACAAAAAGAATTCGTTCACGAAAGTGGGCGAATTTTTTTGTTTTAATTAATCATTAATCACTAATCATTCATCATTCTTTTTGTAAATGATTAATGAAGAATGAAGAGCGAAGAGTTGTGGTGGGATTATGTTTATATTTTCTATTGACAAATTTGTGAGATGTGGTATAATGTTGAGCATGAATTATCCAAGCAAAGAAGATGCAATCAAGTTTGTGAAATATTATTTATTAACCGAAGATATCGAATATATATCATATTCTTGTGCAAAATTTGATAATATGAACTGTATGGAACTATGCTTAATAGGTAAAGATATAGAAGATATATTTTGCGATACTGAGTATAGAATGAAGTTTATATTTTTTGATGATGGCGAATGCTGGTATACAAGAAACGATTTAAGATATATATTAGATATATGTGAAGATTGGGAATATTTCAAAACAAAATATTTAGATAATAAAATGGAAGATAGTTTACAAAAATAACACAACTTTATTATTGTTGTGCTATTTTTTTACAAATTTTGATAAATTCCCAAAAAGTTTTGCAAAATGCTTTATAATGAAAATCCACCAGGTACACTGGTGGAATCTTTTTATTTATGCATTGATACTTCAGTTTTGTTATATTCTATCAATTCGCTAATTACTTGAAGATATTGGTTGACTATATAATACAGGTAAGGACTTCTTTTTGAATAATTGCCTTCCTTTTGAACTATTGCTGGATAAAGTTGTTTAACAACCCATTTGTCAAAATCTTTTTTTGATGACTCCAAGATTTCTTCGGTTAAATTGCAATTATATCTAGATTGATAAAATTTAAAATCTTTAAGTAACTCGTTTTTTAAGTGCGTTTTTAATTCTTGTTTTCTTTCTAATAGTTTGTTTTTAATCATTTTTCACCTCAGTGGGTATATAATAGCATAAATATAAGGTTATGTCAATAGAGAAAAACTAGATTGTGTTGATTTTGACAACATTAGAGAATTGGTCGGTTGTACCGGTTACTAGGACGATATTGTCGCCACGTTTTACTAGTTTTTGCTTTAAGAGTTCGTCATTAATGTTACTAAATATTTTGGTTTCATCAAATTTTGGTAAGTATATAGGAAGAACTCCACGAAGTAATCCCATTTGATAATAGGTGTCTTGGTTATTGGTGATTGCATAAATATCACACTTTGGAAGAAGAGTAGATACATATGTTGCCATCTTGCCAAGACTGGTACAAATTGCAATTGCACGTGTTGGGAGTTTGTAGGTTAAGTTAATTGCCATGGTGGTTGTAATATTTGCAATGTTATCCTTAATTTTGGTATTATTATATAATTGACAACAGTCAATTTCTTTTTCGGTTTCGAAGGCTATATCGTTCATGGTTTTTACTGCTTTTACAGGGTGTTCTCCAACTGATGTTTCGGCAGATAGCATAATTGCACTTGCGCCTTCACGGATTGCATTTGCTACATCGCTAACTTCGGCACGAGTTGGGCGAGGATTGTGTATCATGCTTTCAAGCATTTCGGTTGCAACTATTGAAATTTTGCGCATATCACGAGCAGTTTTTATAATTTGGGTTTGCAAACTTGGAAGCTTGCTTACTGGATATTCAACGCCAAGGTCACCACGTGCAACCATAACTCCATCACAAACTTCAAGAATTTCAGTTAGATTTTTAATACCTAAACTTGATTCGATTTTAGCAATAATTTTACAAGAGTGTTTGCATTTTTCCATTAGTTTTTTAACTTCAAGTATATCTTGTTTGCAAGTTACAAATGAGCAAGCAACATAATCGCATTTATTTTTAAATGCCCAAGTTAAATCCTTGCGGTCCTTATCGCTAATGTATGGAAGTTTTAAATCAAAATCCTTAAATGTTAAACCTTTATTGTTTGAAAGTTTTCCTTCAGTAACAACTTTAGTTGTAACGTTATTAATATTGTTAGCGATTACTTTTAAAGTGATAAGTCCGTCGTTGGCAAGAATAATATCTCCAACTTTTAGGCGTGGTAAAATGCTTGGTTCGGTAATGGCAACGCCCTTATCATTACCAACTTTATTTTCGGCAAACAAAACAAATTGTTGATTTTTTTTCAAATTAACAAAACCGTCTTCAAAAGTTTTAACACGAACTTCTGGTCCGCGAGTGTCAACCATAATAGATAATGGTGAGTTTAATTTGCTTCTCACCTCTTTAATTAAATCAATTGTGTCTTGATTGTTTTTAGTTGTTCCGTGACTAAAATTTATACGTGCAACATTTAAACCATTTTCAATCATTTCCTTTAATGTTTTTTGATTGGTTGATGCGGGTCCTAGTGTTGCAATAATTTTTGTTTTTTTCATATTAACCCCTTTAATATATATTTATAAGTGTATATATATTTATTTAAAAAGTCAAATATATTTAAAAAATAATTATTAAAAATAATTGTTTAAAATAAAGATTTAATTAAATAAAAGTGCAACTAATTACTATAAAATAGACATAAATTAAATATTAATAAAAATAAAAACTAAATATAATTAATTAATATAATTTAATTATTTTCACAAAAAAATAATATATTTCATACATAAATGCAAAGGAGTGGTATGTATTTGAAATATAACTTGCGTGGAGTTGTGGGTAAAGATTTAAATGAAAAGGAAATCAGACGTTTTGCAAAAAATATAGTTAGTTATATATATGTGAATAAACACAAACCTTGCGTTGTAATAGGAAAGGATAATCGTGTTACAAGTGACTATATTTTAAATTTTTTAAATAGTATTTTGTTAAAAAGTGGTATTGAAGTTAGCGTGTTGGGCACAACGTCAACTCCGGAAGTTGCGTATTTGACAAAGAAGTTTAAATATACGTTGGGTATTATGATTACCGCTTCACATAACTCTTATGAATATAATGGTTTTAAATGTTTTAATGTGTTGGGCGAAATGGTTGATATTGACAAGCAAGTGATAAGAAAAGTTAGACTTGTAAATTATAAAAAGTTGATAGATGCGAAAACTTTTAAAGAAGTGTATTTGAGAGAGTTGAAAAATAAGTTAAATCCAAACAATATTAAATGTATATTTGATTGTGCGAATGGAACTATGGTGGATATTGTTAGAAAAATATTTCCGCGCAATCAAATTATAGGCAACAATACTAGTGGTGAAGATATAAACCAAAGTTGCGGTTCGCAATGTTTGGATAGGTTGATTAACATGTGTAAAAAGTATAAAAAAATAGGTTTTGCATTTGATGGTGATGGGGATAGGGTTATTGCTATTGATGAAAATGGAAGCGTAGTTGATGGCGATAAAATTATATATATTTTGGCAACGCAAAAACTTGGGTTTGGCGACAAAGTGGTTGGAACGCAAATTTCAAGTTTGGGGTTAGAAATTTCTTTACGACGATTGGGCGTTAGTTTGATTAGAGAACGAGTAGGCGCTAAATATGTGGCAAGGCGCATAAAAAAGGAAAACGTTATACTTGGTGGAGAAACTTGCGGGCATATATTTTTGTCTTCAGCAATCAGCGATGGTGTTGCTATTGTTATTGAATTGTTGAATATTTTAAATAGGACCGGATTAACGTTTGAAAAATTATTAAGTGGTTATAAGCAAACATTTAAATTAACAAAAGATTTTAAAGTTGATAATTTGATTGAATGTGATGAATATGAAAAAATAGATAATAATGTACGCGTTGTTGTTAGACGAAGCGGAACGGAAGATGTTGTTAGAGTGTTTGTTGAAGGGGAAAATATTGATGCGGTTAAGTTAAAATTTGAAGAAGTTGTAAAAAGTATTGCAAGTTAAAAGTTGGTATAATTAAATTTTTAAAGGGAGATTATGTGAGGTTAGGTAATATTTTAAATCAAGAACGAGTACGTGCGTTGAATGGTGAAGTAAATGCATATAATAGAGTTTTTGATATAGATAAAAAAAATAAAGTAAATTCGCAGTCAATGCAAAAAGTTGTTTTCCCCGAACCTTATGAAAATGCAAGACAGTATTATAATCGCAATGAGTTTGGTACACGCGATAGTGAATGTAGTGACCAAAATTGCAATTGTTCAAAACATGGAAATTCAAATAAAAACAATCAAGCGAACGCTCCAATGTTTGATATGAAATCATTACTTCCAATGTTGATGAGTGGAAAGTTTAACGATATGATTAATCCGTTTATGTCCATGTTGGGTGGAAGTAAAGGTGGTAGTGGTGGAATGGATTTTGCAAAAATATTTGAACTATTCAAACCAAAATTAAAATCGAAAAAAGAAGAAAAAAAAGAGGAAGATATTTCCTCAAAATTTGATGATTTTATAATAATTGAAGATTAAAATAAATTTATTAAAAATATTTAAATATATAAAAAATAATACTAAAAATAAGAGAAGTTTAAATATTTCTCTTATTTTTTAATTATTTAATAAAATTATTTAAATAAATTTTAAATTATTAATCTAATACGTGCTTTAAACCTTTTTTAGAACTTAATTTATATAATACAATCTTTTTGCCAATTTGAGTTATAACGTCTGCACCTGTTTTGATGGCAAGTTCGCTAAGACCATTTTCATCAAGTTTGTCCATGCTTGGATTAAGAGTTATTTTAATAAGTTCATGATTGAATAATTCTTGTTTAATTTGTTCATAAACTTGCATATCAAATCCATCTTTTCCAACCCAAACGGTAGGTTTGATTGTACTTGCAATACTTCTAAGTTTAATGCGTTGTTGTTTTGTTATCATATTAATCTCCTTATATAATTATTATTAATCTACTAATTCAAACTCAAGATTACCCATACAAATGGTGTCGCCTTCTTGAGCGCCTGCTTCACGAATTTTGTCAATAATTCCATCTTTTTCAAGACGATATTGAAAATAGCCATTAGATGCGGTATCGGTAAACACAATTCCGCGTTGCAAGTTTTGTATATATCCTCCACTAACGCGATAAGTATGCGCGTCAATCTTTTCGATATTAAGTGAGGTTGTATCTTCAACATGAAGTTCGGGTTTTTCAACTTTGATAGGGTCGGGTTTAGGCAATGTTTGAAGTTTTTCATAAATGGTTTTAATCAAGGTGTCAACTTGAGTATGAGTAATCGAACTTATACCAATAATCTCGCCTTTAAATTTGGTATTTTTTCTAAACTCAGCAATACGTTCGTGCAAGTCGTCAATTAAGTCGGTTTTGGTAAACACTACAATTTGAGGAAGAGTGCTTAAATGTGTGTTATACAACTTTAATTCGTTATTAATCATCTTAAAATCGTCACTAGGAACATTTCCATAATATCCAGAAACGTCGATTACATGAACTAGCAAACGTGTACGCTCAATATGTGCCAAAAATTCATGTCCAAGTCCTGCGCCGTCAGACGCACCTTCGATAAGTCCAGGGATATCGGCAACTACAAATGAATTGTCATAATATTTAACCACTCCAAGATTTGGATACAAAGTTGTAAAGTTGTAATCTGCAATTTTAGGGCGTGCGTTGCTTATAACTGACAAAAGTGTACTTTTGCCAACATTAGGTTTTCCAACAAGTGCTACATCGGCAATGGTTTTTAATTCAAGTACCACATCATATTTTTTAGTTTGTTCACCTAGTTGAGAAAAGTGTGGTGCTTGACGTGTAGGAGACTTGAAGAATGCGTTGCCTTTGCCTCCGCGACCGCCTTTTAAGCAAACGTATTCAAAATCGTTTTCGTACATATCGGCAAGTATTTCGTTGGTTTCAGCATCTTTAATAATAGTTCCGCAAGGGACAACTATACGCAAGTCTTCACCCTTTTTGCCATAACAAAATTTGCCACTACCATTTTGCCCATTTTGGGCAAAAAACTTTTTTTCGTACATAAAATTATTAAGAGTGTTTACTTTGTCGCTTGCTACAAATATAATGCTACCGCCATTTCCGCCGTCACCACCGTCAGGACCGCCGTTTGCTACATATTTTTCCCTATGAAAACTAACAACGCCGTCACCGCCGTTACCTGCTTTGATTGAGATTTTTGCCTTGTCTAAATACATATTATTTCCTTTTACATATAGATTTTAGTTTGCAATCTTCACATTTGGGATTAAGAGATTTACAAAAGTATCTTCCAAACCACACTGTTTGTATATGAAATTTTGCTTGAGCACTAGGTGGAACAATTTTTAATAAGTCTTGTTCACATTTCTCGGGTGTGCTATTTAAACTGGTTAATCCTAAACGCTTGCTTACTCGATGAACATGAGTGTCCACGGCAATGGCGGGTTGCTTAAATGCTTCACTTAACACAACATTAGCGGTTTTACGTCCAACGCCATTAAGCGAGGATAATTGCTCCATATTGTTTGGGATTTCACCATTGTGATTATCAATTATACTTTTGGTGGCGGAAATTATTGATTTTGATTTATTATTATAAAATCCGCAACTATGTATAATTTGTTTTAAACGCTCTTCGCCAAGTTCCAACATTTTAATAGGTGTTGGTGCAACTTTAAACAATTCTTTAGTTACAATATTTACACGTTTATCCGTGCATTGTGCGGATAGTATTACTGCAACCAGTAATTGATAAGGTGAATTGTATTCAAGTTCACACTTAGCGTCGGGAAATTGGTTATTGAAATAATTTAAAATAACATCAATTTTTTGTTTCATACATTATATATTTTAGCAAATAATTGTACTATAGTCAAGAGTGCTAAAAAAAATTGATAAAAATATTTTTAATTAGGTAAAAATATTAATAATTAAATAAAATCCAAAAAATAATAATAAATTATATAAAATATTTTACCAAACACTCGATTAAATTGAAATTTGCTAATAAATTCTTTTAGGTATGCTATTAGCATTTGTCATATCAATCTCAAAAATTCCTTTAAAAGATGAAAATTTGTTATTTTTTAATATTTGTTGAGCAACGACTAATTGGTTATTGCTTATTTTAATAGATATTCCACAAGAACGTGACAAACTGTGTGGAGTATTAACAACCGAGCAAAAACCATTAAACTTTTTAATTATACTATAAAAATGCATTGTATCTGTGCGTGAACTAAACATTACAATTAAATATTTCATATTTACCTCCTATATATCACTATATTTTTTTATTTTTCATATTGTGTTATATGATATATTTAGATAATGGAGCAACAACATATTTTAAACCATATGAAGTAAAGCAAGCAGTAAATATGGCAATGAATTTATATACAGCAAATGCAGGGCGAGGTGGACACAAGTTAGCGCAGTTAAGTGCTGAAAAGATTTTTGAAGTGCGTGAAAAGGTATTGAAATTTTTTAATGCTAACAATCACTCTTGTATTTTTACATCTGGGTGCACAAATGCTTTGAATTTGGGAATTTTGGGAAGTGTAAAGCAAGGAGGACATGTAATCACAACCTATTTAGAGCATAACTCAGTTTTGCGTCCGCTTGAATATTTAAAAGGTTTAGGAAAAATTGATTATACGGTGGTTGAAAACGTAGATATTTCTCATATTGAAAATGCGATTTTGCCTAATACTTACATGATAGTTACAACTCAAGCAAGCAATGTAACTGGAGAACGTGTGGATATTAAACAAGTTAATAAATTATGTAAAAAATACAACTTGTTGCATTTAGTTGATACGGCACAAGGAGCAGGGCATATTTTTGATAATTTAAATGATGTGGATATGATTGCGTTTGCGGGACATAAAGGGTTGTATGGACTGGGCGGAGTCGGTGGACTTGTGGTTAAAAATGGGGTTGAGTTAAAACCAATACTTTTTGGTGGAACGGGAACGATGAGCGAGAGTTTAGTTCAACCTACAAATATTCCCGAAGGTTTTGAAGTTGGAACGGTTGCCAATATCCCAATAATAAGTGTTGGTGCGGGAATAGATTATGTGATGAAAAATAAAAGTTATATTTTGAAAAAAGAGCAAAAATTAAATAGTGCAATGAGGGATATGTTAAATAATCTTGACTTCATAACACCATATTTTACGCAAAATTCGGTAGGGGTTTACAGTTTTAATGTTGGCGATTTGGATAGTAGTTACGTGAGCGACTATTTAAACGAAAGATTTGGAATTTGTACGCGTAGTGGACTACATTGTGCGCCACTTGTACACAAACATTTCGGTACGCAAAATAGAGGAATGGTGAGAGCGTCGTTATCAAGTGATAATACTTTGGAAGACATTAAGAAATTGGAAATTGCGCTTAAGAGTTTAAAAAGTTATTTAAAATAAAAATTAAGATTAATATTGCACTGGAAAAGCATCAATTTCATATAACTTAGTATGAAAGATTTTGATTTAACTAAGTTTAAACATATACATTTTGTTGGAATTGGTGGTATTAGCATGTATTCGCTTGCTATGTATTGTAAAAATTTGGGACTTAAGGTGAGCGGAAGTGATGCTAGTGCGGGGAAATATACAACCATTTGTAAACATAGTGGAATAAAGATATATATTGGGCATAAACGCAAAAATGTTGGCGGGGCGGATTTGGTGGTTTATACTAGTGCGGTTGACAGGCATAATATTGAAATTGTTGAAGCGTATGAGAAGAAAGTGCCGATTATGGACAGGGCAGATTTTGTAGGCGAAATATGTAAGAACTACAAATGTGTGATTGGGGTGAGTGGCACGCATGGAAAAACAACCACAAGTGCCATGATATATCATATTTTACGTGAAAGCGGAAAGAAAGTGTCATGTCATATTGGGGCGGAAGTAGAGCATGCTAGATTAGACTCTAATGATGATTATCTAGTGCTTGAATGTTGTGAATATAATCGTAGTTTTTTAAAGTTTTCGTGTAATATTGCGGTTGTGCTTAACATAGATAACGACCACTTGGATTGCTACGGCAATATGTATAATTTGCGCAATGCTTTTAAAACTTTTGTAAAACGTGCCAATACACGTTTTGTGTTTGATAACGAATCTACTAAGTGTATTAAAAATAAAGCAATGCGTGTAAAACCTGATGAAGTGGTTGATTTAAACAAATTTATATATAACGAACGAAAGTTTGTGCTGGATAATGTTTATGGTGGGCATAATATTAATAACGCTACAATTGCTATTGCGGTATGCTTAAATTTGGGATTATCTTACACCAAGATATACAAAGCATTAAAAACTTTTAAATCGGCAAGTAGAAGATGTGAAGTGCTGGGAAGGGGTAATAATTGCGATATTATAACTGATTATGCGCATCACCCTAGCGAAATCGAATGTTTGTATAATGCTTTAAAGTTGAAATATGACAATATATATCTTGTGTTTCAACCGCATACGTATTCGCGCACTAAAATTTTGTTGTATGAATTTGTGAAACTGTTTAGTGGGATTAATCACTTGTTTATATTTAAAGAATATCCAGCGCGTGAGCATAAGTCTAAGGGATATAGTGCAAAAGAGTTATGTGCATATTTGGACAATGCAACATACATTAAAACATACAAACAAATAAAACAATTGATAGCAGGGCAATGCTTTGAAGATAATTCATGCGTTGCGTTTGTAGGTGCGGGGGATATTAATGATGTTGGTGCTAGACTGGCAAAAGCAATGATGGGTGAAAATAAACAATAAAGAATTAAAAAAATGCACACATAATGATACAAACTTTACAAAAAATTAAAGAAATTTATAAAAAGGGTTGACAATTGAAAATTTTTCCTTTATAATATCTTAGCAAGAAAATATTATGTAGGAGAAGAATTATGCAACAAAATATACATCCAAATTATCATAAAGTTACTTTCGTTTGTGCTTGTGGCAACAAATGGGAAGGTGCTTCAACTATGACTGGTGATGAAGTTAAGTTGGAAATTTGTAGTGCTTGTCATCCATTCTTTACTGGTAAAGGCGATAAAGTGGTTGACGTTAAGGGTCGTGCCGACAAGTTTAGAAAGAAACATAACTTAGAAAATAAATAGCAAAGTTAGTACCTAGTTTTTTCACAACTATTTTTAGGTTGGGAAGGACTTAGGTACTTTTTTTGTATACGGGCGCGAATTAAATTTTGCCCATCAAAATTTGATTGGCGAAGCAAGTGTCAAACTTGAGGTTTGAACTTCGCGCCTTAAGTTAAAAGTAAGCAAAAGAGAATATTATGTGTAAGTTAAATATATTAAGAAAGATAGCAAAAAACCGCCTAAACCTTGCGGGAATTGATGAACGTGACGCAGATTATATAATAGGATATGAACTTAATATACCTATAACCGAAATTCCTTTAAGTACAAGAGATTTGACTAAAAAACAATATAATAGCATTATCAAAAAGGTTAAACTTAGATGTAAACATAAGCCTATAACCAAAATATTTGGTAAGGCGTATTTTTATGGACTTGAGTTTTGTGTAAATAACCATGTTTTATCACCACGTTTTGATACTGAGTTGTTGGTTGAAACGGCATTAAATTTTATTAAACCTAACGACCGCGTTCTTGATATGTGTACTGGTAGCGGTTGTGTGGCGGTAAGCATTGCAAGTCAGGTTAACGCGTATGTTGAGGGTTGCGATATTAGTACTAAAGCGTTAAAAGTTGCCAAGAAAAATGTTAAGAAACATAAAGTAAAGGTTGATATGTATCAGTCAAATATGTTTAACAATGTTCAAGGTAAGTTTAATGTAATCGTATCTAATCCTCCATATATCGAAACTGATGTGGTTAAAACTCTTGACAAGGAAGTAGTTGAACATGACCCTATGCTTGCATTAGATGGCGGAAATGACGGACTGGATTTTTATCGCGAAATAGCAAGTAATATTAAAAATTATTTATTAGCTGATGGTGTGCTACTACTTGAAATCGGTTATAATCAAGGCGAAATGGTAACTAATATATTTAAAGATATTGCAAAGGATATTATTGTAATTAAAGATTACAACAATAACGACCGCGTGGTTGTGGTTAAAGGGATAAATTATGGAAAAGTTGATTAAGAAATATGACGCTTTGCAAGATGTTTATGGTTCAAAGGAACTTAACTCGGTGTATGGTGCTGGTTGTGATAAGAATGCAAAAGTTGTAATGGTTTTTATGAATCCTACTAAACGTAATATAGCAACTAACAAATCATGGAACGGGTTAAAAGCACAGTTCTTAGGAACTAAGCAATTATGGGACTTTATTACAAAATGCGGAATGTTTAGCATTGAACTTAATAATCAAATTCAAAGCATGAAACCTGCCGAATGGACACCAGAATTTTGTGAGAAAGTATATAATGAGGTTGCACGTCAAGGTTTGTGGATAACGAATTTGGCAAAGTGTACACAAGATGATGCAAGGCCTTTACCAGATGAAGTGTTTATTCAATATAAGGACTTATTGAAAGAGGAGATAGGTTTTGTAAACCCTCAAAAGATATTCTTTTTTGGAAATCAAGTGGCATCAATAATGCTAGATGAAAAAATCACAGTATCAACCGCACGACAAAAGAAGTTTGAATTAAATATTGACGGTAAAATATATGATAGTTATGCGATATTTTATCCAATTGGGAATGGTAGATTTAATCAACCAAAAGCAATTGAGGATATTAAACAAATATTAAAATAAATATAATATAAAATTAAAATGGAGGTAAATAAAAATGTTATCTAAATTAAAAGATATTAAAACTAGGTATGAAGTGTTAAGTCAGGATATTATAAACCCTGATATTATTACCGATAATAAAGAGTGGCAAAAGCGTGTTAAAGAACACAGCAGTCTTCAACCTATTGTGGAAGAATATGACAAGTATGTTAAGTTTGAAAGTGATATTACTGAAAACGAACAAATGCTTGAAATGGAAACCGACACTGAAATGCGTGAAATGTTAAAGGAAGAAATTCAAAATCTTAAAGATGCTTTAAAACAAAGTGAAGAGGATTTAAAGATTTTGCTACTTCCTAAAGATGAAAACGATACCAAAAACGTTATTATGGAATTCCGTGGCGGTGCTGGTGGTGAGGAATCTTCACTGTTTGCTCACTCATTAATGCGTATGTACAAGATGTATTGTGATAGTCACAAGTTTAAGTTTGAAGTGCTTGATATTGAAGAAACTGAACTTGGCGGTGTTAAGTATGCAATGGTTATGATTAAAGGTAAAAATGCATATGCTACATTTAAGTACGAAAGTGGAGTTCACCGCGTGCAACGTGTGCCTGAAACTGAAAGCCAAGGACGTGTACATACATCAACTGCTACGGTGGCGGTGTTGCCTGAGGCAGAAGAAGTAGACGTTGAACTTGATATGAAAGATATTCGTATTGACCTTTATCGTGCATCTGGTGCGGGTGGTCAACACGTTAACAAAACTGAAAGTGCAATTCGTTTAACTCATGCTCCAACTGGAATAGTTGTTGCTTGTCAAGATGAACGTAGTCAAACTCAAAACAAGGAAAAGGCATTTATGATGCTACGTGCAAAATTGTATGACTACTATCAACAACAAAAAGATGCTGAATACAAGGATAATCGTAAATCGCAAATTGGTACAGGGGATAGAAGTGAACGAATTCGTACCTACAACTTTCCACAAGGACGTGTTACAGACCACCGCATTGGTTTAAGTTTGTACAACATCTTAAACTTTATGGACGGAGATTTGGACGAGATGTTTAAAGCGCTTGCTATTGCTGATCAACAAAAGAAGCTGGCATCTAGTCAAGAATAAATTATTAAAATAAAAAATAATTAATTAAATAAAAATAATTAGATAAAAATAAATAACGCAAGATTTAGTATATTTTTATATTAAATCAAGCGATTTAAAATAAAATAATTTAATTAATGAATTGCTTTAATTAAATTCTGTAAAATTTTTATTAATATTATTAATTATTTTTTTTATAAATTAATTCAAAGTAAAATCTCAAAAATAAATTAGTAAAATTTTAAAAACATTTTGTAAAATTTATGAATATATGTATAATAATATTAAGGAGGGAAATTTTATGGCAGAAAAAACTACAAAAACTACAACCACAACAACGAAAAGAACTGGTTGGGGATTAAACAAACTTTCATTTTACACTATGGCGGCAGCAGCAATACTATATTTAGTGGCTGCAATTTTGGCATTGATTAATGCTAGCAAGTTGGCAACCGCTGTTGGTGTATTGCAAGGTTTTGCAACAGCAATTATGGTGTGTATTGTGGCGGTGCTTGGTTGGAAATATGCACGTCATAAAACAACAACTTGGAAAGTATTATATTTTGTTTTCCTAGGTCTAGTGATTTTGGGAATTATTATTCCTTTGGTTGCAGCGTAACATTAAATTAAAAACTCTACATTGAATGTGGAGTTTTTTAATTTTTATATATTTTAAATTGTTGTAGTAGGTTAATTTTGTTGATTTTTTTGTTTTTGAATGATATAATTTAATTATAGGAGATAATTATGTCTGTTAAGAAGTATGTTAAATTTGATAGCGAGAAAGGATATATTGATAATAAGGACGATATAAATTATTTTGCAATCAATCAAATGCGCAAGGTTGCTTTTGGTAAAATGCTTGGCGATTTTGATGAAAATGGGTTGTATGTAGTTAATCAAAAAATCGTAGACGAACTTATTAAAATGCCAAAGGTGATTGTGGAGGTATTGGAAGAGGCCGATTTAATTAGAAGCAAGGTTAAGGCGGATTCGTTTTTTCACTTCATTTTAACTATTGAGGATAATAAGGCAACGTTGAAATTGCTTGAAAAAATACATTATCAATCTAATCGTGATTTTAATAGTGGAGTATATAGTAATATTAATGAGTATGTACTTGATGAAGTGATTATCCCCGATAAAGATTTTGACCGTAATGCGTTGTATGAAAAATATAACATTTCCGTTGACAATGATGGCGAAGTGTTGTCAATATTTGATATGGACGAATTAAGTCTTGCATTGTATTATAACATTATTGAAAAACTAAAAATTAATTATTTAGTTCAAAACGAATTGATTTTGAAGGAAAAACAACTGGAAAATATTGAAGCGGATTATTTTGAGTCGATATTAACGGTACTTAATGAGTATAAAGAGTTTGGCGATAAGGTTACTACTAGTGTTAAAAAAGACTTGGCTGAAAAACATAGTTTTGTTATAGTTTCAAAACCATTCTTTCAACAAACGGTTAATGAAGTGGTGGATAGTTATATTGATTTGTACATACAAGAATTATCTTTTGAACAAAGGGAAGAAATTTTAAATAAAATTAGAACAATTAAAGAAAACTATTATCAAAGATTTAAGACATTGATTCCTATTCAAATTGCTAACAAGGCAGGAGTTAGATTTGACCCTAATCAAATTGTTCAAGAAGGTTTTATTGGTGGATTGGCACGAGAGATTTCTAGTAAGGGGTTTACCAGTTCGGATATAAGAAAAATCCTTATAAATGAAGGCGAGTTGCAATTATCTATTGCTAAAATCAAGGAAATGGTGCTAGAAAATGAAGAAATTTGCAAACGTGACAATGCAAAAGCGAAGGATATAGTAAAAAACAGGACGCTTACAACAAAATTCTATAATGAACTTGAAAAAGAAAATGAAGTCGATATATTAAAACCTGACACAACTTTAATTAAATCAGTGATTGACAATAAAAAAGAAGAAAAAGTTGAAAAGGTGGAAAATAAACCAAAGCAAGAGGTTGCTAAAAAAACTGAAAGTGCTAAAAACCCTCAAGCGAATAAAATCAAAGGTTCTACCAAAAAGGCAACTGCTTCCAGTTCAAAAGGTAAAGGTGGCGGCGGAGGTAGTTCGAAACCTAAAAAACAAGAAGTTAAAAAAGATAATAAACAAGCAAATAATTCGGCATCAACTAAAAAAGAACAATTATTTATATATAATTCAAGCGTAGGCAGTAGTTCTAAAAATGAACAAAACGCTATAAAATCTCAACGAGTGCGAGAATCGGCTGTTGGTAATTTGGACAACAAAAATCAAACGTTTACCGACCAACGAGATGTGGCTGATGAACTTGAATTGTAAAACAAAAAAATAATCCCACGAAATTTATCGTGGGAAATTTTTTTAAAATGTCCATGTTTGAGGGGTTGTATTTATATTATAGATAACTTTACGAAATTCTTTATCGATGTCCTTAAACGCATTTTTAACTGTGTTGTGCAAAGCTTCGGTTGGGAAACCAGAAGTTAGCAAGTTAGGATTTATTTTTTCAACTTCGTTATAGTACTTATTTAATTCTCTATGTAAAAATTCACTTACTGCATCTAGGTCAACTACAGCGTATTTACCAATTTCGTTTTGACTGGTTAGCAAGGCTGCGGCAGAATACAATATATTTCTAAAATAATCTCTTGCTCTTGAATAAAAACTATCACCCTTTCTAAAGTGCTTTTCATTATCAATTAACAAGTCGCGTTCAAGTGCAAGTGAACGATTTGGAGTGCGAGTAGTATCTTCACATACTTCATACCAAACTCTATCAAAAGTGAAAAACGCTATTTTGTGTAATACTTTTGGGTCGTCAATACTATCGCCTTTAAGCAATTCTACAAGACGGTTAATGAAAAATTTCACATCATCTTCAAGCATGCTAGGGTCGGATATTTTGCCAACGTATTTACGAATAATGCTAAGATAATATTGCTTAGGATTATCTACTGTTTTAATAAACTTACAATTTGATATATTAAAAGTTGCCATAACTACTCCCGTTAAATTTTGATAGTATTATATCACGATAATTTGATTTTGTAAATAGGAATTTTGTAAATTTTTTAAATTTTATAAAATAGATGCTTGTAAATACTTAATTTTAGCAAATTAAAAATGCGCACTCATATACGCGTGCGCATACGCAAATATAATAGGTAGCATTAATTGTGAAAATATTTAAAAATTTTTTTAAAAAGGGTTGACAAAGGTTTTGGGTCGTGGTATAATACATTTGCTATTAGTGTGGGCGGATATGCAAGGTTGCATACATTAGCAAGCAATTGTATGGTAATTTGCATTGACCATAAGCGCTTATGCGCGGCCAGCCAAAAGCATTTTATTTTTGGAAAATAGCACTTTACACACGGATACGTGTAACTCCAATAAACTATATAGTTTAAGGTGTGGACAATTTGTGGATAAAGTAAGTGGCAAAAGTTGGACTAGGAGGAGAAATAAATGTCAACTAAAAAAATCAGAATTAAACTTAAGTCTTATGACCATAGTTTATTAGACCAAGTAGTAGCTAACATTGTCGATATGGCTACAAAGTCTGGATGTAAGATTTCTGGACCTATTCCACTTCCTACTGATAGAGAAGTGGTTACAATTATTCGTGCTCCGCACAAATATAAAGATTCTAGAGAACAATTCGAATCTAGAACACATAAAAGAATGATTGATGTATATGCACCAAATGCTAAGGCAGTTGATACATTGTTAAAGATGAACTTGCCAGCAGGTGTAGGCATTGATGTAGAATTATAGGAGGCCGTTGTGAAAAAAGCGATTTTAGGTAAGAAACTTGGAATGAGTCAAGTATTTGCTCAAGATGGTTCAGTTATACCTGTAACTATTATCGAAGCAGGTCCTTGCTACGTTACTCAAGTTAAAAACAAAGAAACCGATGGTTACGAAGCCGTTCAAATTGCTTTCGGTGAAATCAAAGCTAAAAATGTTAACAAGTGCCAAACTGGTGCTTACAAGAAAGCTGGCGTTGAACCAAAGCGTACAATGCAAGAATTTAAACTTGACAACAGCGCAGAATTTGCTCTAGGTCAAGAAGTTAAGTGTGATGTGTTTGCTGAAG
>JAFUPL010000053.1 GCA_017481235.1 Clostridia bacterium | reverse complement strand
ATATTGATATGCTTCTTTTCTTGCATTTTCATCTTTAATTTGTTTAGAGATAAGATTTGTTGCTTTATCCATAATAGTTACTCCTTGGGTGTATTATAACACAAATTTTAGATTTGTAAATACCTAAACATTAAATTTAAATACCACAATGTCGCCGTCTTGCATTACATAATCTTTACCAGCACTTATGATTTTGCCTTTTGCACGAGCATTTGCATAGTCGCCCGCTTCGATAAGGTCGTCATATTTAACAACGTCAGCACGAATAAAACCACGTTCAAAGTCTGTGTGAATTTTACCAGCCGCTTGAGGAGCAAGGGTACCTTTTTTGATTGTCCAAGCACGAACTTCCTTTTCGCCAGCGGTTAGGTAACTGATTAATCCTAGTAATGAATAACTTGCAACAATAAGCTTGTCAAGACCAGAGTGAGAAATACCAAGTTCTTCCATAAACATTTCACGTTCTTCATCACTTAGACTTACAAGTTCTTCTTCCAATCTTGCACACAGACTTATCATCTCAGCACCTTCACTTTTTGCAAGTGTTTCGATTTTAGATAGATTTTCACGTTGATATTCGTCAAGAGTATCACTAGTGTTTGCTACATATATAATTGGCTTTGTTGTGATTAGGAAAAATCCATTGACGATTTTTTGTTCTTCTTCATCAAAGGTTAATACACGTGCAGGTTTTTGGTCGGCAAGAGTTTTGTAAATTCTGTCTAGCAATTCTTTTTCCTTAATAGCGGTTGCATCGCCACCGTGAACAAGTTTGTCAACTTTGCCAAGACGTTTTTGCACAGTTTCAATATCGGCAAGTATTAGTTCCATATTAATGGTTTCGATATCACGAGCAGGGTCAACACTTCCGTCTACGTGGATAATGTTATCATTTTTAAAACATCTAACCACATGTAAAATGGCGTCCACTTCCTTGATATGACTTAAAAACTTATTGCCAAGTCCAGCACCTTCGCTAGCACCCTTAACAAGACCTGCAATATCCACAAACTCGATTTGAGCAGGGGTGACCTTTTGAGTGTTGTACATTTTTGCTAGAACTTCAAGACGTGGGTCATACACGTCCACAACGCCTACATTTGGTTCGATTGTACAAAAAGGATAGTTGGCACTCATGGCACCCGCCTTTGTAATTGCATTAAATAATGTGCTTTTGCCCACATTTGGCAAACCTACTACACCTAGTTTCATTTTTACCTCATCATAATAAAATTTAATTGATTTAGGCCTCTTAAGTAAGAGGCTGTCACGTTAAACGTGACTGGTGATATGAAAATGTTGTAGCAATTCATATCATCCGTCAGCCTGCGACTGCCACCTTCCTACTTAGGAAGGCTAATAAGTTATAATAATTTTTAATTTACTTACATATATTACTACAAATAATTAAATTAATCAAGGTATTTTTATGTTTTTTATTTATATTCTTATAGGAATTGTGCAAGGATTAACCGAATTTTTGCCAGTTTCCAGTAGCGGACATATATTATTGCTTAGTGAAATCTTTAATGTGGACGTAGATATTATCTTTTTAAGTGTGGTAGCACACTTGGGTACTTTGTTATCTGTAATTATTTGTATGCGTAAGAAATTAGCATACTCAATCAAGCACCCGTTTTGCAAAACAAACTGGCAATTATTGGTAGCAACTTTGCCTTGCGTGATAGGAGTGTTGCTGTTTAATGATTTGGTTGACAAACTTTATTCAATCTACTTTTTGGTGGCGGGGTTTTTGATTACTGGCATACTATTGATTGTGGCGGATATAATACGAGCAAAAAATCAAAAATTTGGTTACAAGCATGCTGTAAGCATGGGCATTATGCAAGCAGTGGCAATACTTCCAGGTATTAGTAGGTCGGGTAGCACTATGGCAGTGGGTATGATGAGTGGGGCAAACAAAAACGACGCTTGTGAGTTTACATTCCTAATGAGTATACCAATTATAATTGCGTCAGCTGTGTTTGAAAGTGTGGAAATGTTTGTCAGCGGTGTTAATATACAAATTATTCCATCAATATTAGTGTTTGTAACTTCATTTATATTTGGAATATTATCAATCAAATTAATGTTAAAAGTGCTTAAAAACAATAAACTTTATGTGTTTAGCATTTATCTATTAGTCTTGTCGGCGATGACACTTTTGGTAGTGATTTAGCAAGGTGATTATACACTTAATGTGCCTAAATTGTGGATAAGTTATATTTTAATATTATAAATAAAATAGAACATTTTGATTAAATTTGTAGAAAAATACAGAAATCCGATGTTAATTTTAAAAAAGGTATTGAAATTGTTAACGATATGTGATATATTAAAGTTAACAAGCGGATTTATTTAATGATTGGAAAGTTTTAGTGCTTTTCAATCTACCTAAATAATCTAAACAGAAGTCGAGTCGTTGACTTCAATGTTTTTTGCTCTTGTACATAATATATGATTGTACAACGATTTTTTAACCCTCAAAATTGGGCTTGGATAAGGGGTTTGTGTTATAAAAATTTATTAAAAGGAGGAAAATTTATGATTAGAAAAATGATTATTGATAGGCGTAATAAGGACAGAATGAGTACTATTGAAAATGGTGTTTTAGTACGATTTAATGTTGACGATTTGGTTGATGGTGTGTATGTTGTTCCAGATGAAGTGCATACAATTAGACAATATGCTTTTAACAATATTGGTGGAGTGAAAAAAGTTGTTTTACCTAAAACTATTAAGCGTATTGAAAATCTTGCATTTTTTAATTGCGGATTAGAGGAAATTGAAATCCCACAAGGTATTACTGAAATTGAAGTTGCAACTTTTGCAAATTGTCCTAATTTAACCAAAGTGGTTTTGCCAAGCACTTTAAAGCGTATTAATACCAATGCTTTTGCGTGGTGCGATAGTTTAAAAGAAATACAAGTTCCAAATGGCACTATTATCAATAAAGGCGCTTTTGGTGATAGTAAAATCAGTGTGGTTTATCAAAATAATATTGAAGTAACTAGATAATAGTTACTTTTTTAGTATAAATTTTAATTTGTCTATTGAAAAGTATTTAGTTTTATGATAATATATTGGCACAAGGAGAAAATTATGGAAAAAAGTATTATACAAAAAATGATTGAAGAAAAAATTATTAGTGAAAAAGATATTGTTGAATACTATAATGCTAATCTTAAAGATAAAATCGAATGTGAATCTGAAAAGGTTGCATCTACTACATATAGTATAATCGAAGATGGGATACTTATTAATTTTGATGAACGTGATTTAAATAGAAACGGCGGATATACTACACCTAAAGGAGTTCACACAATAGGTAAAAAGGCATTTATGGATTGTTCTAAATTGCGTAAAATAGTATTAACTAGGGATGTTATTGAAATAGAAGAAGATGCTTTTATGGGTTGTACGTCTTTGCAAAGTGTGAAAATGACTGATAGTGTTAGAAAAATAGGGACATATGCTTTCTATGATTGTAGAAGTTTAACTGATTTAAAGTTGTCAAATAGTATAAGAGAGATTTCGCAATACGCTTTTGAAGATTGTGTAATGTTGCAAGAGGTAATATTGCCTAAAAAACTTAAAACTATTGAGGTTTTTGCATTTGGTAATTGTAGAAACTTAAATTCAATTAGTACACCTTCACCAAATTTGGAATGGGTTAGCGAAGATGCATTTTTACATGCTCCTATTGGACGTGATTTTATGAGATTGTATAATAAAAACAAAGAAGAACAAAAGCAAGAAAAAGGAAATACAAAATAAAATGGAAAAGAATATAATTCAAAGATTAATTGACGCGGGAATAATTACTAAAAACGATATAGACGAATACAACAAACAAAGTGCAACCGGATTAATTAGGAAACAAACCGAACAAAATAAAGATGACGAAATTGAGGCAATAGCCCAAAAGAGTTTTCGCGAGATATATGAAAAGAACTTGAGAGAGGAGCATGCTTTTATTGAAAATGGGGTGTTGGTTAACTTTAAAGAAGGTGAGTTTACTGAAAAATATGTTGTGCCTAGTTATGTGACTGAAATTAAAGAAAAAGCTTTTTCTGATTGTAAAAAGTTAAAGCAAGTTATTATTCCTAAGGGAATTAAAGAGATTAAATACGCAACTTTTGCACATTGTGAAAACTTGGAAAGTGTAATACTACCAAATAGTGTTGAAGAGATACATAATGACGCTTTTGTTGGCTGTGGATTTAAGTATATTGACTTGCCTAAAAATTTAAAAATAATAGGAAGGGGTGCTTTTTATGGGACTAAACTAGAAAGTGTTGAAATTCCAGATAGTGTAGAAGAAATTTATAATCATGCGTTTCAAGATAATAAAAAATTAGTAAAAGTTAACTTGCCAAGCGGTTTAAAGATAGTGCGAAGACATATTTTTGACGGGTGTGAGAATTTAGAGGAAATTTCAATACCAGAAGGTGTGGAAGAGATTAGAGAGTCTGCTTTTAACGGTTGTAAAAGTTTAAGTAGAGTGTATTTACCTCAAAGTTTACAATCGATTGATAGAGGTACGTTTTATAAGTGTGAAAGTTTGATGAATATTAATGCAACTAGTATATTGATGAAAGTTAATTTACCTAGCAATATAAGATATTTGTGCTATTCAGCATTTGATAGGACCCCAGTGCAAGATTTTGTTAGAGAATGGGCTGACAAAAATAAAATCACTCAATGGCCTGGACAAACATTTGAAGAAACTAAAACAAAGTAACTCGTTAAGAGTTGCTTTTTGTTTTATAAAATAGTTTGATAAGTTTGCATAACAAATTGACTTTTGATTTTTTTAGTGATAAGATATAAATATAATGATTAGAGAAGGGCGAAAAGTGAATAATTAAGGACGCTTTCGCATTATAATAGAACTATAAGTTCTAATGGAGGGAATTATGGCATTATCAGGAGATTATCATACACATACTAAATACAGTCGTCGTAATCACGGCAAGGGAACAATCGAAGAACAAGTAAAGGCGGCGGTTGAAAAGGGTTTGGCGCAAGTTGCCATTACTGACCATGGATTTAATCAAGTGCTTTATGGTGTAAGGCGTAGTGATATGGCTAAAATGCGTGAAGAGATTAACGAGGCAAAGGAACGTTATCCTATTGAAGTGTTGCAAGGCGTAGAAGCAAATTTAATTTCAGCACGTGGAGATATCGACATTGAACCAAGCGATTATGAGTATTTAGATGTTTTGCTTTGTGGATATCACAAATTAGTTAAAGGCAAACGCAAACGTGATTTCTTTTTCATATTTAAAAATTTGTTAATCAGTGTATTCCATATAACTTCTCGTCGCCAACGTGAACGCAATACTAATGCATACATCAATGCTATGAAAAACTATGATATTGATGTGCTTACACATTTAAATCATGGTTGCAAGGTAGATGTTCAAAAGGTTGCCAAAGTAGCGAAGGAAACTAATACATATATTGAACTTAACGGCAAGCGTCTTGGCATGAGTGATAAGGAAATTATGATTGCATACAATGAGGGTGTTAAGTTTATTATTGATAGTGATGCACATAGTCCTAAACGTGTTGGTGATTGTCATTTGGGTTTAGAGGCGATATTGAGACTGCGAATACCAGAAAGTGCGGTCGTAAACTACAATAGTTTACCAACATTTAAGGCGGATAAACGAAGAAAGGCTAAAAAATAATGATTAAAAATTTACAAAACGATATATTGCAAGGCATTTCTACAACCAGTTGTTGTAGTAATGCTTTTTTGAGTGCAATAATTAGTGTAACCAAGGATGAAATCAGTCAAAATCAAATGATACTTACTTGTCCTACTTTTTTATATGATAAATTTTGTACAATACTTAAAAACTTTTATCCAGACCTAAGTATTCGTTTTTCAAAACTTGGGTTACTTATTAGTGGTAAAAGTTTGGTTGAAATGTTGGGCGAACTTGATATTGCATATTTTAATAATGGTCAACTTGAACTATCAAACCCTTGTAACGAAACAATGCTTGCAAGTGAGTGTTGCCGAATAACATATTTAAAGGGTATGTTTTTGTGTGTTGGCAAAATTTATTACAACAACGACACAAGTGGTAAAACTCAAGGATATAGTGTAGAATTTGTGTTTAAAGACTATCAACTTGCCGATGATGTTAAGGCGCTTTGCAAATTTTTAGGGATTAACTTAAAATCGGTTAAACGTGGCAATAATATTGTGCTTTACTCTAAAGATAGTGGCGTGCTGGTAGAGTTTTTGGTTAAAATCGGTGCTATGAATGAAGCTTTTGAGTTGCAAAACAGTCTTGTTATGCGTGAAATGCGTAATGACGCAAACCGCAAGGGTAATTGCTTTGACGCAAACCTTAATAAGACGATTAATGCAAGTGTTGAACAAGTGTTGGCTATTGATTATATTATTAATCACTATGGACTTGAGTATTTGGAACTAAGTTTACAAGCCGTTGCATTACTTCGTATTGCCAACCCTGAAGCGCCACTAAGTGAGTTGCAAAAATTATATCCACAACCGATTACCCGTGCTGGACTTAAATATAAATTGGATAAGATTATAGCGATTTATAAGGACTTAAAAGGAATTAGTTAGGATATGAGATTTGCAGATAAAAAAGATATTTTACAATTAAGTAAAGTGAGAGTTGAACAACAAAAAGATGATTGGCAAAATAAATATAAAGATAAAAATAATTTATTAGAAAGAACAGAACAATATTTAAAATTACACTTAAACAAAGACTTGTATATAATCATAGAAGAAGTTGACAATATGATTATCGCAACTTGTGGATTGCAAGTTATAAACTATTTACCTCAGTGCAACGATAATGGTAAAGAAGGATTTATTTGTAATGTTTTTACTAAAAGGGAACAACGTAACAAAGGAATTCAAACAATGTTACTAAAAGAGATTTTAAAATTTTCAAAAGAACAAAATTTGTGCGAAATTAAATTGTTGACCGATAGTAAGGAAGCGATTTCTTTATATAAGAAATTTGGATTTGAATTTGATGATTATGCAATGAAATTGATATTGAATTAGTATATAAATTATAAATACTTATATTGACAACTATTAGTTTTGGTGTTATAATGCGGACAAAGTTAGGAGATAATTATGGGATTAATGAAAGATAATTTTAAACAATTTTTAGCGGATAATGGATATATATGGTCAGGATATATAGCTGAACATTATGGTAGGAATTACGAGCAATTTAAAATTTGTGATAAATTTGCATTAGCGGGTTTAAATAACAAATACATATTGTTAGGTTCACGCTATGATTATGATGAAGATGATGGGTATATTAAAGTTACAGACGACCCAGTTGTAAAATATATAAAGCATACTGACATAATGTTTAGAGTATATACAATAAATAAAAGTGGTAATTTTGAATTAGAAAAAGACTTGTCCGCTGAATGGGTTAGATATCAAGCATTAAATGTTAAAGACTATATTAAGGATACATTGCCTTACACAAGACATATACAAGTAAGTTATCCAAAACGCATTCAAGAAAGAAAAAATCTATTAGCACAAGAAATTGAACTTCTTACAAAGTCTACAAACGATACAATTAGAGAAATGGAAGACACTATTTTCTTAAGTAAGATGGTTGAAGATGTTTTAGGTAAAGTGCAACAAGAACGATTGATTAAACAGCAAATTGGACTTGGTGCAAAAGACGATTTTAAAGATACTACAAGCAATGATGCCTGTTTACAACATTTAACAGATACTTTTGGAAGTAGAAAATAATTTACAAGTTTAAAAATTTAGATAAAACAAATAATTAACATAAGATTAGGAGAAAAATATGGGAAACTTTGTGCATTTGCACGTGCATAGTGAATACAGCATTTTGGACGGTGCTGCTAGGGTTAGCGATTTGGTAAGTCGTGCAAAAGAATTGGGTATGCCTGCGGTGGCCATTACTGACCACGGCAATATGTTTGCAGCATGTAAGTTTTTTGATGAGTGTAAAAAGCAAGGTGTTAAACCTATATTTGGTTGCGAATTTTATGTATGTGATGACCTTACTATTAAGCAAGGTAAAACTAAACTAAATCACTTGGTATTACTTGTTAAAAATGAGCAAGGATATAAGAGTATATCTAAACTTAATGCTATTGCATATCGTGACGGATTTTACTACAAACCTCGTATTGACCTTAAAACTTTGGAAGAATATAGCGAAGGGTTGGTGTGTTTAAGTGCGTGTGTGGCGGGGGATATTCCGCAAGCAATATTGCATGGTGACTTTGAAGAAGCGGAAAGGTTGGTGGTTTGGTTTAAGCGTGTGTTTGGCGAAGATTTTTATATAGAACTTCAAAATCATGGACTTGCTGACCAACTAACAGTTTTGCCATACCTTAAAGAATATGCTAAAAAATATAATATCAAAACCGTTGTTACCAATGACGTGCATTATGTAAACCGTGAAGATGCAGAAATGCAAGATATAGCAATGTGTGTGGCAATGCAAAAAACATATGATGACCCTAACCGTATGAAGTTTGAAAATGATGAGTTTTATTTCAAATCATATGATGAAATGGCAAGCGTTTTCCCTGACGATTTACAATCACTTGAAAATACGTTGGAAATTGCGGATAAATGTAATTATGGCTTTGTGTATGGTCATTACTTGTTCCCTAGATATGTTCCAGCAGACGGTTCAACCCCTAAAGAATATTTGCTAAAGTTAATTCACGATGGTATTATTAAAAAGTATGGTGAATTTACACCAGAAATTGATGCACGTATTGATAGTGAAATGGCGGTTATTGAAAAGCAAGGGTTTATTGAGTATTTCCTAATTGTTTGGGACTATATAAATGCGGCGCGTAGTATGGGTATTTCGGTAGGTCCAGGACGTGGTTCGGGTGCGGGTAGTTTGATTGCATATGCTATCGGCATTACCAACATTGACCCATTAAGATACGACCTAATCTTTGAACGTTTCCTACACAGCGAACGTGTAACCGCACCCGACTTTGATATTGACTTTGAAGACGTGCGCCGTGAAGAAGTTATTGATTATGTTAAAGGTAAATATGGCGAAAATCGTATTGCTCGTATTATCACATTTGGTACAATGGCGGCAAAAAACGTTATTAAGGACGTTGGTCGTGTTATGCGTGTACCATATTCAAAGTTGGATAAGATTACTAAAAATATTCCCAAATTAAAATCTCCAATATTGCCTAAATGTTTTGGTTTTGACCCTAAAGCCGGACCTGACCAAGTGGTACAAGAACTTGTGGATATGTATAACGAAGATGAAGAAATTAAAAAAGTTGTAGATATTGCTGTCAAATTGGAAGATTTTCCACGTCAAACTTCAACACACGCGTGCGGAGTAATTATTGGTGCGGATATTTTGGATAAGCACGTTCCTCTTGCACGTAATGGTGATGATATTACCACTCAATACGAAGGTGCTGAAATGGAGCACTTGGGTCACCTAAAAATGGATTTCTTAGGTTTAAGAAACTTAAGCGATATCAAGGCGTGCCAACGCTATATTAAGAAAAATCATAATGTAGATATTGACTTTGATAAGTGTACGTATGATGACCCTAATGTTTACAAACTAATTTCTACTGGTGACACTGAAGGTATATTCCAAATCGAAAGTGGCGGTTTCCAAAGTTTTATGAGGGAATTGCAACCAACCTGTTTGGAAGACATTATTGCGGCGGTGTCGTTGTATCGACCAGGACCTATGGATAGTATTCCACGTTATGTTCACAACAAGCACCACCCAGAAGACACAACCTACGACCACCCAATACTTGAACCAATCTTGAAAGTAACTTATGGTTGTATTGTATATCAAGAGCAAGTTATGAAAATCTGTCAAGAAATGGGCGGATTTACACTAGGTCAAGCGGACATGGTGCGTCGTGCCATGGGTAAAAAGAAAGAAGAAGAAATGGCAAAAATGAGCGGTAAGTTTATTTATGGCGAACCAGAGCATTACGAAGGCGAAAAGTTTGTTGCCGAAATTGAAGGTGCGTTAAAGCGTGGTGTTCCGCAAGATATTGCTGAAAAGATTTGGGCTGAAATGGCGGGTTTTGCAAAGTACGCGTTTAACAAATCTCATGCAGCGGCATACTCGTTGATTACCTATCAAACTGCATATTTAAAAACCTATTACTTACCAGAATTTATTACTGCAATCTTAAATAATCGTATTACCAATATTGACAAAATTAAGTTTTATGTAGCATATGCTAAACAAAAGAAACTTGAAGTATTGCCACCAGATATCAACAAGAGTGAAACATACTTCTCAACCGATGGTAAGTCTATTCGATTTGGTATTGCGGCACTTAAAAATGTGGGAGTAAACGTGGTTGAAGAGATTATTGCCGAACGTGAACGTGGCGGTGATTTTAAGGACCTTATGGATTTTGTAAACCGTGTTGACGGACAAGCGTTAAACAAGCGTTGTATCGAAAGTTTAATTCAAGCTGGAGCATTTGACTGTTTTGGTAAAACTCGTAGTCAACTTATGAGCGTGTATACCATTGCTATTACTCGCGCATTAGACTCTAAAAAGCGTGCAATGAGTGGTCAAATGGATATGTTTGGTAGTTTGTTTAGCGAAAATGAAGGTATTGATGACCTTGAATATCCAGATATACCTGAATATGTGCACAAAGTGAAACTTCATCTTGAAAAAGAAATTGCGGGAGTGTATTTATCAGGTCACCCACTTGATGAATATGCCGATCGTATGCAATCGTTTAGCATGAATAGTTCTATGATAAGTTCTAATGATGATGAAGAAGGAACTGTTAACAATGATGAGTTTGATGAGATGGAAACCGGACTTAAGGATGGTGATGTGGTTACTTGTGGGGGTGTAATTACTATGGTTAAACCAGTTACCACTAAAGCAGGTCAAAAAATGGCAATTGCCACAGTTGAAGATATGTTGGGAACTTTTGATATTGTGCTATTCCCTAAAGTATATGATAAATTTAAAGATGTGCTAGTTGAGGAAGGTGTTGTTGCAATCAAAGGTAAAGTTTCAGTTCGTGACGGACTGAATACTAGCATTAATGTTGAGTATATTGAAAGCATGGTAAAAGAAAATTTTGAACAAGTGCAAGAAACTGATAATAACACTCAATTAGCACATGAAGAGCAAGAAAAATCGCCACCACTTCGTTTATGTTTGATTTATGATATATCAAATAAGGAGTTTCATAACCAAATTTGTGAACTTTTAAAAGAATATCCAGGTGAAAGTGACGTATACTTAAAAGACGAAATAACTGGTGCAAGATACAAACTACCTCAAAAGGTGGAAATACGACAATCACTTCGATACGAACTTGAAACTATGCTAGGTAGCGATAATATAATAATTGCATAAAATAAAAGGACTTTAAGAATAATCTTAAGGTCTTTTTTGTTTTTAAAGTGTTTGACATTAAATGTGGCGGTGTGATATAATAATTTTAAGGAGAAGGGTATGAAATTTATTAAATGGTTTTTTAATTATGGTGTAAAATATCGTAAGCAAGTTGAAAAATATGAGGATAATAATAGAACAATAGGTCCAATAGCCAACTTTATTGTACTAGTTTTTACAACGGCAATTCCACTACTTGCATTGTGGGGAATGTTTAAACTTCCTTGGGCAGATATGTGGCCAGCGAATTTATTATGCATGGCACTTGCATTTGGTTCGATCTTTAAAGTTCCATCAGAACTTATGATTTTTAGTATTGTGGCAATTAGGCACGGAATTAAAACTCGTATTGAAAACAAAGTTGAAAGTTTGGCAAACGAACATTTGGAAGATGGTAATATTGGTAAAGAGATAGTTGAACAAACCATTACCAACCGTAAAGGCAAACGCACAAAACCAATTTGGGACTTTATTATTGGAACAATAGGTATTTTGTTATCAATAGGCGTGGTTATTGCGTTTGTTGTATTATTCTTTTGGTTCTTAGCAAATATTGGATAAAAAAATTACTCAGCATATTATTGCTGAGTTTTTATTTTGTAGGGTATATAATATATTTTTTATGTTAATAAATTTATTAATAAAAATTTGTCAAAAACTATTGATTAATTTTTTAAAGTGTGATATTATAAGTGCGTATGTGAAACCATACCTTGTCTTAAATTATATGTTTAAGACCGAAAAGTCCAAAAGGAGGTTAATATGAACAAGTACGAACTTATGTACATTTTAGTTAATAGTGCTAGTGATGAAGAAAAAGACGCTATGATTGAAAAAATCAATGCACTTATTACTAAAAATGGTGGAGTTGTGGAAAGTGTTGACAAAATTGGTAGCAAGAAATTGGCATACGAAATCAACAAAAAGCATGATGGATATTATGTTTTAGTTAATTTCACTGCTGAAAGTAGTGTTCCAGCAACAATCACTAACACACTAAGAATTACTGAAGGCGTTTTACGTTATATCGTAGTAGCAAAATAGTTTGCTAAAAGGAGCAATTTATGAACAAAGTATTTTTAATTGGAAATCTTACTAGAGATCCAGAACTATCTACCACAAATTCAGGTATTTCTGTTTGCAGAATATCTATTGCGGTATCTCGCCGTTTTGCTAATGCTGATGGCTCAAGAGAAACTGATTTCTTTAACGTAGTTGCTTGGCGTGCAATCGCTGAAAATTGTGCTAAGTATTTAAAAAAGGGTAGCAAAATTGCCGTTATGGGCAGTATTCAAAACCGTTCTTATGAAGGCAACGATGGTACTAAGCGTTATACTACTGATATAACAGCAGAAGAAATCGAATTTTTGTCACCTAAAAATGATGATGCTGGCATGGTTGGTGAACAACCTGAACCTGATACAGCACTT
>JAFUPL010000052.1 GCA_017481235.1 Clostridia bacterium | reverse complement strand
TTTTGCTTGCTCATGGTTTAAAAATTAAACCTAGCGAATTTATAGATGATGATAAATTTCTTGCTGAAAATTTAGATTTGGATTAGTATATATGGAATTTACAAAAATATTAAAAGACTTAATGAAAATCAATAATAATTTAACTCAAACTGAACTTGCCAAGAAAATTGGTTTAAAACCTAGTCAAATTTGTGAATGGTTAAAAGGTAAAAGCAAACCTGGATATGATAGTTTAAAGGCACTTGCTATTGCCCTTAATGTTTCGGCGGACGTTTTACTTGGAATTAGTGATATTTAGAATTTTATTAATAAAATACTTGTTTAAAAAACACCTAGTGTTAACCTTAAGGATTAGTGCTAGGTGTTTTTTTAATTAAATTTTATCATTTCGTAATATAAAGGCGTCTTCACCTTCTGGTAGCAAGTAACGTTGAATAAAGTTAATACCACCAATGTGCTTAATTAGTTTTAATTCATCAAATGTTGCGGTGGTTATGATGAAGAAATTTATATTTTTTTTGCCACATTTAAGTTCAAAAAATCTTGTATCCAACATTGCTGGCACACCAATTAATGCCACACCCATATCACTAGTTGGACTAAAGGTTTTGTTGCCATCATTAATAAAATATTTGCCATATCCCATTTCGGAGTCGGTTAAATACACAATATTGCTAATTTTATGTATAAGTTCAAATGGCCAATTATGATTTATATTATCCAATTTAAACTTCCAATCCTTATCCAGCAACATTACAAATTCGCAATGTGAATATGTTCCTTTTAATTTGCAATCACTAACGCCCACCGTTGCCACAACATAGTAATCATGATGAGTGTTAGGGTTTGATATTATAAGTTGAGGTTTAAAAGGCAAATTTTTGCTTGGAGTGTATTCCAACACATCAAATTCACCCAAATTTGACTTGTAATGCTTGATTATTGCATTTAACTCTTTTTCCTTCATAATTCGCCTCACATTAATTAAATTTCTTTTGAATTTGTTTGATTGTGTACACATCTTTTTTTGTTGCATTGCCATACGAAAATACTTGAATTTTTGCACTGTTAAATATTTCTCTCATGGTTTGATTTATTTCGTCAAGAGCAAAAGTTTGCACCAATCTATCAATTTCCTTATCGCTTACAAATCTACCATAATGACGATATCGTTCTAGATTGCTTTTAATCTCATGTGGCGAAACAACTTTTGTTTGATTATAGTACTCGTTTTTGTAAAGTTCTTTTTCAAATTGTTGTTTGGAAAAACCATCTTTAAGCAAGTTCTTTATGTACGTGCTTATAACATCTAAACATGGTTTGATATTTTCCTTGCCTACTTCGGTTATAATATAGATATATGAATTTTCAAAATTGATATCATAATCCGCGTCCATATAATAAATTAGATTATTATCAACACGTAATATCTTAGTTAAACCGTCTGTTATATCATCAATCATATTACATATAACGCCAAGTTGAACTCTGTATCTTAAATCTGGGCCTTTACGTGGAAGCATAAATGAAATTGCAAAGAAATTTTTATCAATCTCCTTAGTAAACACTTCAACACTATCTTGCATTGTTAATTTGTCTTTCAAGTATGGAAGAGGTTTAAGATTGTTGCTAGGCATAATATCATTAAAATACTTCTTAACAATTTGTTTAGTTTTGTTAAAACTTAGCGGTGTACAAATACTTATAACGCAATTATTTTTAACAAAATACTTTTTTACATAATTTTTAACATCTTTACTAGTAATTTTGTTTACACTTTCCTTGCTACCTAGTATCCCATGCTTAAAGTATTCCAAGTTGTACAATGTATATCTAATTAAACGACTTGCATGCACAAAATGTTTATCAACCTCACATGCAATTTCTTGAATTACAATTTCTTTCTCATCTTCGACCGCTTGTTTTGTAAATGTGCTATTACATATCATATCTTGAACCACACTTAAGTAATCTCTAAGTTTGCTAGTGATAATTGACCCTGTAAACAACACATTATCAAAACTTGTATATGCATTTGTTTTAATAAAATCAAAATAACGTTTCATAACTTGTTCTTTTGATAATTTATCCGTTCCACTAAAAAACATATGTTCGCAAAAATGTGACAATCCTGGCAAAGCACCATCACATCTAGCACCACAATTAAACGATATGTCAATATCTGTAGATTTATTTATCTTATTTGTTTCATACAACAATGTAAGTCCGCTATCAAATTTATAAAATTTTGCCATCAAGTTACTCCGTTACTTTGGTTCCACACAAATTACAGAATGTTTCGTTAGGATTTAATACCTTACCGCATGTTTTACAATATTTTTTTACTGCTTGTGCTTGTTGAGGACGTTGAGGTTGCACTGGTCTTGGTTGTTGAGGTTGCATTGGTCTAACTGGACGTGCTTGCATATTTGGTGCTTGTGAAGGCATTCTTTGACCTTGTTGAGGTGCAACTCGTGACATAGGTGACACTGGTCGTGACGAACCTTGCGGACGAGCATTAGGCATTGGTCTTTGTTGTTGAGGTTGCATTGGTCTTGGTTGTTGAGGTTGCATTGGTCTAACTGGACGCGCTTGCATATTTGGTGCTTGCGAAGGCATTCTTTGAGCCTGTTGAGGTGCTCTTGGTGGCACATTTTGATATTGATTTGTATTTTGTGCTTGTACCATATTTGGTCTTGGTTGAGCATTTTTTACATTATTGTTAACATTTGCACGTGCATCACGCAAAGATGAATTGTCAAACGCATACTTATTGTTATCATTTGACATAAACTTTTCACTTCTACCAAAAATTATACCCAACAAATTAAATAGTGAAATTGCACCAAACACGCCTATAACGCCATAACATACATACTTGATAACATCGGTTAATACTTTAAATTCACTATACAAATAGTAACCTACCCCGCCCGCTATAGCAATTGGAACAAGCGTAAATAACAATACGGCAACTTTGCGTCGTACAACCTTACGTTTTTTAGTATAATTAACTGACAATATTGCAAAAATTAAAACAAGTAGTCCAATAACCGCTACAATTATTCCTAAAAATAAGAACAAAAACTCATGTTTTAACAATCCTTTTAATAATTGTTTTTGAAGATTTAATAACCCTTCTTGATTAATAAAAAATGTCAAATCCTTAATCTTTATCAATTCTTCAGGTTTTAAATAACCAAAAACTGAAACACCAGCACCACCAATAAGTAGCACTAATCCTGAAATAATTCCTAAAATTGATGACAATAATATCCAGCCATTCAATCTTCTATCTGTACGCATAAAATTCTCCCCTTTTATTAGTATTTTACCAAACAAAATACTTTATTACTTATATAATATCAAAATTCAAATACTTTTGTCAAACAAATTTTCAAATATATTAAATATAATAATCATTTTTTAAATTTTTAGCATTAAAAAATAGTTATTTTAATATATGAGCAATTTTTAAGTTATTATTTGCTTAGTATTTATGTGATACGTATGTTTAATTAGCGACTTATTGCCATTATATAGTACCTTAAATTCTTCATTAATAATTTTTAATTTATAATTACAACAATTAAATGAATAGTGAAAAATGAAGAATTAATAATAAAACAAAAAATCCAACCCTATTAATTGAAGGATTGGATTATTTTTGTTTGGCAGGGGTAGGTAGATTCGAACTACCGCGTGCAAGAGTCAAAGTCTTGTGCCTTACCGCTTGGCGATACCCCTTGGTGCGGATGAAGGGACTTGAACCCCCACGGTCGCCCACTAGATCCTAAGTCTAGCGCGTCTG
>JAFUPL010000051.1 GCA_017481235.1 Clostridia bacterium | reverse complement strand
TGATAGAGACTTGGCAACCAAGTTATATGCTAATATGTACGAACAACCTATTTTGAAGAAAATTCAAGCGGAACGTAAGAAAACTGCTGAACTTGAAGAGCAAATCAATAAAGAAGGCAAGGAAACTGCACGTATTCGTACAGAGATAATTAATCGTGATGGTGATATTGCTAAAATTAGTAAAGAAAATAGGAAATTAGCAAAACAAATTACAGAACTTACTTCATATCAAGTGTTAATTGATACTGCTAAACGACTTTCTAAAACATTACCACAAGAACTTAATGATGAAAAGCAAATGCTTGATAATTCAATTGAAGGATTTAAAGTGTCAATTGATACTAACGATAATAAAGCAATCAATGCTAATAAAGTTGCATTAGACCAAATGGTTGATGTGATTTCTGATAAATTAGTTTCAGTAAAAGCAAGGAAGCAAGTAGTTATTTCGGCACAAAAACAAGTTAATGCATATAAGAAAGTGTTATTAAAGCAAAAAAGTCAAATCAATCAATTAGAAGATGCGGTTGACATTGCGCAAGATGTGGCATATGAAATAAATCAAAAATATGAAAAGTCAGTAAAACGTAATTTAAACAAACGTGCAGAAAACAAATACTGGAAAAATAGAGCAGAAAGTGCTGAAAATGCAGTTAATGTATTAAGCGACACTCAACTTGAAGCACAATACTGGCAAGATAGAGCACAAAACGCTGAAACGAACGTTGATATTATGTATAACAATTTACTTAATAGTGAAGAGAAATACAAAAAGTCAGTAAAACGTAATTTAAACAAACGTGCAGAAAACAAATACTGGAAAAACAGAGCGGAAAGTGCTGAAAATGCAGTTAATGCGTTAAGCGACACTCAACTTGAAGCACAATACTGGCAAGATAGAGCACAAAACGCTGAAAATACAGTTAATGTGGTTTATGATAATTTAACTGAAACCGAGCAACAATTATCTCAAAGCAAGGCACAAGCAAGTAAGTATAAGAGTAAAAGTAAAAAGGCAACTCGCTTAATTGCTAAACTAGTGAATGACACTCAAGTGCAACAAACTGAAAATGATAGACTTCAACAAGAAAAAGAACTTGCTGGTATATTCTTAGACGGTTTCATGGAAGAAAATGAAATTTTAAAAACCGAATTAGATGATACTAAAAAGGCAAAAGACGAAACAACTAAACAATTGGATAGAGCAAAAAAAGCAAATAAGAGAGTTGCGGATAAACTTGAAAGCATCAACAAGAAGCACATGGCAAGCAAAGTTAAAATTAAAGAGCAAGATAATATTATTAAGGCGCAAGGCGAAAAGATTAACAATCTAAACGAAGATGTTGACAACTTGGTAAATGCTCAAAGTCAAAATATTGCAACAATTAGCGAACTTGAAATCGATAAAGATATCTTGCAAGATAAATTAACTAAGGAAACCAGTAGAGCAAAAGCAAATGAGGATTTGGCAATTAACCTAGGTTATGATTTGCAACGTACTCAAAGAGAACTTGATGCTTTAACAAGCGAAAGAGATGCTTACAAAAAAGGTGTTGAAGACTTGGAAGACGAAAAACGTGAACTTAAAAAGCAATTAGAACAAGCATTAGATCGTGCAGATATATTGCAAGCAAGGGAAGATGCTAAAAATGCTAACTTTGTAAGAGGCGGTTTGTTAAGAAATCTTAATAATTTGGTAGACAAAATAGATGCTCACATTGAATATACTAAAGAAGTTCAAAAGGATAATTGCGATAAAGAATTGCTTAAGGAATTGCAAGGATTTACAAACATTGTAAGAAGAAAAGACCAAAATGAAATGAGTAATGAGGACATAGCACTTAGCAATCAAGTGTTGAAAAAGACTTATGGCGTGTATCGTGATAAGTTGGCAAAAGTGTCTAGTGAAAAATTACGCCAAGTTATAAAGGATAAAGTTAATTCACGTAAAATTAATTTAACTAAGTAATATAAAAAAGGAGTGCTAACAACTCCTTTTTTTTCGTCTAATAGGCAATGTAGTAGTAATATTTAATTGTAAATTAAATTTTGATAATAGTTAAAACTAATTATCAATTAATAAGTTATGTATTTACTTGACATAAAATTGATATTAATGATATAATTTTAAATATGAATTGGTTAATTACAAATGGATTTACAATATTTGGATTTGAAGTTAAGTTTTATGGTATAATTATTGCAACCGCTATGCTTATTGCCATATTTTTGGTGCAATATTTAGCAAAAAGGCGTGGACTTAATCCAGACGATATTATTGTGCTTGCATTAATTATTATTCCTTTTTCAATACTTGGGGCAAGACTATATTATTGTATTTTTAGTGACACGCACTATACGTTTTCAACTTTTTGGCAAATACGAAATGGCGGACTTGCCATTTATGGTGGGATAATTGGTGGAATACTTGCAATTATATTGTTTTGTGCTTTTAAAAAGGATTTTAAATTAATTATTAAACTATTTGATATTATCGTTCCAGCGCTTATTTTAGCGCAATCTATTGGTAGATGGGGTAATTTCTTTAATCAAGAAGCGTATGGAACGTTGGTTACTAATCCAAAGTGGCAATGGTTCCCTTTTGCGGTAAAGATTGAAACGTTTGGCGGATACGAATGGCATCTTGCTACATTCTTTTATGAAAGTTTGTGGAATTTAATGGGATTTGTATTGCTTATGATTGTGTTTAACAAAACTAAACAATTAGGCACAACCACAGGTGTTTATTTGGCGTATTATGGTTTAGGTCGTATGTGGATAGAGGGTTTAAGAACAGATTCGCTATACTGGGGACCTCTAAGAGTGTCACAATGGTTAAGTGCAATACTTGTTGTTATAGGTGTAAGCATTTTGGTCTATAATTATATTAGCAGGCAAAAGGATAAAACTCATGAACAAAAAAACTAGTATATTTTATATTACAACAGTTGCAGTTGCTATTGCTTGTTTAATATTAGATTTAATATTTACTAACAACACCTTTTCATTTTTAGGCATATGTTTTGCATTAACAATGCTGGTGTATGGATTGTGTTTGATTTTAAGAGGTTTTCGTTTTAAAATAGACTCAAGTTTGTTTTTAGGTATTATAATATTTGTATTTGGAATAATTTCCACAATGACTTACTTTACGCCTTGTGGATATTTAGACTTGTGGCACTATTTATTGTTAGGAACAAGTTTATCAAGTTTTATTACGGGAATATACTTTAAAACCAATGTACAAAAGAAGTTGGCAATATTATTTTTAGGATTATTTATAGTAGCATTTTTATTTCAAATTAATTTGTATAAAGTATGGGTAATGTTTATTGCAATGGGTGTATGGGTACTTGGATTTATAGTAGTTAATAATGTAGTAATTAGTAGGAGAAGATGATGGATAGTATCGAAAATTTAAAAGCGGAAAACGCACGCTTAAGGGCAATGGTTGAAGAGCAAAGGGAAAGTATTAAGCGTTTGAGTAATGAAATCAAATCGCACGAAGCAAAGGAACAAAGTATTTCCTCGGCAATACTTTTTGCCGTTGAACGTAGCAACCAATGGGATAATAGCATGCGCAAACTTTATGAACTTGGCATTCAACGTTCACGACTTTTGTATGCACGTATGGAAAGAGTATTAAACGAATTGTATACAAAATATCCAGAACTAAAAAAAGAAACTAAACTAAAGGATATGGCGGACAAATTTAGAATTATTGCCGAGGGGAATGGAACTTCATATGATGTCAATGAAAATAAAACTGCAACCAGTGAAGACCCTATTAGAAAATTGCTAAATAATATAATTAGTTACATTGATGATAAAAAGGAAACTAAAACCATTACTAGAAAAACTGGCGTGTATAGTGCTTTTGATGCTATCAATAACGAATATGCGTCCACACCTTCAACTTCAGGGTTTAATATCAATGAAGCACTAAATCCTACTGAAGACCTTGAAGATATTCTTAAATCATTTAATCTAAAAAGAAAAATCAAATAATTTATTATAACAAGATAGCATTACTATGCTATTTTTTTATTATGCAATGATTATTAATTTAAGTTCTAAATTGGACAGATTGTTTATATATTTATGCTAGGAGATGGTATGCATAAATTAAGCGTGCAAGATGTTTTAAAGCAACTAGGTTCAAACAATACTGGACTAAATGGTAAACAAATTTTATTTAATAGAAATAAATATGGCGTAAATGCGATTGACAAAGAAAAGAAAAAAAATTTATTTGTAAGATTTTTGGCGCAATTTAAAAATATTATGGTGCTAATACTTCTTTTTTCTGCAATAATTTCTATTACCATAGCATTGACTAGTGGAGAAACTAGCGAGTTATTTGAAGGTTTTGTGATATTATTTATTGTTATAATGAATGCAATTGTTGGTGTTGTTCAAGAAAATAAAGCAGAAGCGTGCATACAAGAACTTCGCAAAAGTGAAAAAACTAGTGCTAAAGTTATGCGTGATGGCGTAATGCAAGTTGTGTCAACACTTGACCTCGTAGTTGGAGATATTATATATATTGAAGCGGGTGATATTGTCCCCGCGGATATGAGATTGATAGAAACTAATAATCTTAAATGTGACGAAAGCAAACTTACTGGAGAATCGTTATCATCAAATAAAGATGCTAATATTATATGCAAAAGTAATGCTCCACTAGCCGAACGTTATAATATGGCGTATTCGGGCAGTGTTGTTACATCAGGCAAAGCAAAAGGTGTAATTACGGCGGTAGGGAATAATACCGAAATTGGCAAAATTGCCCATTTGTTGTTTAAATCAAAAAAGGAGCTAACACCACTTCAAAAAAGCATTGAAAAGATTGGTAAGTTTATTACGTGGTCGGTGCTGAGTATATGTGTTGTAATATTTTTAATAGAACTACTATTTGTAAAAGATAGCAATTTTATAGGTGCATTAATGACATCTGTTGCACTTGCAGTGGCGGCAATTCCTGAAAGTTTGCCAGCAGTTATAACCCTTATTATGGCAATGGGAGTGCAACAATTATCCAAACGAAAAGTAATTATTAAACAACTTAGTGCAGTTGAAACACTTGGGAGTTGCGAGGTTATATGTACGGATAAAACGGGCACGCTTACACAAAACAAAATGACAGTAGTGCAAAATTTTACAAACAATAAATATTGTAGTAATGTTAATGAAATCAATCCTCAAATGCTTAAGTGTATGTGTTGCTGTACAAATTCTTATATAAACGTTAATGGAAAAGTGGTGGGAGAACCTACCGAAAATGCAATTTTTGAATATGCAATGCAAGTAAATATTAAATCTTTTAAACGCGTCCAAGAAATTGCCTTTGATTCCAATCGAAAAATGATGACTACATTAAATATTACCAACGACGGAATATATAGTTATACAAAGGGGGCGTTTGATAAAGTTGTAAAATTATGTACGCATATTGATATTAATGGTGAAATTTTACCTCTTAGTGATAGTATGCGAATTCATCTAACTCAAGTTAGCAATGATATGGCGGATAGAGCACTACGTGTACTTGCGTTTTGCTACAAACGTTATGACGGGTATGAAGGCACTGAAGATTTGGAGCACAATATGGTTTTTGTGGGTATATGTGGAATGATGGATACTCCACGAAAAGAGGTTAAAGGTGCAATACAAAAATGTTTTAAAGCAGGATTAAAACCTATTATGATAACTGGCGACCACAAACGCACGGCTTTTGCTATTGCTAAAGAATTGGGTATTGCAAGTTCTATTGAACAAGTGTTAACTGGTGATGAAATTGAACAGATGACCGATAAGGAGTTTGCCGATAATGTCCAACGTTATACCGTATTTGCGCGTGTATCACCTGAGCATAAGGTTAAAATTGTAAAAGCATATAAAAGTTTAAAAAAGATTGTTGCAATGACGGGCGACGGCGTAAATGATGCACCAAGTTTAAAAATTGCCGATATTGGTGTTGGTATGGGGGTGACTGGTACTGATATTGTAAAAAGCGTGAGTGATATGCTAATCACGGACGATAACTTTGCCAGCATTATTGTGGCGGTGGAAGAAGGTCGTAAGGTTTACAACAATATCCAAAAGGCATTGCAATATTTAATATCTACTAATTGCGTTGAAGTTTTTGGAATGTTGTTCGGTCTTGTATTTTTCCCTCAATACACTTTCCTATACCCGTCACAAATGTTGTTTATAAATCTTGTTAGTGATAGTTTGCCAGCGTTTGCACTTGGAAAGGAAAATGTTGAACCCGAGATTATGACTCGTCCACCGCGTAAGAGTGGTAGTGGGTTGTTTGGTCAAGATGTTGGAATTAGTATAATTTATCAGTCAATACTTCAAATGGCGATAGTGATTGGTGTGTATTTGTATGCGCTATTTAACTTTGGAAGCGAAATTGCAACAACAATGATTTTCTTTGTAATTGTATTTATGCAATTGCTTCATAGCGTAAATTGTAAAACCAATCAAAGCATACTTGGCAAAAATTTAACTGACAACAAAACCTTTAATATTTGTTTTGTATTGTCGTTAGGTATTAGTTTGCTGGTTGCTATTTGCCCAATATTTTACACAATATTTAATCTTGAATTTTTGAATATTCATCAATGGATAATGGTAGCAATTGCTTCTATTTCAATTATACCTTTGTGTGAAGTTGTAAAATTATTTTTAAATTATACGAAAATTAATAATTATAGATTTAATAATAAAATAACAAAAGAAAATATTTAAAATATTAAATAAATTAAAATTATTTAATAAAATACTTAAAATAAATGCAAAATAGTAATTTTAAATAAAATAATTTAAATTATTAAATAATTAAAAAATAAATATCTTAATATTAAATAATATAAAAAATAAAATTTAAAACTCTAATTTAATTAGGGTTTTATTTTTTATTTAATGTTTAAAATTTATATAATTGCCAACAATACACTTGGGAGGAATTATGGTAGATTTTCAACAAAGTAAAACAAAAGAAAATTTGGCACGTTCGTTTGCGGCGGAATGTCAAGAAGGAGCACGCTATCAATTTATGGCACAAACCGCAATGCAAGATGGTTATACTTATATGAGTGCTTTGATACGAACATTGGCACATAACGAAATGGCACATGCTAAACAATTTTTTCAAATGATTACTAAATATGGTGGCGACAATGTTCAAAATATAGACATTTGTGCTGGGTATCCATTTAGGTCTGGCACACTAGTCGATTTATTAAAATTGGAAAGTGAAAACGAGCATTCATCTGGCGAAAATATTTATCCGGAATTTGCGGATATTGCGGACGAGGAAGGATACAAAGATGTTGCCAAATTGTTTAGACTTATTGCTGATGTGGAAAAAAGTCACGAAAAGATTTTAGTTCAACTTCACGAGGAATTAAAAGGCAAAACCCTGTACAAGTGTTGCGAGGGTGAAGGTTGCTTTAAGTGTGACGAATGTGGTACGGTTCAAACTGGCAAGTGTGCACCGGTGGAATGTCCACTTTGTCACCAACCGCAAGGATATTACCGCATAAATATCACAATGAATAGAATGAAATAAGTATACAAAAAAATGAGTAGACTAATCTACTCATTTTTTTTAATAACTTTACTTACATAATTGGGGGTTAATATCGGCATGTAAGGTGTCTGTTACAAAACTAGATATTGATTGCAATATTTGGTTAATGTTAAGCGTTGCAATATGTTCAAGGTTGTCGTTACTTCTGCCATCATAAAATTCAAAACCATTTTTGTTGTCATAATAATATCTACCATGCATAAGTGAGTTTCGCAAGCGTTTAACATCAATATCGCTAAAATATTTTTGAAGTTTATTAGGTGCAGAAATTGAAAATAAAGTAAACAAAGCATTTGAAATTAAAGTGCATTCCAGTGCGATAGAATCATAATTAATAAATTCCAACAACGAGCAACGTATATCACTTGGTGTACCCTCATCAGTTAATTCGACTTTGGTTTCAAAGTTATATGCACTATCAATAAAATCCTTTCTATCAATAAAATGGTTATTTAACCATACTAAACCTCTAAAAACCATATTGTTCATGTATGATATGAGCCCTGCATTGTGTTTGCAAGGTAGCAATTTTTGCAATATAAAGTAATTGTTATCCGCAATCATGTTTAAATGTTGGATTGGACTAATATTAGTTGCTGGAGTAAGTAGGTTGTACAATGCTTGACATTGATATTGGTCAAAACTGGCGTATGAGCCATCTTGATTGTGTAGGATAATGTATTTCTGAACGTTGTTAGGAGTTAATTTGCCTTTATTTACAACATTAAACAAATCGCTATCTTTCACATCAAAGTTAAGGTATATGTGTTCCTTTTTTAATGCTAAGAATTCAGTCATTAGTTTATGTAATTGTATTAGGTCGAAGGTAAACGAGTTGCTTTTAAAATTTACTTCAACTTTAAATTCATCATTTAAGCGCCAATTAGGAATTTCGGCGTCAATGTCATTATGTACAAATGATTGTCTAATTGCGTCTAAAAATTTTGTAGTATTAATATTGTTTGGATTGCTTGAAGTTGAGTTTCGCAATTGTTTTAATTTATCAGTCATTTTATCATCAATATTATGTCTTAAATATTCATAGTTTGATACAAAAGTTTGGCGTAAAAGATTAGACATTGATGATGCTATTGCAAGATTTAGTACTGTTTCGGTGTTGATATGTTGGTTAGGTGCAAAATGCTTAGCGCAATTTATTCTAAAAATTCGTCGTAAACTCATTTGGGGGGATTTTCGCCAATCTATAAGTGATTTTGCAAGTAATATTTCATTAATAATAACAATATGCTCTTTTTGTTGTTCCATATATTTCCTCTTAATAATAGATTAACACAAAAATATGCAAATTGCAATATGGTAATTAAATGTTATACAAAAAAAGTCCTAATTAATAGGACTTTTTAGTATTAAGCGTCTTTTCCGCAACAATTTTTGTATTTCTTTCCACTTCCGCAAGGACATGGGTCGTTTCGGTCAATTTTTGTATTAGGTTCTGCTTTTGCAGGCGCTTTGCTTATATTTCCTGGCATGAAAGGACCTTGCGCTTTAGGAGCAAACGGACCTTGAGGTTGACCTTGAGTTTTGCCACCATCTGTTGGGATTGGTGCACGTTGAGGAATTTTGATATCAATACGTATTTTCATTCTAAACAATGTTGAAGCAGTGTATTCACGTATTTGGTCAATCATATTATCAAACATATCAAAACCTTCGTTTTTGTATGCGATAATAGGGTCTTTTTGACCATAAGAAAGTACACCAATTTCATTACGCAATGTGTTCATGGCGTCAATATGGTCCATCCAGAACTTATCAACAACACGTAGCATAATAGCGCGTTCTATTTGAGCAAAGTCGATACCAATTTTCTTAATTTCATTAACTTTTGCTTCATAAATATCACGTGCTTTATCAAATATTTTTTCACTTGCTTGGTTAACGTCGGTATCGTTAATCATTTCCTTGGTTACAACATTTGAACCCTTTTCAAACAACTTGTCTTCAAGTGCTTTATTAAGAGTTTCCAAATCCCATTCAAAACTTGGTTTGCTGTCGTCAAGATATTCGGCACAAATTCGACCAATATAATCGTGTAACATTTCAATAACTTGAGCATGAACATCTTCACCATCAAGAACCTTGTCACGTTCATTATATATAATAGTACGTTGCTTGTTTAAAACGTCGTCATATTCAAGCACTTGTTTACGTATTCCAAAGTTAACACCTTCTGTTTTCTTTTGAGCACGTTCGAAGAAGCGGGTAAGTATACCCATTTGAATAGGCATATCCTCATTACCTTTAAATATGATTGAAAACATATTTTTCATACGGTCTTCGCCAAAACGTTGAGGAAGTTCATCTTCAAGTGAAATAAAGAAGATTGAAGAACCTGGGTCACCTTGACGACCTGCACGACCACGCAATTGATTGTCGATACGACGAGATTCGTGACGTTCAGTACCTAATATATGAAGTCCGCCTAATTTAAGCACTTTTTCGCGTTCCTCAGCGGTTTCTTTTTCATAGTCTGCAAATAATTTATCGTATTTTGCTTTAATTTCTTTTTCTTCGTCAGTAAGTTCTACATTGTAAGCGGTGATTTTTTCCAAGATGTCATTAGAAACACCTTCTTGAATAAGTTTTGCTTTAGCAAGATATTCAGCGTTACCGCCAAGTAGAATATCCGTACCACGACCAGCCATATTAGTAGCAATTGTAACCGCGCCAACACGACCTGCTTGCGCTACAATAAAACTTTCTTTTTCGTGGTTTTTAGCATTCAATACGTTGTGAGGTATTCCGCGCTTTGAAATTTCACGACTAATAATTTCACTCTTATCAACCGAGGCAGTACCAACTAGTATTGGTTGACCAGATTTATATTTTGCTTCGATTTCTTCAACAATCGCCTTAAGTTTTGCATCTTCAGTATAGAAAATCATATCATTTTCATCAATACGTTGAACAGGGCGGTTGGTTGGGATTGTAACAACGTCTAGGTTGTAGATTTTGTTAAATTCCATTTCCTCAGTTTTGGCAGTACCAGTCATACCGCTTAATTTTGAATATAGTTTAAAGTAGTTTTGGAATGTAACGGTTGCAAGAGTTTTGTTTTCGTTTTTAATCTTAACGTGTTCTTTTGCTTCAATTGCTTGGTGTAATCCATCACTATAACGACGTCCTTGCATTAAACGACCAGTAAATTCGTCTACAATCAACACTTCATCATCTTTAACAATGTAGTTGCTATCACGCTTCATAATAAAGTGCGCACGCAATGCATTGTTAATATGATGGTTAAGTTCAAGTGCAGAGATGTCAGAAAGATTTTCGATTCCAAAATATTTTTCCGCTCTACTTACACCATTTTCAGTTAAACGTATTTGCTTTTGCTTAATATCAATTTCATAATCATCTTCATTAAGACGACGCACAAAACTATCTGCTTTTACATACAAATCACTAGTTTTATCACCACTACCTGAAATGATAAGAGGAGTACGTGCTTCGTCAATTAAAATTGAGTCCACTTCGTCCACAATACAGAAAGTATGACCACGTTGAACCTTGTACTTTTTGTCAGGTTGCATATTATCACGAAGATAGTCAAAACCAAATTCATTGTTTGTGCCATAAGTAATATCGCAAGCATATGCTTTTTGCTTTTGTTCTGGTTTTTGACCGCTTAATGTAACACCGATAGTAAGTCCTAGGAACTTGTAAAGTTTACCCATAAGTTCCGCTTGATATTGTGCCAAGTATTCGTTGACGGTTACAACGTGCACATTATTGCCAGATAGTGCATTTAAGTATGCAGGTAGGGTGGCGGTTAATGTTTTACCTTCACCAGTACGCATTTCAGCAATACGACCTTGGTGCAAAACTACACCACCAATTAATTGAACGCGGAAATGACGCTTGCCGTATACACGTGTACTTGCTTCACGAACTACTGCAAAAGCGTCAGGCAAAATATCGTCCAATGTTTCACCGTTATTAAGACGTTCTTTTAACTTGGCAGTTGTACCTTGAAGTTCCTCGTCAGTTAAATTTTTGTAGAAATCCGATTTTTCTTCAATTTTATCTACGATTTTGTTTACTTTTTTCAAGTTTCGACTATTGTCCGAACTAAATAAATAAGAAAATAATCCCATAATGTCTCCTTTGAGCAATTTACTCTTGCCCCTATAATATCAAATATCCAAATTTTTGTAAAGCAAATTTAACCCCTTATTATATTAATAAATATAATTTTTTGTAATAATAAATAAAAACAAGCATAACAAAAAATTATGCTTGAGTAAAATTCAAATTTATAAATTGTTAATCTTCTAGTCCTAATAAATACAAAATACTCACGTCAAAGAATTGAGCAACTTTAATTAAATCTTGCGACCTTATATCAGTTTGTCCATTTTCCCATCTACAAATAGTCATATGACTTACACCAAGCAATTTGCCTAATTTTTCATTTGACAATCCACTTTCTTTTTTCAATTCTTTAAATCTTTCACTAAAATTACTCATGTCAATATAATATAACAAAATTGTTCTAAAATGCTTGACAAAACAAAATTGTTCGATTATTATTAGTGTAGAACTAATTTGTTCTAAGGAGAATTAAATTATGAAACATCAACCACCATTTTATCAATGTGAGCATTGCGTATATTATACGCCTTACTACAATATTTGTGATGATAGGATTTGTAAACTTTATTGTGGGCATTGTGAATTTAAAAACAAGTATATAAGACCAAGTTTAAGAGATTGTAAAGATTTTAAACTTTTGACTGAAAGTGAAAAGGTTAAGCAAAAACAAGAGCAAATTTTAGATTATGAAAAATATTTGTGTGACACCTTACACAAAATGGAAAAATCAATAAAAAGTTTTAGTGTATATTTAAACAAAAATAAAGATATTCAAATATTAGACAAGTGTATAATGGAAGATATTAAAAAAACCTAAGTTTTTAGTTACTTAGGTTTTTGTTATTGCAAAATTTTAAATATTGTTCGTAAATCTTGTCGGCGGTTTGCTCTGGTGTAAGGTTAGAGTTGTTAATTACATAATTATAATTACTCATATCATCACAATCCACATTATATAACTTTTTGTACTTATCGCAATCGGCTTGGTATCGGGTAGTGCATTCGTTAAGGGCTTGTTGCAATGAGTTTACACTTTCTTTGCCCGTACGGTCGCTATTAAATAGGCGAGTAGCCATAGTGTTGTCATCAACGTCAATAAACACATTAAACGCATTAGGCATAAAACTAAATGCTGGACGACTTTCGATTAATATGTTTTCATCAACGCGGGAGTTATATATATTTTTCAAATACTCATCAACCTTATAGTCTATATCAAAATATTTTTGACTTAAGGAAAGTTCCTTAACGTTTAGACCTAATTTTCTTGCTTCTTCCTTAAATATTGCGCCCGCATATATACGTTCAAAGTTGTATTTTTTGCAAAAAATTTCCGCCATTGTGCTTTTACCACAACATGGTTTTCCACTAATAGTAATTATCATTTATTCCTCCTCAAAAATAAAGTCGCCATCATTGTAAGTTTGGTCTTGATTAAGTTTACTTTCATAATAATCTTTAGCGTTTTCTAATTCTTCAATTTGGCGTTCTTGAGAGGCGATTTGTTGTTTTAGTTTATAGCATTGTCTAATTTCAATACATGAGGCAATCAACAAAACAAATACTAGCACTATGGTACATAGCGCTATAAGTGTTACCATTGATTTAGTCTTTGATTGATTCATGCTTCCTCTCGATATAAAATTTTATCCATTTAGATAATTTTATATAAATATAATAAAACTTTATTTCGAAAAAATCAAGCGATTTTTTAAGAGTTTTTGTACTCCACCAAAATCCAAGGAAAAATGACGCAATAATTATTGGATTAAATTGCCCAAAATAAAAAAAATTAATAGAAAATACCAAAAAAATACTAAAAATAATACTTGAAATAAATTTAAAAATAAAATTAAATACTTTATTTTGATGATTTTTAATTAAAATTACCCCTAAAATGCTATAAATTAATCCAAAAATTATGCCACAAAATAAAACCAAGCAAAAACTATATAATTGATTTACGCTAAAAAATATCATTTAAATATTTTTTTTAATAGGGGTGTTTTGTTGTTTTCGCTATATTTAATATTGTCAAATTTACCATTTAAACTAAGTGTGTGTTGTTCCAAATCTAGTTTAGTAACTTCAATATTTTGACCGCTTATCACAATATCGCCAGCACTTGATTTAAGTTGAACTAAGTCGGGTTTTACGCTAACCACTTTTTCAACACCAGTGATAGTTAAATGTTTGCGGTCAACAAGATTTAAACTATGCTCCATACTAGGTTTAGGATTAGATTGAATATTTAATTTATCTTCCATAAAAATCTCCTAGTTAT
>JAFUPL010000050.1 GCA_017481235.1 Clostridia bacterium | reverse complement strand
TATGAACAAGCTTAACAGCATGGAACAAATGGGTGACTTTGAGTTGCTACCTAAGAAGGAAGTTATCAAACTTAAAGCTGAACGTGCTGGTATGTACTATGTAAATAGTCGTTGGTTAGGTGGTACTTTAACTAACTTTAGTACTATTCGTACACGTATCAATCGTATGAACAAGCTTAACAGCATGGAACAAATGGGTGACTTTGAGTTGCTACCTAAGAAGGAAGTTATCAAACTTAAAAACGAACGTGACAAATTACAAGCTAATTTGTTAGGTATTAAGGACATGACTACACTTCCAGGACTTATCATTATGGTAGACCCTAAAACTGAACACATTTGTGTTAAGGAAGCTAAGCGTCTAGGTATACCAGTTGTTGGTATCGTTGACACTAACTGTGACCCTGATGATGTTGATGTGTGCATTCCTGCTAATGATGACGCTATTCGTTCAGTTAAGTTAATTCTTAACGCATTGGCTGACGCTATTATTGAAGGTCGTGATGGTGTTACACTTCGTGATATGAACGCAAGTGATGAAGAAGTTTCTATGGACGCAGTTGTGAAATCAACAGTTACTAATAAGATTGCTGATGAAAAAGAACAACCTGCAGAAGAAGTTGTTGAAGAAAATAAATAATAGGGGAGATTAAATTTATGGAAATTACCGCAAAAATGGTTGCTGACCTACGTCAAATGACTGGTGTTGGCATGATGGAATGTAAAAAGGCTTTGACTGAAGCTAACGGAAACGTTGACGAAGCCATCAAAATTTTAAACAAAAATAGTGCTAAGAAAGTTGAAAAGAAAGCTGGACGTATTGCTGCTGAAGGTACAATGGGTATTTATGACCACATGAATCTTCACCAAAAAGTAGCAATGGTTGAAGTTAACACTGAAACTGACTTTGCTGCTAAAAATCCAAAGTTGCTAGAAGCTGCTAAAGATTTTGCTATGCAAGTAGTTGCTACTAATCCTCTTGCTGTTAGTCCAGCAGATTTAAGTGCTGCTTATATTGCTGAACAAAAGGAAATCTTTATTGCTCAACTTAAAAATGACCCTAAAAATGCTAACAAACCTGAAGCAGTTTTGGAAAAAATTATCGAAGGTAAGTTAAATAAGCATTATGAAGAAGTTTGTCTTCTAAATCAACCATTCATCAAAGACCCAGACAAGAAAGTTCAAGATATTATCAACGAATTAACTCTTGTTATCGGCGAAAAAATCACAATTCGTAGATTTATTCGTTGGGAAGTTGGTGAAGGTATTGAAAAACGTAAAGATGACTTCGCTGCTGAAGTTGCTGCACAAGCAAACGGAAACTTTTAATTAATGGATAAGTTTTAATCCTAATAAAAATAAGTGTTGGTTGGAACACTTATTTTTTTATTATAATAATTTTACACATAACTATAACTAAAAACATACTATAATTAAACATAAATTTAGTTATACCAAACTACAAGTTGGTATTAAAAAATAGACGAAATTAATCGTCTATTTTTAATTTATTCACCAACAAAATGATTTGCAAATGCATTTGCTACAGCACTAAATTTTAGGGCATCGGTAGTGAAGTTTAAACTATTCATCATACACCAACCACTAATTCCAGAATTAGAACTTAATCGTGTGATGATATCAGCTGTCATTTCAGTTTGAGTTTTAGTTAATTCGCCAGTTTCAGCATTAATAAATTCTGGGAAGGCATTAAGTAATACGTCTACTTTTCGTTGATTAGCGTTTACCGCTCCATAATATTGTGTCATAGCATAAGATATTGATTTGTTGCTAGCAAGAGTATTATATAACTTTGCTATATTGATAGCATCAAAATCTGCACGCACATCATAACAACTAAAACTGCTATCCACACTATTAAATAATGAAATTGCTTGATTTACAAGTTGGTCGTCAGCAACATTATTTGTTTTTAATTCCTTTGCTAATTGACATAGGTCGCCACCCCAACCAGCCAAATCATGTAATTGAAAATTATTAAGTGTCTTTTCATCTGTAGGGTCAATACCATTAAGTGCTATTACATTTATTGTGTACATCATATGCACAAAATCTACTTGTTCACCAGTTGTAGGGATTGTAATGGTATTAATTGTTTGAAGTGATTGTATGTCTAATGGGAATTGATTGTCGATTACATATTGAGCAAAATCGCTTTCTATTGTACCAGCAGGTGCATTATAAATAAAACCACTATATCTACTTTGACGTATATATTGCATTACTCTTATTTGAGGGTCAGCAGTAGAATTTTTGTCAATGTTGTATTGCTTAGAAATTTCCTCTAACTTTGCAATTTTTTGAATTAATGAAGCAAAGTCTAGTTGTGTTTGAGTAGGTGCTGATAATAGTGAATTCCATACAAGTTGGATAGTGCAACAATTAGATATAATTTGACCAGGATATAAATTTGTATAAAAACTATCCGTTATATAATTTCGATATTCTTGTGTGTAATAGTTATCAACATTTGCAACACCATTAAAAATACTGTCTTTACTTACTATTTGTGGTTCAATTTGAGGTAGAGAAGTGTTTGATGACTCGCTGTTTTCAAAAGTTATAAGACAAGTATAGTTATCTTTAAAAGTTTCACCACAATAGCAAGTGTGCAAAGTGTAACCCATCTCAGTTTGAGTAGGGTTGACAATTTGGGATTTGGTGTGTTCGTGTTGGTGAGGTTGAAGTATAGAACAACCAGATATTAATAAAGTTCCAGCAACTGCGACTGCGCACAATGATTTTAATAAATTTGTTTTTTTCATAAGTGTAATTCCCCTTTTATTTTAATGTAAACAATTTTTAAAGTTTTTATTTATGTAATTAATTACTATTTCATATCGAAATACATTTGTTTAGCGCAAGCAATAGCAAGCGGTATCATATGATGACGCTTGTTAAGTGCATAGTTTCGAAGATGTCGTGGGTCCCAGTAGTCACTATCAAGGTTGTCGGCAGAGTAGAATAGTTGACCAAAATTGACTTTTCTAAATCGTGCCACAGCAATCATTGCCGAACATTCCATATCCACAACTCTACAACCCATTTCACGTCTACTTTTAACTTTTGACTTAGTTTCACGATAAAATGCGTCATTGGTCCAAGTTTTTGCTTTAATATAACTATATTCACGTTGTTTTAAAACTTTTTCAAGTATTTTAACCACCCTTGCATTCATACGGATTTCATCATTTTTAGGATAGTAGTGATAGCTAGTGCCTTCGTCCCTAACTGCTTCATGAGGTATAATAATTGAAAATTCTTCAATATGATTATCCAAACATCCGCAAGAACCAATTAGTACAAGATTTTTAATACCCAAAGCAATCATTTCCTCATATTGTAATACGCAAGCAGGCGCACCAATCATAGATTGATAAACGGCAATATCAACTCCATCTTCATTAATTACGTAAATAGGGTATGTACCTGAACTATGTGAAAGTTCGGCAATTTTTTTAGGGTGATACAGGTCTATAAATTTATGCATTAATGCTTTTGAAAAAAAAGATACTGCTGTTGATGGGAAATTTTTAATACTTCGTTTAATGGAACTTTTTGGTTCTACTACAGCATAAGGTTCGTTGTCAAATTCTAATATCATAAAAACTCCTAATACTATTATATTTAAAAAGTAAAAAAATAGCAAATATTTTTTACACTAATATTTATAAATTTAAACATACCATGTAAAATATGATTATAAAAAACAAAAAATAACGCAAATATAAGTAAAATATTCATTAAAGTTATTAAAAATAGCATAAAATCAATAAAAATTTAATAAAATAATAATAAATTTGTTAAATATGTTTGACAAATTACAAACATATTTGATACAATAAAAATATCAAAAGGAGGGTTTTTATGAAAAAGTTTTTAGGAGCAATCATTTCAGGATTGGCAGGAGTGTTATCACTAGTTTTCCTATCATTACCTATTCTATCAATGGATTATGGCATTGGTGATAAGGAAAATGTTTCAGGTTGGAAGGTGTTAACTGATAAGGCTTGGGGCGAAGCAGATATGACTGCTGTTACTTGGTATCGTATCTTTGCTTGGATTTTAGTTGTTCTTGCTATTGTTTTAATTGTTGTAGCAGTTCTTCAACTATTATCAGCATTAAACGTTGTCAAAGTTCCAGCAATTATTAGCACTATTGGCGCATATGCATTAATTGCTTTGGCTGTAGTTTCAATCCTTACACTAATTGCTAACTTTGGTATCCGTGGCGAACTTATTGACCAAGCTGCAAAGTTTGGTGACGCTGCTGAAAAGGCTGCTAAAGAAGCATACAGTGTTGGTGCTGGTCTTTGGGTTGTTGCAATTGTTAACGTTATTGCTGCTGTTTGCGGTAAAGTTTTCAAAGCAAAAGACTAATTCAATTAAAAACTAAGGGTATCAACTCTTAGTTTTTTTACGCCCTAAATGAAATTAAATATATAAATCAAAAAGCGATAATATGATGTATGTAAATATATTAAAATAGTAAAAAATTTTAACAAAATTATTCCAAAAATTTAATAAATTATTTGACTATGGGTATAACTATGTATTATAATGATAAACATAAAAATTAATAAAAACATCTTTTAAAATAAAAGGGGTATCATATGAAAAAATTTATTAAATGTTTACTGGTTGTATTAATTTTACCTATAGCATTTTTATTTGTTGGGTGTAATGCTGGTGCGGAAGCGGTTTCAATTAAATCTATTACAAAAACTGCCAGTAATGGTATAACAGATACTTATACAATCACATACACAAATGGCAAAACTGAGGAATTTACAATTACTAATGGTGAGCAAGGTGTGTCAATTTCATCAATTGCCAAAACCGATAGTGTGGGATTGGTGGATACTTATACCATTACTTATACTGATAGAAAAACTGAACAGTTTACTATTGTTAACGGTCAAGATGGTGAAAATCTATATAGCAATATTACAATCAACGACTTGTACAATCAAGTGAAAGATACTAAGCAAGAAGGTTATACATTAATCGACTTTATTGATGAATATTTAGATATTCAAATAGATACAAATGCATTAGCAAGTTCACGTGCTTTAAGATCGGCGGTTTCTATATATGTTGAACATGACATTTCAATTGTAGATTACAACACTCAAACGGGATACAATCCTATTACAGGACCTACTTATGGCGTAAAAGATTCGATTAGTTGGGGTGCTGGGTCTGGAGTGATTTATAAGTTGGATAAAGAAAAAGGCGATGCGTATATTATTACTAACTATCATGTATGCTTTAGTGCAGATTCTCAATCAAGTGATGGAATTGCAACTAAGTTTACAACATATCTATATGGTGGCGAAAGTATTGATACGGCAGATTTGTATTATTTAAGTTATTATAACAATGAAAACAACAACGAAGACTATTCAAGTAACTTTGAATTTGATGTTGAAGGCAAACCTATTATTGACTATGGTTATGGAGCAATTGAGGCGGAATATGTTGGAGGTTCAGAAAAGTATGACATTGCAGTATTAAAGGTAACCAATAGTGATGTATTAAAAAATAGTGATGCTTTAGAAGTAGAAGTGTATAATTCGGATTTAGTTGATGTTGGTTCTACCGCAATTGCTGTGGGTAACCCTGGTGCGGGTGGAATAGCGGTTACTAACGGCATTATTAGTATTGATAGCGAATATATTAATGTTACTATTGATAAATCACCTGTGTCACTTAGAGAATTTAGAATTGACACACCTGTAAATGGAGGCAATAGCGGTGGCGGATTGTTTGATGGGTTTGGTCGTTTAATTGGTATTGTAAATGCTAAAACGACCGACACAACAAGTTATGAAAACACTGGTTATGCAATTCCTACCAATGTAGCAACACGTGTGGCAGATAGTATTATGAACATGTGTGATGGTGAAACTAGAAAGTTTAAAAGAGTATTATTAGGCGTAACTATTGAAATACAATCTTCAAAGGGATACTATGATGAAACTACTGGAACAATGAAAATTGCTGAAACTATTGGTGTAAAAAGTTTTGAAAGCGAAAGTTTAGCAAAGGATATTGGTCAACAAGTAGGTGATATACTTACTAGCGTTGAAATTATTAAGGAAGATGAAACAATAGTGATTGAAATTGACCGCATGTTTAAAATGATTGATGCAATGCTACTAGTTCGCGAAGGTGATTGCATTAAATTTAATTACACTCGTAACGGCATTGCGGGAAGTGTTACAACTCCAGTTCTAACTAGCGATAATTTTATTGAAATGGTATAAAATTTAAATAGCAGTATGAAAAATACTGCTATTTTTTGTTAAAAACATATCTATCCTTGACAATAAAGATAAATTTATATATAATAATATGCAATTACAAAAGGAATTATATGGAAAAGTTTAGTTTTGAAGTAACTCATATTGACAAAAATAGTGGAGCAAGAACGGGTGTATTACACACTCCGCATGGAGATATTTTAACGCCTATATTTATGCCAGTAGGCACGCAAGCAACGGTTAAAAGTTTGACCAGTCAAGATTTGTATGATATTGAGGCGCAAATTATACTTGCTAATACTTATCATTTGTTTATTCGTCCCGGTCATGAATTAGTAGCAAAAGCGGGCGGGGTGCATAAGTTTATGAACTTTAATCGCCCAATGCTTACCGATAGTGGCGGTTTTCAAGTATTTTCATTATCAAAATTACGTAAGATTACTGATGACGGGGTGGAATTTAGAAACCACTTAAGTGGCGAAAAGTTGTTTATCAGTCCTGAAAAAGCAATTGAAATAGAAAATGCTTTGGGTGCAGATATTATTATGGCGTTTGATGTGTGTAGCGAGTATGGGATTAGTTATAAGAAGGCGGAAGAAAATATGTACCGCACGCTTAACTGGTTGGAGCGTTGCTATAATACTCACAAAAACGATAATCAAATGCTATTTCCTATTGTCCAAGGTGCGTTTTTTAAAGATTTACGTCTAAAAAGTTTGGAGGAAACTAAAAAGTACGCAAAGTGTGGTATAGCAATAGGCGGACTTAGTGTTGGTGAACCTAAAAATGAAATGTATGAAATTTTGGACGCTTTGCAACCACATCTTCCTCAAGATATGCCACGCTATTTAATGGGTGTGGGCAGTCCTGATTGTTTGGTTGAAGGGGTTGCACGCGGGATTGATATGTTTGATTGCGTTCTTCAAACACGTATAGCGCGTAATGGTACGGCAATGACTAGCAAGGGTAGAGTAGTGTTAAAAAATGCAAAGCACAAAGAAGATTTTACACCACTTGATGATGAATGTGATTGTTACTGTTGTACTCACCACACTAAAGCGTATTTACATCACCTTGTTAAAACGGGTGAAATTTTGGGCGGACGCCTTCTTTCACTTCATAATTTACGTTTTAGTTTAAAGTTAATGGAAAATATTCGTAAAGCAATTAATGAAGATAGATTTTTGGAATTCAAACAAGAATTTTATGAAAAATATAAAGACTAATATAGCGTTTTTTGTAAATTTGTTGTATAAATTTCAAATTTTTGTCAAAAATATGTAAAATTTATTTTTATTTTATAAATATGTTTGACATTATATGCCTATTTGTGATAAATTTTAATTGTGGGGGATAATATGAACTTTTTTAATGTTTTAGCGGTTGATGTTGGTAGCATTTTAATGTTGGCAATCTTATTATTCTTGGTAGTTTTGATGGTTTTGGGTTATATGAAACGTCGTAAGTTCAATACTCAACTTCAAGACCTTCGCGATAATATTAAGGTTGGTGACAAGGTTATGACAGATACTGGCGTTGTTGGTGAAATTTTTGAAGTTTCCACCGAAGGCGAACATAAGTATTTTGTTATCAAGTCTGGTACTGATAAGAAGTTTGGTTATGTTAAAGTACATTCTAACGCTGTGTATTATGTGTTTGACAAAAACGAACCTAAGTATGCTACAACCGAAACTGATAATGAAGAAGTAGAAGATGTAGAAGAAGATAAGGAATAATCTACAAAATAATTCAAAAAATTTATTTAAATTTATTAAAAAGGACTAATATATTAGTCTTTTTTTTCATAACTATATTTTGTAAGAAAAATTGTAACAACGATTTTTATTAAGGAGAGGTTTATGAAAGAAAAATTAAAAAAGATTAACCTAAGTGAAATTACGCCTATTTTAAAGGTTAGTTTGATTGGAGTGGTTGTATCAATATTGTTGGTATTACTATTTGCGTTTGTATTAAAATTTGTGGATTTGAGTTCTGGAACGATTTCACTAATTGACCAAATTATTAAAGTGCTAAGTATTTTAGTTGCTATTGTTGTTTTAAACAAACAAGACGGCAACGGATTGCTTGTAAAAAGTTTGATAACGGGAGCAATTTACTCGGTAATAACATTTATTGTATTTTCAATCCTTAATGGTGGAATTAATTTTAGCGTTGCAATACTAACAGATATCATCTTTTCGGCACTTGTTGGCGGAGTATGTGCGATTTTATTAAATATTATTAAAAAGAAATAGTTTAGGTTAAAATCGCAATGAAGAATGAAAAATGAATAATGAAGAATTTGAGGATAAATTTATAAACATTAAATATTATTAAAAAAAGATAGTGGTTATCCACTATTTTTTTATGAAGATATGTAGATATAGAGTGGAAGTTTGCGCGTTATATGCTTATTTTGTCATACCGACCGAACAACTTCAGTTGTGAGTGGAGCGTATCTGGTTAAAAGTTTAATTACAGTTAACATAAATTGCAATATTTAACCATAAACCAGATACACTCCATTTCATTCGTTACACTCATTCCAGTCGGTATGACAAAATATACTGTAATTAAAAAAATCCATGACGATTGCCATAATTGCTAAAATTATTAAAGATAAGGTATATAATAATTTTGAAATTTATTTTAAAATTTCCGTTCTGTTTACAGAATGGTAAAAACTTTTTTAAATAAATTTTATATAATACTTATGTTTACGAAGGAGGAAATATGAAAAATTTTGGTATTAGATTAAAAAGATTAAGAGAAAAGAGGGGGTTAAGTATTGAAGCGTTAGGTAAAATTGCAAATTGCCATTATTGTATGGTTAGAGATTGGGAAAATAGTAAAAGGACATTGACTGTTAGTAAATTAATAAATTTAGCGCAATATTTTGGAGTTAGTATTGATTATTTGGTTGGACTATAGGTGTAAAAGACTTTTAAAAATTAAGTATTTTATATAAATTTTAGGCAAATATTATATAAACTTTGTATTTAGTTTAGATAAATTGATTTTAGGGGGTAAAAAATAGTTGACATAAATTGATTAATCAACTATAATAACTAGGAAATTAGGAGAAGTTATGACTAAAAATCGTTCTAAAATGCTTATTATTTTACTAACTATTGTGTTGATTGTGGGTTTAGTTGCTAGTTTTGTAAGTTTCACATATCCATTATCAATAGGTGGTGTAAAATATCAATATTCAAGTTTTGTTAATGAATTAGTGCTGGGTAGTGACATTAATAGCGGTGTTATGTTTAAATACAATGCAACTGCACGCAATGTTAGTGATGAACAAGATTATGACGCTTTAATGGACAACACTCTTTCAGGATTAAGAGACATACTAGATGACAGTGGTTTTAAAAATAGTACAATTGCACGTAATGGTGACAATGGCGTGTATGTTGAGGTGGGTGGAATTATTGACCGCGACGATAGTCAAGAAGTAATATCTTTAATTAGCAACCCTCAACAACTTGTGTTTAGTTCAAGTAGTGATAGTAGTGACACTGATGCTATTTTTGCAACCAGCAGTGATATTAGTAGTATTGAAGCGTTGCAAGCGCCAGACGGTAGTGCGTATTATGTTGAAATTACATTTAAAAAAGATAGATTAAATTATATCAAACAAAAAACTGAAGAAATAGTTGGGGATAGTGGAACATTTTACATGTTAGTAGGTGACCAACAAATGGGTAGCAGTACTACTGCAATTACAACTTCATCTATTAGTATGACTACTAAAGATTTTATTGACATGGCAACTACTAAAAAGTACGCTGTTCAACTACGTGTTGGTTTGTTGCCTCTTGATTTAACTTGTACTTATTATGGTGCAATTAGCGCAAGTGCTGGTGCAAGAGGAAATGTTGCTAATCCTATGCTATATATTTGGGTGGCACTAGGAATAATGGTGGTTGCAAGTTTGGTGTTCTTTATTCTTAAATACAAGCAAATTGGTGCTATGGCAATGTTTAATATATTGTTTTACATTGTATTAGGATTATTCTTCTTGCAATCTGTTCCATTGGTGCATATTAATTTAAGTGGTGTGTTTGCAATAGTACTTTCATATGTTTTGGCTGTAGTTGCATTAACCAACACTCTTGAAAGTGCGCGTCAAGAATATGCAAAAGGCAAAAAACTTCATACAAGTTTAAAACAAGGTATTAATTCAACCGTTGTATCAACAATTACAATCAACGTAATGCTTGCTTTGGCTGGTATTGTATGTGCATTGATGCCTAATATGGCAATCCAATCATTTGGTATTGTTACAATGGTGCTAGCACTATTAAATATATTCTGTTCGCAAGCATTAATGCGTTTAATGATTAAGTTATATTTGCCTTTTAATTCGGAAGACGGCAAAAAATGTAATTTTACTAAAGAGGAGGGCAATAACTAATGATTAATAGAGATTTTTCTAAGTCAGGAAAGCAATATATCAAGCAAAACAAAATTGTATTAATAACACTTGCCATCATTCTTTTATTAGGTATTATAATGCTATGTGTATTTGGATTTAAAGGTGGTCCAGATGTTAAAGGTTATAACACATTTTCGATAACAGTTGGTAGTGAATATCAAGCGGATAAATTAGGTGATTATACGGACGATATTAATTTATGTCTATCTAATCACGACGCACAACTTTATTCGGTTCAAGTGGCGGGTGAAGGAAGCACTACTACATTAGTGGTAAAATATGATGGTAAAATAAAAAACACAACTTTGTTTAATGCTGAACTTTCAGATGAAATGGTAGTAAGTGTATCTAATTTTTCTGAGCATTCAAAAGTTGGTGCAAGTTTAACAAGTAAAGATTATATTTATGCATTTGCTTGTGGTTTAATTATTGTTACTTTAGCGGTGATATATAGTGCATGTAGATACAATTTGGCATGTGCAATTACTGCTTTAGGAAGTTCAATTTTTGGTGTTGGTTTGTTAATGGCATTAACTGCTATATTTAGATTAACAATTAACAGTTCATTCCTAGCAATCAATATTATAACGCTTTTGTTGATATTGGGTGAGTGCTTTATGATATTTGATTCATTGGAAAAGGAACGAAATAAATTAAAAGACAAAAATGACCGTTCAACTCAACTTGCTAATACCTTAAAATCAAATGCTTTTAGACAAAAGTTTATGTATGGTGCAATATTCGCATTAGCGCTAATTTTTATAGTTTTAATGCCATCTAGCATTAAGCAAGCAAGTTTGATTGTATTATTTGCTGTTGTAGTTTCAATGTTTGTTGCAATTTATGCACTACCTTTCTTGTGGTGCTTGACAATTACTCAAGTTAGTGATAAAATAAGAGTGAAAAAGGAAAAAGTTGTAAAAACAAAACAAACCGTTGAAAGTGCGGAAGGCGAATTGGAAAATAATTATACTGAAAATCAAGTGATTGAAGTTAAGGAAGATAGTGGAGATGAATCTCCATCAAGTGATGATAATATTACTATCGAGTAAAATAAAAGTCGCCTTTGGTAGGCGACTTTTTGTTAAAGTTTTCCAACTTTAAGTAGGTAAATAGTATGAAATATGTAAATTCTTGTGAAGGGGTACAAATTGACCAACAATTTGTATCTTCAATGTCTAAACAATTTTTATTAGACGAACGTGTTGTGCGTCTTTTGTTTGCAAGAGGTATTAACAGTGAAAGTGCTTTAAGGGAATATTTAAACCCTAATTTGAAGCAACTTAATAATCCATTTTTGTTTGAAAATATGGCGCTTGTAGTTGAAAAAATTAATAAACATATTGCAAGCAATAGTAAAATATTAATATATGGGGACTATGATGTAGATGGCATTACGGCAACGGCAACAATGTATGATTATTTGCTTAAATTGGGTGCTAATGTAACTACATTTTTGCCTAATCGTTATATTGATGGTTATGGATTAAATTTGGATACAATTAACAAAATATTAACCAGTCAAACCCCTGACTTAATTATAACTGTTGACTGCGGAATTACTGCGGTTGATGAAGTTAATTATTTAAAGTCTAAGGGTATTGACATTATAGTTACCGACCACCATGAGAGTGATGGAAACATGCCTGATTGCTTGATTATTAATCCAAAAGTTAGCAATACCTATCCATTTAAATATTTGTGTGGAGCGGGAGTTGCTTTAAAAGTGGTGCAAGCATTGGGCGGAATGGACGCAATTATGCCATATCTTGCCACAACTGCAATTGCTACAATTTCGGATATAGTTGAAATGGTTGCTGAAAATCGTGCTATTGTTAGTATTGGTTTAACGCGCATTGATACTTTGCCTAAGGGATTATTAAAATTGCTTAATGAGTGCGGAATTGGAAGAAATCCTAAAGCAAACGAAATAGCATTTAAATTAGCGCCAAAAATCAATGCATCTGGAAGAATGGGAGATGCGGATTTATCACTTAAATTATATTTGGAAACCAAACCTACTGAAATTACTAAAATATGTAAAACTATACTAAATTACAATACTCAACGTCAAAAATTGTGTAATAAAATTTACAATGATGTAAAGGAATATTTAAGTACGCTGGATATATATTCAATGAAGGCAATTGTGTGCAAGTCTAGTGATTGGGAAGCGGGTTTGCTAGGTATTGTGTGTGCAAAACTTAGCGAAGAATATCATCGTCCAACATGTTTGTTTAGTGATACTGATGGTGTGTTAACTGGGTCATGTAGAAGCGTAAATGGTGTAAATGTACACACTTTGATGTGTAGCATGAGTGATATATTGGAAAAATTTGGCGGACACACTATGGCGGCGGGTTTAACCCTTAAAGTTGAGCATTATGATGAATTTTGCGAAAAATTTAACGATTATGTTGACAAAAATCTAGTTAAAGACGAATTTTTGCCTACAAAACTTTATGATTTTGATATATCTTTAGACGAAGCAAATGTTGCCTTTATTGAAAGTGTTGAGCGAATGGAACCTTGTGGTCATGAAAATATGAGACCCGTATTTAAACTAACTGCTTCGCGTGCGGAAGTAAGTCCTATGAAGGCACACCCTGAACACTTGCTTATCAAATATCCTAACTTGTCACTTCTTGCTTTTAATATGGCACAAATGCAATATATTTTGGCAAGTGATACCAAAAGTCATATTTTAACCGATTTAAATATTGAAACATTTAAAAATATTAAGCGTGTAACTGGAATTATTAAGAGTATTGACTACGAAGATATCTATCGCCCAGAAGATAAAGGTATAATAGCATATAATTATCTTAATCAGTTATCTTTTGGCGACGCTAGTGATCATAAATTTATCAATTACACTAGAGATAATTTAATACGTTTGCTGGTTGATATGGAGCAAAGCATATACGGAACATTAATCGTTGTGAATGATTATAATAGTTATTTAAATTTCAAAAGTATTTATGATAACTTAAATATTTTCCGCAATCGATTATTTGAAGTGGAAGATGAAACTGGTCTTAATACCATTTTGCTTGCGCCTAATAGTTTTAATCATTTTAATAGTTTTAAACGAATAATATTTATTGACCCAATACTTAATTTGGGATATATTTCTGCGTTAAACAAAACTACTAAATCGGCCATATATATTCCACACAAAACGCCATTTAGTTATTCGTTTTTCCGCGATATTAGTGTGGACCGTAAAATATTTGGTGAGTATTTTAAGGTGCTTAAATTTGCGTATGAAAATCAAATTGTGGGGACAAACACTTATCAATTTTATCAAAAAGTTGTTAATGCTACTAAACGTAAATTGTCGTATATTCAATTTATGGTGTGCTTAAATGTGTTTAAACAATTGGAAATAATTGAAACTGAGGGCGACTATAAAATTACTAATATATCAATGGACAAAAAAGAACTTACTTCAAGCGTATTTTATAATCAATTAAGTTTAATCAAATCCACAAAATAAGGAGAATAAATGGAATTAAATTTATACATTAAAGATGAAAAATTAATATCTTGTTTACAACCATACTTGTTAGATTTTACAACTCAACAACAAGATACAATAATATATATTTACGATATTTTAAAGGCGTATAATCTTGATGATACGTGTTTTATTGCAACTGCGCTATTTATACTAAAACCTAAGGAAGAAATAGATTATGATGTTATAGTAAACCAATTTGGTGAGGAAGTAAGCAATATGCTACGTAATCTTAATTCGGTAGGGATTAAGCACGCATTGGATAACGAGGCAGAGTTTGAAAGTGTTAGAAACATGTTAATTGTAATGTCAAAAGATGTTAGAGTACTAATAATTTTGCTTGCATATAATGTGTTTAAGGTAGAACACTTAAACTTAATGAGTGTAGACGAGCAAAAGTTGTTTGTTAGGTCGGTTAAGGAAATTTACGCACCACTTTCTGCGAGGTTAAGTTTGAATGAAATAAAGAACAAGATGGAAGATGCGTGTTTTAAGTTTTTAGAACCTGAAATGTACGAACAACTATCTCTTGATGAGCGACTTAATAAAGAAGAAAGAAAGCAACAAGTACAATTAATCATTGAAAAAATTAAATCTGCATTGACCGAAATGGGTGTTAAGGGCAAAGTTTATGGTCGTGAAAAACACTTGGCAAGTGTGTATAATAAACTAAAATCAAAGCAACTAACGCTTGGTCAAATATATGACCTTATGGCGGTGCGTGTAGTGGTTGATACTGTAGAAGAGTGTTATGCAATACTTGGTCGTATTAATGCAATGTTTTCAATACTTCCAAGTAGGTTTAAAGACTATATTGCAACTCCTAAACCAAATGGTTATCAATCTATTCATACTTGTATATTGGCAGATAATAATCGCCCAGTTGAAGTTCAAATACGAACTCATGCTATGCACCATTTTAACGAATATGGTGTTGCGGCACACTGGATATATAAGGATAAGGGGCATAAGGCAAGCAACTTTGATAAATCAATTAACTGGTTAAAAGAACTTATTGATGAAAATAAGGATTTAAGCAGTAAAGAGTTTACGCAAAACATTAAAATGGATATGTTTAATAGCGAAATTTATGCTCAAACACCTAATGGTAAAATTATCAAATTTCCAGTAGGTGCTAATTGTATCGACTTTGCATACGCTGTCCATACCAATATTGGCAATAGATGTATAGGTGCTAAAATTAACGGAAAATTTGTGCCACTTACCACTGAACTTTCAAATGGTGATGTGTGTGAAATTTTATTGGGTGGAGAAAACAAAGGTCCGTCAAGAGATTGGTTAAAGATAGTTAAAACTAGTTCCGCCCGTACAAAGATTAATAGTTATTTCAAAAAACAATTTGTGGAAAACAATATTCGTCTAGGCAAATCAATGCTTGAAACTAGTGCTAAAAATAATCAAGTAAGTGTAAGTACTTTACTTGCTAGCGATAAATTAAATTCAATACTAAGTAAATATTCGCTATCTAATATTGATGAAATGTATGCTATGATAGGTGGCGGAACGCTTAATAGTGATAGCATTGTCAAACGTTTAATGCCTCAAGTTAAGGTTGAAAAACCAACCACTTACAAACCAATCAAGGTTAGTGGAAATGTGCTTGTAGACAATAGTAGGGGAATGATGACAAGATTTGCAAAATGTTGCTTGCCTATTCCAGGTGACGAAATTATAGGATTTGTATCGCTTGGAAAGGGTGTGACGGTACATAGACATGATTGCGTTAATGTTAAAACTCTTGATAGTAACCGCTTTATTCCAGTTAGTTGGGACGAAGATAAAAACTCTATGTATCTTGCACGTATTAATGTTATTGCGGATAATAGTGTGTTATCACAAATTAGTAACCTGCTTGAAAAAATGGGTGTTAAAATCAATGCACTTGAAATTAATCCAAACAATCTTAGCGAATATATGCTAACACTTAGCTTAAAATCAAGTGACGAACTTAACAAGGTTATTACTAAAATACGTCAAATTAATAAAGTGAGTTCAGTAGAACGTGCGTAAAAACAACCTCTCAAAATAATGAGAGGTTGTTTTAATGATTAATGAAAAATGAATAGTGAAGAATTGATGACAGATTATAACTAATCAATAATACTTTCATAAGCAACGAAAGTTGCGACTTCATATTTTCATACTTTAATATTTCATTAATTCTTGTTCGCGGATAGCAATTTCCATTGCTTCCATATCTAATTCTTGTTGCTTTTTACGTAATCTAAGTTTATCTTGTTGTATTTTTGCAAATTGTAGCAAATTAACATCATTATCTTTAGGAGATTTACTTAAATCTACATCTAAGGTTTCGTCAAGTTGTGTGCATTCCCATATGGTTTCAAAAAATGAATTACGATTGTAGTCTTCGCCTAAATTTGTGCTACGTGATTTAATATCTTTTTCAATCAAACGTTCTTTCTTTTGTTTTAAAATTTTGCGATTGCATATTACTTGTTCACGTAATGAATGAATAATATATGCAAAACATTCATAACGTTCATGAACTAAACTAAATTCAATTTTCATATTAGCAGTGATAGCAAATTCAACACCAAAACGGTTTTTTATTAATGATGGAGTTGCTTTAATATTGTAAAAAACTCTTAAGTCGTCACATATTGTTAAACGGTCTTCACATTCTGCAACAAATATGTTATATTTTCCTTTTGGCAACGTTGCTTTTATAGTTTGTATTCCATCTATATGTATATCGTGTGTTTTATCTAGAATACTAGCATTAATGTATTTTAATTCTTTTTCGGTAAATTGAATATTTTCCATAAAAGTCTCCTTAAATCTATAATTGATTGTTTAATGATTGAGCATTTGCATTTAATTTTTCTTTATCTTGGATATATCTTTTTTCAAGATTAAACAACTTACGTTTTTCACGTGCAATTTTAATTTGGTCTTGAATTAATTTTGCTGAGTGCAAACTTATTGTATCAGCATCAATTAGAGTGTTGTTAGGGTCAATCTCAATTTTAAATTCATCTTGAGCACATTCGTTAAGTGTAGCATAAAATGATTCGCGGTTATACTCTTCACCTAAATCAGTGTGTGATTTAATGTCTTTTTGAATCAAGCTTTCCTGTTTTTGTTGTAGATTGTTTTGATTTTTAACTGCTTGTTCACGCAATGAAATCACAATTTGCTCAATATCTTTGCGTTTACACCTTTTTAGTTGAAGCATAAATTCGCAATCTCCTAAAACTTTAAACGAAAAATCTCCATAATTTTCATAAGTTTCACGCACGCTATCAAACAAGTCGCCATAAACCATACTATATCTAGTGTTAAAATGAAAATTGATTTTACTATTTTTTATAGAATATGTGCCTTGTGGTAGATTAGTGCAACAAATATTATATTTGTTTGGCAAAATTTTACTTTCGCGGTTAGGACAATAAGCGCGAATATTATTTTTAGAACTAAACACGCCATCATGAATATAATCAATATCAAATTCGTAGTTTTGCATTATAAATTTCTCCTTAAATTTAAGTGTATTATATCATAAATCTATAATTTGTCAATAGGGGATTTTTAAAATGATACGAAAAAAGAGGACGCGAGATAATTTCGTCCTCTTTTTGTCATCCGAAAAGGATGAAAGCATTTAGGTGGCAGTTTGGTCTATAAGCCGAGTTCTGTATTTGATGGTCATCTATCTAAATTAATCGTTACCGTATCAATTTTAGCGGTATTTTTGAAAAACTTAGCGAGCAACTAATAACGTTTTTCTTAACCTTGCTTCGGGTGGGGTTTACATGGACCACACTTGTCACCAAGTGTGCGGTGAGCTCTTGCCTCGCCTTTTCATCCTTACAATAACCACTCAGGGGTATAGCGGTATATTTCTGTTGCACTTTCCTTCTAGTTGCCTAGACTGGTAGTTAGCCAGCACCCTGCTCTGTGAAGCTCGGACTTTCCTCACGATAGCCATTACAACTATCCTGCGACCATCTGACCAAGCTGACGCTATAATAATACCACATATTTTGGATTTGTCAATACCCTTTTCCAAAATTTTTTCAATTTTTTTTGTTAATATCAACAAAGTGCCTTATTTTAAGTGCTTTATTAATCAAAATTTTTTGTAAAAGAGTTGTTTTCAATGCTCAAATATCTAAAAAATATAAAAATTTTAATAAATTTGTAAAAATATGTAAAAAATATTGTAAATCATTTTACTTTTTGATATTAAATTGTTAAAATAATTATAGTAAATTTTATAAAGGAGATAATTATGACAAAAGTTAAGAAACTTGTACTAGGCGTAAGCATAGCATTTACAATGTGTGTAGCATTAGTAATTAGTTTTGTGCTAAATAGTTCTCCTAACCCAAGTAATGCACTAGGGGGGGGGTGCTATAAAATCTAGTGATACGGAGGTATCACAAGAGGTTGAGATAATCAAACCTCAAACTTTCACTTTTAAGGAAGGAGAAGTAAGTATCCAAAAGGGAAGTGGAAGTATAGATTTTACATATACCCCAGGTATAAATGCAAAGGCAACAAGCATTGCATATCAATACACATTTAATAACCCTATGGATGATGACATGGCGGTTAATTTAAAGTCAATAGATGCAAGCAACGTGACGCTAAGTTATGCATATAGTGATACAAAACTAGATAACGTGACTTCTAGTAATAGCATATTCGAAGCGCAACGAATATCAACTCATGGAACAAAATATATATACATAGTGGTAACGCCAACAGGTGAAATTCCAACCACATTCCAATCAAGCATAGTGTGGTATCAAGGAAGAGCGGGTACAGTAGATATAAAAGCAAATGGCGAAACGATATCTAGTCAAACCGTAGTAAAGGGTCAAGAAATTAGTCAACTACTAACCCCAACCAAAGAGGGTTATTATTTTGACGCATGGTTTACAGATGAAACATACAGTGAATTTGCAACATTCCCAGTAAGATATAAGGAAGGACAAAGTTTTAATGCAAGATTTGCAAATCTTCCAAGCGATTGGTTGGAATTAGATAGCACTACCGATACATATTATGTAAAAAGAGGTACAACCGCCTTGCCAAATAACCTAGTAATCCCATCAATCTACAATGGCAAACAAGTGACTCGCATTAAGGAAGGACACTTCAACATGGCCCCGATTGATAATCCTGCTTCTGGTTATGCTGAAGGGGTATTTTCTGAAAAGAGCATTACTAGTGTTGATTTACCAGTAACCATGACTCGCATAGGAAATTACGCTTTCTCTTATTGTTATGCGCTAGTAGAAGTATATAATAGATCAAGTTTAGATATAGTGGTAGGAGCGTCCTCACATGGTTCTGTAGCATATTATGCAGGAATAGTATTAAATGGGCCAAAAGATGAAAGTAAATTTGTAACCATAGATGGAGTAGATTATTATAAGAATAGTGAAACAGATTATATGGCACTAGGTTTAAGTGACAAAACTAAAACGAGTATAACATTAGATAGTAGAACAACATCTATACGAAATTATGGATTCTATGATTGTGATAGTCTAACCAGTGTGGACCTAAGTAACTGTATCGGTATAACGCAACTAAACGGTACATTTATGAGTTGTTCTAGTTTAACAAATATAACATTACCAAATAGTATAACGGAATTAGACGATACATTTAGGAGTTGTTCTAGTTTAAAAAGTATAAACATGAGTGCATGTGCTAATCTAACAACAATAGGATCCTGGACCTTTTTTGAATGTATGGATTTAACAAGTGTAGACTTGGGCGGATGCACCAATCTAACAACAATAGGAACTAGTCCATTTTATAATTGTAGTAAATTAACTGATATGAATGTGAGTGGAACTAAGATATCTAGTTTTGGCTTTGTTCCTAGTAGTGTACAAAATTTAAATGCGAGTGGTTGTGCTAATTTAACAACTATAAAAGCTGGAGCATTTATGGATTATAGCGCTTTGACTAGTATTAATTTAAGTGGTTGCGATGGTTTGACCACTATTGATAGTGATGCATTCCGTAGTGTTACAAATTTAAATCATATAGATTTAAGCAATTGTACTAATTTGACAACTATTGGAGCAAGTGCTTTCCGTAGTGATGCAAAATTAGTTGATGTAGACCTAAGTACTTGTACGGCACTAACAACAATTGATGATTATGCATTCCGTTATTGTTCTAAATTAAAAGTTGCAAAACTTCCATCAAACCTAGAAACTATAGGAGCTGAGGCATTTAGATATTGTGGTGATTTAAAGTATATCGAATTGCCAAATACTTTAACAACTATTGAAAGCAATGCCTTTAATGGTTGTTATGATTTGGCGGAGGTTTATAATCGTTCAAGTTTGAATGTTACAATTGCGTCAACTGGTAATGGTTATCTTGCATATTATGCTTCAGTATTAAAAACTACTGCTAGAGATGAAAGTAAATTGACAACTATAAATGGAGTAGATTATTATAAAAATAGTGATACAGATTATATGGCACTGCGTTTAGATGATAAAACTAAAACAAGTTTAACATTGGATAGTAGAACAACTTCAATAGGTGATTATGCCTTCTGTAAAAACACTACTTTAACTAGTGTGGATTTAGCGGGTTGCACTAATTTAGCGACAATTAGACAAGCAGCATTTGCTCAAAGTTCTAAAATAACAAAAATAACATTACCATCAAGCGTGACAAATATTGATGCACAAGTTTTTTATATGTGCACTGGGTTAACTGGTATTACAATTCCAAGCGCCGTAAGTAGTATAGGGAAAAAAGCATTCTATGAATGTAGTAATTTAAATAATATAACATTTACTAATACAGATTATTGTTGGACTTCTAATTCAGACTTTATTGATATGTATAATCCCACAAGTAATGCAACCTATTTTAAAACTACATATGTGAATTATGCATGGAGCAAATCAGGAACACCGATTAAAACTCCATATATAGGAAGCGTAAAGTACACAACTATTGAGGAAGCGTTAACTGCTTCTGTTAGTGGAGATGTGATTGTAGTACCTGCTATGGGAAGAGAGGTTGTTGGATTGCGTTATGGGGTAATCCGTTCAGATTGTACAATTAAGTCGGGTGTAACACTACTATTGGCATATGATAGCGAAGGCACGCGCGTAACCAATGTTGCAATACACGAATCAGGTACCTTATTTGATAAAATAGATGGCACTAGAACCAGTTTGATTAGACTTTACAATGATCTTACAATTGAAAATGGTGGAACGCTTGAAATTGCAGGACAACTTACTTGTGGACGTGTAATTAGTAATTATACTGGTCACACAGGTGGTAAATATGCTGAAATGGCAATTGGAGCAGAGTGTCAAATAATATCAAATGGTATAATTAAGTGTACAGGATATATTACTAAAGCTGACGCGGACGTGTCAGGCCAAATTATATTAAATAGTGGTTCTGAATTATATTTACCATTTATACTTAATGATTATCGTGGTGGTTCATATATGTATGCTGCGTACAATAAAAATGTTGCGCCATTTACACAATACGAATTAGCCAATATTGCTACATATACTGAGATTAAGTATGGATGCAAAGTAATTGGTTATGCAAATGCTGAAATGGACGATGAAATCCAAAGTATTAATATTAATCTTGTAGGAACAACCACTGATTATATTTATCAATTAACAAATTCAAATAGTTATATAACAATGTGGTCAGAAGATGAAATTACTACTTTAAATTTTTATAATGGAATGAGTTTGAATCCGCTTAAGATGGATGTTAAAATTACAATATCTATGACTATGACAAGTGAAAAATTCCATCTTCCTATACCATGGACATTTGATATACGTTTATTTAGTGGAACATATGATTTTACCGTTCAAGATATTAAGTTATTCCCAGGTGCAAAGTTGTCTATTTATAGTGGTGCTACATTAACTGCTGATGATATAGTAGTTTATGATTCTACGTTTAAAGATACTTCGCACTTAACTGCTGTTAGATATCCAACCGATAAGGGAGACGCTCAGTTAATTATACATGGTGAACTAGTTTGTAGTCGTCTTGCTGGTCCTGCACGTTCAACAACTGATGGGGCGAAGATTACAATTAACAATAGTGGAGCATCTGACTTTAATAGTGTTGAGACAAATGGTTCACTTGGAGGTTTGGGTGGAATATTGTCAACGATCGAGACTAAAACAATTACACATACAACCAAGTTGTGGTGGGGAACTGGAACAAGTGATTATGTAACACATACATACACTGCTAACACGCCTGTAACTTACACAAGGACATCTAGTGGTTGGGAGATATCTTAATAGTTTGATAGTTTTAGGGCTATTCAAATAGATTAATAAAAAACTCTTACCTAAAAAGTGAGAGTTTTTTTGATATAAGTTAAGGTAAAACTATATTAAAGTTGGATAGATTAGTGATTTTGCCTTGACAAAAATCGACAATTAGGGTAAACTAAACTTGAAGTAGATTTACTTGGGTAAATTTTAATATTTGGGAGATTGTAATGCAATTAAGTGAAAGAGAATGCTGGAATATTATACGTAAACTTGTTTCTAACAAAAATAAGGAGTATGCAAGGTTTTTAAGTAGTAATATAGGTACGGATAAGTTGCCATTATGCATTGGATACACTAAAAATTTGTATCTAAGCAAGTTTGGTCTTAGAGGGGAACGAGAATTTAGATATTTGCTTAAGCGTAGAGGGGTAAAACCTAAAAGTGAGTGGTTGGATAATTTATCTAGCGAAGACTTGTTGCTTTTCCTGGATTTTAGATGTAGAACATTGCAAAAAATGTATGATTTTTGTGCTAAACATGGCAAAATATCGGTTGATGACATCAAGGATTTGATTGTGGGAACAAAGCGTTCAAGTTTGATTGAATATAATGCGGGGCGTTTAAAAGCAATTGGAGAAGATGAGTTGGATATTGAACTTGACGACAACTTGATAGAACAAGCATTATTGCAAACTATGCACAAAGTGGCACTTGGATATTCGCAAAGAGTGGGCGCAACTATTGATGTTGCACTTGAAAAAGCAAGTAATTTAACAACATCAAATGAGGACCTAGACGGATTTATAACTGGACATCAATTTATGTCAAAAAATGAATTAAAGAATATGCACAAACAATATTTAACTGGTTACAAAGATGAAGAAATTGACACTAGTGAACCTCATATAGTGGGTTATGATGTAAATAAATTTCCAGTGTTTATGCAAGGCAATCATTTTATAACCCTAACAGGTCAAATAATACGTGGCGGAGTTGAAGTTGTGTATGACGTTGATGGAAACAAAATAGAACACGAGGAAGATTTTGGTTCGCAAACACGTTTTGTGGGTTTTGATATTCAAGGCACACCTATATATGAAGATGAAGATGGATATTATAACTCGATTGGTGAAAGATTGCCCGATGATGTATATATTGATAATCAAGATAATTTATTTTCAAGATAATATGTCAAATAGGTATTATTAAATAATAAATTGATAAAAAATCGATATTATATCGATTTTTTTTAGTTTATTTGTAGATTTTTGTTGCAATATTTAACCAATTTGTGTTAAACTAATATAATAAGTATTTTTAAGTAGGGGATAAAATGAATTATTTAGATATTTTACAAGATAGAGAAGTAATGGCAATTTTAACGCAAATTGACATATTTAATCAAAACAAACCCAAACATTATGGCATTATTCACACAATAGGAACTATTAAGTATGCTAAGATTTTGTCTAAGTGTTTTGAGATGAGTGATAGGGAATATGACTTATTACTTATTGCTTGCGCATTGCATAATTTGGGTCATTTAAACGGCGGTTCATTACATGCGCAAACAGGGGCTGAAATGGCACGTGCATATCTTAAAAAACACAATTTCTCAGTAAAGGATATTAACGTGATTTGTAGTGCAATCGCTAGTCACACGGGTAGACGTGGTGATAACTTTTACGACACTGTATCGGCGTGCATGATTTTGGCGGACAAGATGGATTTTGGTGCGGACCGTATTAAAGACGAATTGGCATCTACTTCAACCGAATTTGAAATTTGTAACAAGATTACCTATGTTGACGCGCTAAGAAATGGTGACGTGTTGGAGTTGTTGTTAGGCGGAAAAGATGTTAATTGGGACGCATTTGTTGCAACCGCAACATACTCTAAATTATATCGTTGCTTTGAAACCGTATGCAAGAAATATGGTTATAAGTTTATTGTTAGGGTAACAGACAAAAATTAAAAATGTTTTAAAGTTTTAGACAAGGGTATTTGTCTAAAATTTTTGTCTTATTTTGAATTATTAAAATATTTATGATTTAGCATAATATAATTATTTAAAGGAAGTGTTATTTATAATATGAAAAAACTAAATATTCCAATTATACAGCGTGAGTTTGATAAGGATAAATATCGCGAGTTGCTTCGTAGACCTTTTGCACATCGCGGTGTACATAATGAATATCCAGAAAATAGTTTGCCAGCGTTTGAAAAGGCGATGGGAATGAATTTTGGCATAGAACTTGATATTCATTTAACCAGTGATAACCAAATAGTAGTATTCCATGATGACAATTTAATTCGTATGACTGGTGTTAATGAATTTATCAAGTTTTTAACCTATGATGAAATTAAAAGGTATAAGTTAAAAGATACAAGTTATACAATTCCTCTGTTAAAAGATGTATTAGATTTGGTTAAAGGTAAAGTTCCAATACTTATTGAAATTAAAACTAATAATAACATGAAAAAACTTGTGCCAAAATTAAAACAAGAACTTGAAAATTACAGGGGTAAAGTATTTATTCAATCATTTAATCCTTTTGCACTTCGCCGTTGCTATAAGGTTATGCCTAATATACTTAGAGGGCAATTATCAAGTTTTTTTATGCGTGACCACCTTAGGTTTTATAAAAAAATACCTATTAAGAAGTTGTTTTTTAAAAACTTTTCACATATTGATTTTGTGTCGTATAATCTTGAAAATTTGCCTAATAAATATGTAAACAAAACGGATATTCCTATTCTTGCTTGGACGGTTAAGACGGAAGAAGACTATATTAAGGCTAAACTTAATGCCAATAATATGATAGTGGATAATATTGAGGTGTTAAAAAAGTAATAAGAGTTTCAGTAATATTACAATGGTCGTGTTGTGACAAGGCGGTTGCCAACAAAACAAAGTTTTGTTTAAAAAGGCGGTCGCCTTTTTTGTTTGCGCTAACGCGCAAATGCAACCGCCCATAATTTGATATTAATTTAAACTTTGGTATTGACAACTAGATATATTTGATGTATAATCCACTTAAATATTAAGGAGAACTTATGGATAAATTAGTATCAATTGAAAAACTAGATGATGGGAAAATTAAAATCACTATCAATCGTATGCCTAATACTTCAAACCACTATAATATTTTAATACGTAAAGGTGGAGTGATTAATTTTGAGGAAAATGTGTTCGGTCAAACATTGTATAATGCCAAAACTTATTTTGATAATGACAAGCAATCTCGTCTTCATTGGCATATTAATTTATATCAAGGTGTGGACAATGCTAAGTACTCTATAATTTTTAATAATACTCCATGGGTTAAGTCAAATATTAAAGATATTACTAGTCAAATATTAAATATAGAGCAAGGAATGCTTGTAGATATTGCGTTAAAGCGTCACGCGTCAAGCATTGCTAAGGCGATTAAAACTAATGACTATAAGTCACTAATTCAACAAATGATTATTGATAATTCCGATAAGTTAAGCAATGAGGATATTATTGACATTCAACGCACTTTAACAGACGTTAAAGAGGAAAGAGGATTGTCTACACGTCCACCAATCAAATTTGGTCTTTAAAATAAGTGGGCGGTTGCTAACAAAACAAAGTTTTGTAAAAAAGGCGACTGCCTTTTTTGTTGTGCTATTGCACAACGGCAACCGCCAAGTTTGAGTTACTCTAAAAACACATCTTTATCAAGATAAGTCCTTAGAATACTTAGGGCTTTTTTTTCAATACGTGATATGTAACTTCTACTAATATCAAGCATATCAGCAACTTCACGTTGCGTGTAGGCGGGCGAATTGTTTAAACCATAACGATATTTAACTACAAAGTATTCACGCTTAGACAACTTTTGTTTCATAATTTTATCAATGGTTTCCATCAGCATGGAATTGTTTACTTTTAAAAACACATCTTCTTCGTCTTTTTCAGGAATTGTGTCCATAAGGGAAATATCATTATCATCAGTGTCACTTCCCAGCGCTTCATCTAAACTATCAACAGCAATATGCTTTTTGTTTGATCTAAGTAGCATTAGTATCTCATTTTCAATACAACGCGCCGAATAGGTGGAAAGAGATGCGCCTTTATCAAGATTGTATGAGTTAAGTGCTTTAATTAATCCTATAGACCCCGCCGAAATCAAGTCGTCTGCTTCAGCGGTAGAGGAGTATTTTTTTACAATATGTGCAACCAGTCGCATATTGTGTTCTATAAGTCGTATTTTTGCCTCGTGGTCACCGTTATTCATCTTTTCTACCAACATATTTTCTTCATCTTTATTAAGCGGTTTAGGGAAAGATGAATGATTGTCAACATAGGCATAGAAAAATGTAAGACGTGTTAAAAAAGCACCAATGCTTTCAAATATCATACAACCTCACTTGCTGTAAATATATGAAAAACAGTAAATTTTGTTGCTTGTACAAATAAAAATATTAAAATATAGGTCAAAACACTTTTAAGTTTGTAAAAAATTTGGTATACTAAAATGAAGGATAGTAAACAAAGGAAATTTATGGACAGACAGGATAGAATTAGAAATTTTTGTATAGTGGCACATATTGACCATGGGAAAAGCACATTGGCGGATAGATTTATTGAACTTACTAATACAGTTGCCAAGCGTGATATGAGTGCGCAACTGCTTGATAGTATGGACATTGAACGCGAGCGTGGTATTACTATTAAACTTACACCTACTACTATGAAATACAACTATAAAGGTGAAGAATATACGCTTAACTTGATTGACACCCCTGGACACGTAGACTTTTCTTACGAAGTTTCGCGTTCGCTTATGGCATGCGAGGGTGCAATTTTGGTTGTAGATGCTTCACAAGGTGTGCAAGCGCAAACCCTTGCCAACGTTTATCTTGCATTTGATGCAAAGTTGGAGATTATTCCAGTTTTAAACAAAGTAGACTTGCCTAGTGCGGACTGTGAAAAGGTTATTAAGGAAATTGAGGATATTATAGGAATACCAGCGGAGGACGCCCCACGTATTTCGGCTAAAACAGGACTTAATATTGAGGAAGCGTTGCAACGAGTGGTTGAAAATGTGCCACCACCACATGGTGACATTAATGCACCACTTAAGGCACTTATATTTGACAGTTACTATGATAGTTACAAGGGTGCGGTTAGTATGGTGCGCATTGTAGATGGAAAAGTTAAGGCAGGCGATATTATTAAATTTATGCAAACTGGCAAAAGTTTTGAGGTTACCGAAGTTGGAATATTTGCACCTAAAAACGTTGAATGCGAGATTTTGCGCGCGGGTGATGTTGGTTATATTTGCGCTAGTATCAAAAACGTTAGCGACACCAAAGTAGGTGATACAATTACATTGCTTGAAAATCCTACACCTATGCCACTTGATGGATTTAAGGTGGCGGTACCTATGGTGTTTAGCGGTATATTTCCACTTGATGGTAGCAAGTATGAAGAGTTGAAAGAAGCACTTGAAAAATTGCAATTAAATGACGCGTCACTTCATTTTGAAAAGGAAACCAGTACGGCGCTTGGTCATGGTTTTAGATGTGGATTTTTAGGTTTGCTTCACATGGAGATTATCAACGAGCGACTAGAACGTGAGTTTAATTTAGATTTGATTACCACTGCACCTAGTGTTGAGTATAAAATCAAGGAAGTTAATAAGGAAGCATATTTGATATCAAATCCTAGTTTTATGCCTAGCGTTCAATCAATTGAAAGCATGGAAGAACCTATGGTTAAGATGGAAATTATTACTCCACCTGAATATATGGGTAATATTATGGATTTGTGTAGTGACCGTCGCGGTGAATACAAAAACATGCAATATCTGGACGCTAATCGCACAAAATTAAGTTATATAATGCCACTTAATGAAATTGTGTATGACTTTTTTGACAAAATTAAGAGTTTGTCAAAGGGTTATGCTAGTATGGATTATGAATTATGCGGTTACAAAGAAAGTGACCTTGTTAAAATGGACATATTATTAAATGGCGATATATGTGACGCATTGTCAATTATAGTGCATAGGTCTAAGGCGTATGGTCGTGGTAGGTCATTATGTGAAAAGTTAAAGGAAGTTATTCCACGTCACTTATTTGAAATACCTATTCAAGCAGTTATTGGCGGTAAAGTAATTGCTCGTGAAACTATTAGTGCGGTACGTAAAGACGTGCTTGCTAAATGTTACGGCGGTGATGTTACCCGTAAACGTAAACTACTTGAAAAGCAAAAAGAAGGCAAAAAACGTATGCGTAAATTAGGTAGTGTAGAACTTCCTAGTGAGGCATTTATATCAATATTAAAAATTGATGATTAAGGGGGAAATATGGAAGAAAAGGATTTGGAACTAAATAATACTCAACCAATTGACGAAAAATTTGCAGATATTGGAGAATCAGTACAAGAAACTGAAAGCAAAGTTACTTGGAAAGATGAATTGGTGGAGCAAGAAGAGATAGAGGAAACTGTTGACCAAAAAATAGAACGTCGTCTTGAAGAACTTGAGCGTAAGCGTAAGGAAGAACTAGAGCAAAATCAAAAACCTAAAAAGCGTGCACTATGGTCAAATAAAAAGATTAAAAAGTTTGACAAAATTCGATATCGCGAACAAAAATGTAAAGAGTGGGAAGTGCGTATTGTTCAACAAAATATGCGTGATGACAAGTTGGGTTTGTACATTCATATTCCTTTTTGTGACCGTAAATGTGATTATTGCGACTTTGTGTCATATTCAATGGGATTAGATGCTCAAAAAGAATTTAAGGAAGCGTTATTTAAGGAAATTGATATGTACCGCAAACAATGTGCTAAAATGGTGTTTAATAGCATATATATTGGTGGCGGAACACCTTCGGTTATGTATGAAGGATTTATATATGAATTGTCGCGTAAAATTTATTCAACTTTCCACTTTGAGGGTGATATAGAATTTACAATTGAGGTAAATCCTAATTCGGTTACATCGAGTAAATTGATGGAATATTTGCGCGCGGGTGTTAATCGTGTAAGCGTTGGTGTGCAATGTATTGATAGTAAAATTTTGGCAAACGTTGGAAGGTTTCAAACTATTGATAATATAGATAATACTTTTAATTTACTTCACAAAATGGGATTTATTAACATTAGCGCAGATGTAATGATTGGACTTCCTCGTCAATCATTAGATGCGGTAAGAGATACTATAGAATATCTTATTGAAAGAAATGTTAAGCATATATCTGTATATACGTTACAAGTAGAGGAAAACACACAATTATATAAAAACATTAAAATGGGCATTATAAAACCTCTTGGTGATAATGCTTGTATTAAGATGTACGAATTAGTTAACAAAATGCTAAAGCAAGCGGGTTTTGTGCGTTATGAAGTATCCAATTTTGCCATTCCAACTTATGAAAGTAGACATAATTTTAAATACTGGAAAGATGTAGATTATTTAGGACTTGGTGTGTCGGCACATAGTTTCTTGGAAGGTTATAGATTTAACAACACTCCACGCCTAGATGAGTATATTGAAAAAATAAACAATAACGAGTTGCCAGTGATTGATAAGGAGTTTATTCGTGATAGCGAACGCAGAACTGAGTATATTATGTTATCGCTTCGTCTTGCAACTGGATTAAATTTGAAAAAGTTTAGAAAACGTTTTAACGAAGACCTACTAAAATCTCGTGCAAATCAAATTCAAACACTTATTAAAGGCGGATATGTATATATTGAAGATGGTTTCCTAAAAATTGCGCCACAACATTTTTATGTGTCTAACCGCATTATTTTGGAATTATTATAATTATTAAGGAGAGTATAATTATGAAGTGTCGATGTGAAATTAACAAACAAGTGCAAGCAGAATTAAGTATGACATCTAAGAGAAATTGCATTATATCAATTATTGTGGGATTAATTGGACTAATAGCGTATATTATTATTTCCACTTTTAAGGAAATGTTTATATTAGAGGTTTTGTTATGGATATTTGCCGTTTTGTTTGGGGTTGGGTTAGTTTTATTATTGACAATAAACAAAGCAATCAAAAAGGCTGACGAAACTAAAATTATTTGTGAATGTGAGTTTGATGAAGAATTTATGATAGTTGACGCAATTAAAAATAATGAACAAATAAGTTCTAGTAAAGTTTATTATAAAGATATTATAAAAATAAAAGAAACAACTAATTATATCTTCTTGTATCCAAATAGACAAATGGCTTACCCTATAAAAAAAGATACTATTTCTTCAAGCGAATTATCGATTTTAAAGGTAATAATTTCATCAGCAATAGCAAAAAAGAGGGGTTAACCCCTCTTTTTCTACGTAGACATAAACAAAAAAACACCATAAAGGTGTTCTTGGTGCCGATGGCCGGACTCGAACCGGCACGGGAGTTTCCCCCCGAGGGATTTTAAGTCCCTTGCGTCTGCCATTTCGCCACATCGGCATATTAAGGTTGTCCTATGTATTAATATTTTCAAAGAGGGGATTAACCCTCAAAGAAAAGTAAATTGGAGGCACCAATCAGACTCGAACTGATGATAAAGGTTTTGCAGACCTTGGCCTTACCACTTGGCGATGGTGCCACAATCAACATGACTATTATAATATAATATATGAAAAAATGCAAGAGAAATTTAAAACTTTTTCAAATTTTTTTTAAATTTATCTTATTTTTAATTAAAATCTAGTATTTTTATATCTTTAAATTGATACATACTTCAATATTTGTACAAAGTATTTTAAAATTTTTCGACAAATTTTGAAAAAGGTATTGAAAACTATAAACTTGTGTGCTATAATGCAAGTAATGTAAGGAGGAGATAAAATGGCTGTTATAACACTAACTAAAAAGCAAAAGATTGGTAGAATAACTAAATTAATCCCAGTTCAATATGAAATTCCAAATCAAATCACATGTCCTGAAGATGGTGAAATTATGAATTACGAATCATGGAATGATTGTTATCGTTGTTCTAATTGTAATCACAAAATTGCAGTAGTTGATTTTATTAAAGAAGAAATTGAACTTGCAAATGAACCAACTTTGTCAAAATAATATTATATTTATAATTAATAATTAAAAAAGGTCTAATGATTTAGACCTTTTTTTTCGTGTTCGTCCTAGGAATTAGTTACAATTTCTAGTTGTGTTACGAGTGCTGTTAGATGCATTTCTTGCATTTTGAGCATTTGAACAATTTTTAGCACTAGAATTTCTAGCACTATTGTTTTGAGCATTTGAACAATTGCTTGCATTTTGTGCATTTTGAGCATTTCTCTCTTTTTTGTTACGACCGAACATAAATCCTCCTAAACCTAAACAGGTTCAAAAGTATTATTTGTAAAAAAATTAATTTAATGCATTTTAATAAAATTTAATCCTCTAGACCTACCAAATAATCGGTTGACACGCCAAAAAATAAAGCAACTTTAATTAAATCGTTAGACTTAATATCATGTACACCATTTTCCCATCTACAAATAGTCATAGGGGCTACACCTAATAATTTACTGCAAAAGAAAAACGAGCAATATACGTATTAACTAATATTGAAAAGACGCTTGCAAATTTAAAACTGTATTTTAATAACGATAAACCCAGTCAGCAAGTTGATGACTGCTTACTTGATAAACTTAAACATTAATTGAACGTTAGTCAGATACACTCCATTTGCTACACTCAATCGGTATGACAAAAGAGAGTGTGATTGTTTTTTGGGGTTGGTATGACAAATGAAAACCCTTACTCAATATTTTCATAAGTGTAGTGTCTTCTTTATTTTAATAATCATAATTGTCCAATCATTAACATAAATTTAGGTATGAGTAAAATTTGGCTGTTTATGATTGTGTCTAGTTTGTTTGTGTTGGTTGCAACTGCGCCTGAGCAAGCACTTACAGTTATGATGGGTGCAAGTGCCAACGGGGTGCAAATGTGCATCGAATTTTTAGGTATATATGCCATATGGTTAGGTATTTTGCAAGTGTTAGATGATACGAAATTAAGTCATAAGTTATCGGTTATGTTAAAAAAACCTATTAGATTTATTTTTGGAACAACTGACCCAGAAACTGAAAAGAATATATGTTTAAATGTGTCTTCAAATATATTAGGATTGGGTAGTGCGGCAACTCCTTTTGGAATTAAGGCAATGCAAGGAATGGACAAGGGCAGTGAAATTGCTACAAAATCTATGATAATGTTGGTGTTGATAAACTCTACAGGAATTCAAGTGTTGCCTACGACGGTTATTGGTTTAAGAGCATTGGCGGGAAGCGTTGCTCCGTCCGTAATTATTTGGCCAACAATAGTGTCAACCTTTGTTCCAACAATTATAGGAATAGTGCTAGTTAAGTTATTATATCGCAAAAATAAAATTTCTAAAGTTAATAAAATAAAAAATAATCAAAATACATTTACAAAGGATAGCAATATTTAAATATGTCGAGGTGTAGATGGCGGATATACTACTTCCAACCTTAATAGCATGCGTATTAATGTATGCGCTTATAAAAAAGGTTGATGCGTATGCTAGTTTTGTAAAAGGGGCAAAGGAGTCAATTCCTTTGATAGTTTCACTTCTTCCATATATTATTGCAATGTTTATTGCAATTGAACTGTTTAGGACAAGCGGTTTAAGTGATGTGCTATGTAAATTACTTTCACCACTATTTAATTTGTTAGGTATCCCTAGCGAGGTTACTGAACTTACAATTATTCGCCCCTTTAGTAGTAATGCGGCGTATGTGTTACTTAAGGATATTTTTACAATGTATGGACCTGATAGTTATGTTGGTAAATGCGCAAGTGTAATAATGGGAAGTAGTGATACACTTTTTTATGTATCAAGTATATATTTTGCGGCAACAAAAGTAAAAAAGACTCTTTTTGCAATACCGCTGGCATTATTTTGTAATGTAATAGGTGCTTTTTTAGCGTGTTTCCTATGTAGATTTATTTAGTAAAATTTTATATATTAGTTGCAATTATTTGTAAAGTATGGTAGTATTTAGTTATGAAAATATTTAGATTATTTAAATGGTTAATAATTTTTGCAATAGCAGTAGTTCTTTTTTGCTTATTTATTTAGTTACTAAATATTTTTGATATTTTAGATTTGTTCATTAATTAAAACCATACAAAGCAAATGCTTTGAAAGGGAAGAGTAACAATCTTGTGTCACGTGAATGCACTAGGTTTTCGAGTGTAGGCAAGACAAACAAATACTGTGACGAGCAGAGATGTCTGAGTGGTCGAAAGAGCACGATTGGAAATCGTGTGAAGTTCACGCTTCCGAGGGTTCGAATCCCTCTCTTTGCGCCATTAGTGAATTGTACGAATCACAAATTCGTACTTTTTTATTTATTGGATTGCTTTGGAGTTTGCATAAAAATATGATATAATGAATTAGAGGTAAATTTATGTTAGGTGCTATAATTGGCGATTTGGCTGGGTCAATATATGAATATGAACAAATTAAAAATTGTCGTCCTATAAAAATTAATAGTATTATAGAAGACAATTCATTTTTTAGTGATGACACCATTTTAACTATGGCTATTGCAGATGCAATATTAAATAATGTGAATTATGAAAATAAATTAAAAGAGTATGCTATTATTTATAGCACCTATATTCCAAATCATATTCCATACTTTAAAACAATGTTTTCTCCAAATTTTGTTAAGTGGGCAAAGTCTGATTACCAAGGAGAAAGTGCTGGCAATGGCGCAATGATGAGAATTTCACCTGTTGGATTTTTATTTAATACTGAAAAAGATGTTGTTAAAAATTCTTATCTTGCAACAATTCCATCACATAATAGCGATGAAGCAATAAACTGCGCTAAAACTGTGGCATTGATAATTTTTTATGCAAGGCAAGGATTATCCAAACAAGAAATAATAAATAAATTAAATTTAAAAATTACAAAACCTAATATTGAAAAATTTAATTACACTTGTGCGGAGACAATTGACTTATGCTTATATTCTCTATTTAATTCAAATAGTTTTGAAGAAAGTATACGTATTGCAATATCTTTTGGTGGAGATACAGATACAAATGCCTGCATTGTTGGAAGTATGGCAGAAGCCATGTTTGGAATTGATAAGGAATTAAAAAATAAAGCATTAGCAAAATTACCTAGTGAATTTAAAAAAGTAATTAAAGATTTTTACAATAGAATTAATAATCAAATACTGGTTCAAACGAACTAGATTAAACTGCGCCAATATATTAAAATTGAGTGGCAACACTTGATTTTTTTTATACAATGTGATACAATATGATTAGGAGAGTAAATATGTTATTTTATAAATTTATACTAAGAGCGGGACATGGTGGTGGCGGAAAAGAACAAGAATTGACAGTATTTGTAAATGCCGATTCGTATTTTAAGGCAATTAAAAAAGCAAAAAATTTTCCAGCAGCCAAACATCATGCTGCAAATGTGGTGATTAGTTCTAACGTTGTAGATGAGGCAGAATATTTACGCGGGATAATGCTAAACGGATATAGCGCATTAAAAAATAATGAAGAAGACTATATTAATAAATTAGAAAATATTGTTAGAATAATATCATATCTTAAAGATTATAAATTTGAAACTAAGGAAGGTCAAATTTTAAACGAATATGTAAGCAAATATTCTATTGCTTCAAATAAGGAGAAAGAACTGATAGAAAGAGATTATTATAATTGGGCACAAAATTTGATTAACACTAGCGAAATGACTTGTTAGTATTGAGTTTATTATATTATAAATACAATTTTAAAATATTATATGCAACAATGTGTTAAATTCCACTAAAAATAAAGTAATTCAACCAAAAGTTGAGTGCAAAATATTGCTATTTTTAATATGCGTGTGATATAATAAACTTGAAAACAAAACAAGCGGAGGAAAATATCTTTGAAAAAATATGGAAGTTTGATTGCCAAGTTAAGAAAAAAGAATAACTTAACACAAGCGCAATTAGGGGAAAAACTTAATATTTCATATCAAGCGGTGTCTAAATGGGAGAATGATTTGTCAGAACCAGATTTGGTTACCATTGAAAAATTGGCGGATATTTTTAATATAACAGTATCTGAATTTTTTGATATGGCAAATAATCCAGATAAAATATATAATACCAACTCTAATATTACAAACAATACCATATCTAATACCAAACCTAAATTTGAATTTACCAAGTTTGTAAAGTTAAAACCTTGGTATTTGGTGGCGGGACTTGGGTGTATTGTATTATTACTATCATTAATTGTAGCACTTGTACCTATTAAATATTCTAGTAGTCAAATATATAAAATGGTGGACCCATCAGTTTTTTGTATTAAGGCAGAATATTCTAATACAATTCAAACTGGTACAGGATTTTTCATAAATGATAAAGGTTTAGCGGTTACAAATTATCATGTGATTAAAAAATGCACTAGTGGCAAAGTTCAATTAAATAATGGTAAAATTTATAATATAAAAAAAGTTGTTGGATATGATGAGGATTTAGATATTGCAATTATCCAAATTGATATTAAGAAATCAAAACCCGTGAGATTGGGTAATAGCAATAAAGTTAAAGTTGGTGAAACGGTTTATGCAATAGGTTATCCGCAAGCATATGCATTGGGCAGTATGGATAGCACTTTAACACAAGGCATTGTATCAAAAAAAGCGTATACTATCGAAGGTAATACATATATTCAAACTACCGCTGATATTACCAATGGCAATAGTGGTGGAGTACTAGTAAATAATAGGGGCGAGGTTATAGGCATTACATCCGGACAAATAACGATAAATGGTGTTGCGACTAATTATATGAATTTAGCAATACCTATTAATAAAATTAAGAGTGTTAAACGAGATTTTAATGGAACGCTTGCTCAACTTGCTGAAAAGCATGGTAATCATACTGTAACTTTTATGAGCGATGGTGAAGTGTATGCTACATCATCAATAGCATATAATGCAAAGGTTTCAGCAAAAACTATAACTAAAACAGGTTATCAATTTGAAGGTTGGTATATTGACTCAAATTGTACAATTCCTTTTGATTTTAATCAAGGGATAAAAGTAAATACAACATTGTATGCAAAATGGAAGGCAAATACATATATTGTTAGATTTAACTCAAATGGCGGAAATGGTTTTATGTCAAATATGATATGTGAGTATGGCAAGGAATATACTCTTCCCGACAATACATTTACTTACGCACACTACAATTTTAAATATTGGCTTATGACGACAACGAGTGTTGTTTACTATCCTAACACCACCAAGTTTAAGAATTTAACAACCACCAACAATGGTGTTGTTGAAGTAAAAGCTTATTGGCAAGCAGTAAAATATACAATTACATATACATCTAGCAATGAACTTGTTCCACTAGGAAATCGAGAGATGAAATATTATTATACATATTATGAGGAGTTCGATTTACCAAATATAACTTGTAATAATAATGTATATAAATTTATAGGTTGGACAGGAGAGGGAATAACCAAGCCAACACTAAATGTTGTAATTCCTAAATATTCTTACGGCGAAAAGTATTTTGTTGCTCATTGGGAACTACAAACTTATAAAATAACATATGAATATTTAGGAAGCCTAAGTAATGCTATTAATAATGGCACTTATATTAATGAATATACTTATGAAACCCCAACATTTACATTGCCAATACCAACTAGAGAGCATTATACGTTTGTAGGTTGGAAACTAAATACGCAAACAATAATTACTCAAGTTAAACAATTTAGTTATGGACTTTTACATTTAGAGGCTGTTTGGGAGCGAGGGGATTATACTATTAGTTATAGCACAAATAATGAATATGTACAACCTATTTTTGAAAGCGAAAAAGCATTTTATAAATCTGAAGATGATGATTTTAATTTGCCTAATGTATCGGCAAAGCATTTTGAATTTATAGGTTGGACTAGTGCAGATATTTTAACACCTAAACTAACAGTCACAATTCCGTCTGGTTCAATTGGAGATTTACACTTTGTATCTAATTGGAAACCAATAACCTATACAATAACTTATAACATGGAAGGGATTGAAACTGACGAAAGGTATATTACAGAATATACATACGCAATGGAACCTTATGAATTGCCAATACCTTTTAAGGAAGATACTGGTTTTTTTGGGTGGATAAACCAAGATAATGATATAATGTGGAGCGTTCCAACAGCTAATTATGAAAATCTTATACTTAGACCTAATTGGAATAGTGAAAAGTTTAGAATTACTTATAAAGACAAAAACAACAAGGTGTTAAAAAGTGAGGAAATAATAAGAGAAAAATTCCCATATAACATAACTTATTATAATCCAAGCGGTTGTTATTATTTTGATAATAATATGTACTCGGATGTTGAATGTACTAAACTTATTATAAATGGGGAAGATAAAACTACTTATAGTTTAACAACGCCTATGGATTTTAATGTGTATATCAATGCATATTATACAAAAGATGATTTTACATATTATTCCTGGGAAGGAGGAAATAAAATAGCAGATAAATATATTGGCACAGATAAAAACGTGTATGTGCCAAATAATATTACAAAATTATATGGAAGTACATTTTTCTTTAATACTAATATAGAAAATGTATATATATCAGATAGTGTTACTGTAATGGGATATCAAATATTTATGGGGTCTTCTGTTAAATATGTAAAATTATCCAATAATTTAAAATCTATGGGTGAAAAATGTTTTTATGAATGTACAAACCTAGAAAGTGTTGTATTGCCAGATAGTTTGGAAGAAATAGGTTATCATGCTTTTTATAATTGTACGGCACTTAAGGAAATTGATATCCCAGATAAAGTTACCGCCTTAGACCAAACGTTTTATAATTGTACTAACTTGAAAAGAGTTACATTGCCAACCAATCTTAAAATATTTGGTTATGAAGGCAGATTAGGAGTGTTTGAATATTGCTCGTCATTAGAGGAGGTGGTTATTCCTGAAAAAGTGGAACAGATGACCTATAGAAGTTTTTATGGTTGCACCTCTTTAAAAACTGTTATTATGAAATCGAATCTTATAACCACTATACGTAATTATAATTTTAAAAATTGTACTAATTTAACTACTTTGGTGTTGGGCTCGGGTATCCAAATTATAGGTGAAGAAGTTTTTGAAGGTTGTGACAGTTTGGAAAATATTTATTATAATGGAACACAGGAACAATTTGAGGCTATTGAACTTGAATGTACTATAAATGCTAGAGTGTATTATTTTTCTAGTGAGAAACCTGAAGATGCGGGTAATTACTGGTATTATGATAATGATGGCAATGTTGCTGTTTGGGAATATTAGGAGAAAAGTATGAAAGTTACAATTAATAATGAACAAACCAATAATAAGGTATTGGAGTTTGAAGAGAGTTTTTGGACGGGTAAACGTACAATTGTATATGATGGAGTAATTTTAACCAAAATTAAACGTAGTGTTTATGAATATAAAAAAGATGATGTGGTAGAGAAGTTTACCATTAAGGGCAATCAGTTAATAGGCATTACTATTAATGCTTTTGGTCAAACCATTGAAGTCGCACGAAAGTTAACATGGTACGAAATTGTTTTATCATTATCAATCCTTGTAGCGTGCTTAACATTTGGGATTATAAATAAAAGTGTAATTGCTGGTGCATTTGTAGGCGGAATAGGTGGAGGACTGGCATTTACAAACGCTATGATAGTGCGTCAAATTGATAAATGGTATCTGAAAGTTATTATTTCCATTGAAATTCTTGTGACGGCACTATTATTAAGTTATATAGTGGCGGGGATGATATTTAAAGCCATATTTTAATTAAATCAATAAAAACTCGTTCTTTATAAGGACGGGTTTTTTGTGTATAAAAAAATTTTAAAAATTTTTGGCAAAATTGGTTGACAAACGAAAATTTGGGTATTATAATAGTATTAAAGGTCAAAGAAAGTCAAACTTGAAACCTTTAATATTGAGTGAGATACACACCGCTCGTGTTAGTAACACTTGGTCGGTGTGACAAAATTTAATTGGGAGGGTAAATATATGGCAAGTAGAAGTGACATAATTGAGCAATTTATACTAAAGACATTGGCGCAAGATAGTTTTATTGAACTTAGTCGTAATGATTTGGCAAAGTTTTTTGCATGTGCGCCTAGTCAAATTAATTATGTGCTTAACACTAGATTTACGGTCAATAATGGTTACGTTATTGAAAGCGTGCGAGGAGGGGCAGGATTTATTAAAGTAACTAGATTAAGCAATAATAATGCTAATTTGCAAAATTTGATAAATCTGTGTTCGCAACCATTGACTGAAACTGATGGTGGTCAAATATTAGATAATCTGCTATCAAGAAAAATGCTAACTATAAGTGAAAATCAAATATTAAAACGAGCACTTTCGACAAAAGCACTGAATAATCCGCTTAATATGGAAGAAATGCTAAGAGCAAATATACTAAAAGAGATTATAATAGAGATAATGAAAAGGAGTTAATTATGTTGTGTGATAAATGTAAAAAACATGAAGCGTGTTATCATTCTACGCTTGTAATAAATGGTGAGGTTAAATCTACTCATCTATGTGAAGAATGTGCAACAAAAGAGGGAGTATTAAATAAAACCTACAATTCTATTTTTGATGAATTTAGAAGTCTTACTAACTTTTTAGGATTTGATGATTTTGACGACAAATTTTGTCCTAAATGTAATTGGAGTTTAAGTCAATTTAAAAAGTTGGGCGAACTTGGTTGTGATGAGTGCTATAATACATTTGAGGAAGAAATTGAGGACATTGTAAAACGTATTCAACCATACACTGAAAACAAAATTGACAATATTGAATTTAAAGTTGGAAACCAAAAGAAAGCACTTACAAAAGAGCAAAAACTGACCAATTTAAAAGCGGACTTGCAAAAAGCAATTAAAGAAGAACGTTATGAAGACGCGGGTGTAATCAACAAAGAAATTAAAAAGTTGACTAAGGAGTTGCAAGGTGAGTAATATAATATATTCAAAAGTTAAGTTTGTAAGAAACTTAAAAGATTGTAAGTTTGAAACAAATATTTATGATGAACAACAAAAAGAAATATTAAAACTATGCCTTAATGCGACTAATGCTTGTGGATTAAAGTGTGTACCTTTAAGTGAAATGAGCAAAAAGGTGGTTGGCAACTTGATAGCAAGTGATATGCTTGAGCATGATTTTGTGTATGCGAGTTCTAATCAAGGATGTGCGCATGACAATGATGTAACCGTTCAAATCAATAATAAAAATCATATTGAAATATTTTCAAAGCACCACAATATTTATGAGGCGTATTCAAAAGCAAAAGAAGTAGATAAAAAGTTGTGTAATAAATTACATTTTGCATATAATGATAAATATGGATTTTTAACACCAGATATCAAAAGTATTGGAAGCGGAATGAGCATTGAAACTAAAGTAATATTGCCTTCCCTTGCACAAATTTATGCATTGGACAAACTTCCAAACGCTAATGAAAAACTGGTTTTTGATTTAACATATTTAGACCGTCAAAGTGGATTATGTGTAATTAGAACTAGGGCAACCTTGGGATACACCGAAAAACAAATTTGCGAACTTACAAAAACATATATCGACAAACTTATAAAACTTGAAATTGAAACCGCTAAGAAACTATCAAACGACAGTGACGATGTTGAAGACAAATTTCGTAGAGCAAAAGCAATATTAAATAATTGTTTAAAAATTAGCGTAAGTGAAGCATATGTTTTGCTTGGTGATATTTTAGTTGGATTTAATGCTGGAATTGAAACTCAGTTGACAAGCAATCAAATAAATCAGGCATTAAATTGCGTGAAATTATATGAAAATGATTTTAAGCAATTAGCAACTGAATTACAAAAAATATTCAAATAAAAAATTAGTAAAAAAATAATAAAAAAATAAAATTAATTAAATTTAAATTAAAAAAAACTATAAAACAGATTAAAAACAATACAATTATTAATTGTTTTAATTGTAAATATTATTAAAATAATTTAATTAATTTATTAATTATATTTTAATAATTTGTAAAAAATAAAAAGGAGAAAATATGATATATAATTTAACGGATTTAGCAAACAAAAGTATTCAGTATGCGCAAAGTGTTGCACGTAAATATGGCAATCCAATTGGTACAGAACATATATTATACGGACTTACTAAAGTTGATTGTCAAGCATCAAAATTATTAAAATCATATAAGGTTACAACCAGTGTGATGGAGCAAGTGCTTGACAATATGGGTAGCGGATTTGGTGCACGTGTTGGCGACTTTTCGCCTAGGGCAAAAGAATTGTTTGTGATTTCAAATGAAGTGGCAAAGCGCACTGGCACTAACTATATTAGCACCGAACATATGCTAGTTTCACTTTTGTCACAAAACGATAGTTATGCTATTCAAATTTTGGCGGGAGCATTAAAACTTAACGTGTATGAAATGCGTTCTAAAATGCTTGCCATTATATCAACTAAGCAACAACCTCAAAATGGATTTAATGACGAAGGATTTGTTCGCGTTGGAAAAATTAACAAACAAGCAGAAGAGGATTTTGCAACTACTCCAGATGTGCATACTAGTGAGTTAAGTGACGAACTTTTGCAAATGGGAAGTGATGTGACATTAAGGGCAAAACAAGGTAAAATTGACCCTATTATTGGACGTGACGCCGAAATTGAACGTGTGATTGAAATTTTGTGCCGTAAAACCAAAAACAACCCAGTACTTATTGGTGAAGCGGGCGTTGGTAAATCGGCAATTGTTGAAGGTTTGGCGCAAAAAATTGTAGCGGGTGATGTCCCTCAAATTTTAAAAGGCAAAACAATATATAGTCTTGATATTGGTGGACTTATGGCGGGCACTAAGTATCGCGGAAGCATGGAAGAAAAGTTAAAAAATGCTATTGAAACAATTATGACCAGTAAAAATATAATAGTATTTATTGATGAAATTCACACACTTGCGCAAGCGGGTAGTGACAAAGGCGAAACTTCACCAGCGGATATGATTAAACCATATCTTGCACGAGGCGAAATGCAAACAATTGGAGCAACTACCACCGACGAATATCGCAAATACATTGAACAAGACAAGGCACTGGAGCGTCGTTTTCAACCTATTATGGTTAATCCGCCTAGTGTAGATGATACAATTACTATTCTTAAAGGATTGCGTGATAGTTACGAGGCGTTTCATAAGGTTAAAATCACTGATGAGGCAATTGTATCAGCGGTTAAACTTTCAGACAAGTATATTTTAGATAGAAGTTTGCCAGATAAGGCAATTGACCTAATTGACGAAGCATCATCAAGGGCAAAAGTTAAAAACAACTATTCAAGCACACAAGAAAAAGAATTAAAAGACAAATTAAGTCAACTTAACGCAAACAAAGAAGATGCGGTAACTCAAGAAGACTTTGAAAAAGCAAGTAAACTTCGCGACGAAATAAGTGATATCAAAAAACAACTTGAAGAACTTAAAAATTCACCAAGCACTCAACCTGAAACTCCAGCAGAGATTGGGGAAGAGGAGATTGCTGAAGTGGTTAGCAAGTGGACGGGTATACCTATTACAAAAGTAACTGAAGGCGAAAGTGAAAAATTGCTAAAATTGGAAACTACTTTAAGTGAACGTGTTAAAGGTCAAGATGAGGCAATCAAAGTTGTATCTAAGGCAATTCGTCGCGGTCGTATTGGTATGCGTGACGCACGCCGTCCGATTGGAAGTTTTTTGTTCCTAGGTACAACGGGCGTTGGTAAAACCGAACTTTGTAAAGCACTTGCAAACGCATTGTTTGATAGCGACGACAAAATGATTAGGCTAGATATGAGTGAATATATGGAAGCACATAGCGTGTCAAAACTTATTGGTTCTCCTCCAGGATATGTTGGTTTTGATGATGGCGGACAATTAACTGAGCAAGTGCGTCGCAAACCATATAGCGTAGTGCTTTTGGACGAAATTGAAAAGGCACACCCAGATGTATTTAATATGTTGCTTCAAATCTTGGAAGATGGCAGGTTAACTGATAGTCATGGTCGTGTGGTAAGTTTTAAAAATACAATTATTGTACTTAATTCTAATGTTGGTAGTGACAAGTTAAATAGCAAGCGTATGGAACTAGGATTTAGCGACAAATCTCAAGCGGATATGGACTTAAAACAAGTGGCATTAGATGAACTTAAAAAGTATTTCCGTCCAGAACTAATCAACCGTATTGACAATATTGTTGTGTTTAACAAACTTGGAGAAGATGTGGTTAGTGAAATTGCTAAAAATATGCTTGCCGAACTTAACAAAAATTTAAAGGACAAAAATATTACTCTTAAATTTAGTGCTAGCACGCTAAAGTATTTGATTAAAAATGGTACAAATGCCGATTATGGCGCAAGACCATTACGTAGACTTATTACCAATGCAATTGAGGACGAACTTGCCGATATGTACTTGCGTGGCGAAATTAAAGACGGTAATACTGTTATGGTAGATTGCAAAAATAATAAATTAAATTTTGTAGTTAAATAATAAATTTTAAAAAATATAATTAATTTATTTGACAAAACCATTAAAATTTAGTATATATTAAGTATAGAAGGGAGGATATAATTATGAAAAAATTAGTAAGATACGAATTTGGTCGTATTGACGAAGGTGTGAAAACCGATAAAGGAGTTCAAAAAGCAATTAAGGGATTAGATACTGTTGAATCTTTTGAATCTATTAAGTTAGTAATTGATGCGGGATATAATGGTCCTAATGATGCTTATTGTAAAATTTCAGGAATCAAAAAACCTGTTGTTACAAAAAACACAAAAGTTGGTTTGGCTGTAGGTGATGCAGTGGAAAAAGTGTCAAACATTATACGTAATGATAATAAAAAACTTATTGCAAAAAAAGGAAATGCTAACAAAAAACTTAAACCTAAAGAAGACGAAATTGAAGAAACTTTTGAAGCGTAATTAAAAAACAGGGCCTATTTAGGTCTTGTTTTTTACTCTTTTAAATTTCCAAGTCCAAACATGAGAGTTGTGTAATCATCAAAATCATTTTCTTTGTTAGATACAACAATTTTGGTAGTAGCGGAAATTTTGTCTAAAATATTAGGCGGTAGTATGTCAAAGATATCTTCACAAAGTAGTAAATCTAATTTTCGCACACTTGCGCGTATTAATGCAAGATTTATAAGGTCAGTTTTAGATAAATCTTTTACTTTGATATTTGCCTTATCTTTCCAACCCCAATTTGCTAGTGTTACAAGGGCGATGTTGATTCGTTCTTGTTTTTTTATATTACGTGATTTTAGTGGGTAACACACATTGTCTAATACGGTTTTGTTGTTAAAAAACTTAGGTGTAGTGCTAATATATGCTACACTAAAGTCTTTTTTATAATTTGTCTTTTTAAGACTTACATTATTAATTAAAATTTCACCTTTATACCATGTGTCAAGTTTGGCAAGTAGTCGTATTAATGTAAGTGGTCCACTAATATTATCACCAATTAAGGCATAATTGCCCGCGTCAAACTTGTAACTAAAATCAAACAAAGTATAAAACTTGCTAAAATATGTATAACTAACTTTTTTAAATTGTATCATAAGTTAATAATATCAAAAAAAGTTTTAATTTACAATCAATTTACAGATTTTAATTAAATTTAATATATCCAAAACCCTCGTCGTTTTTGTTGTGAGTTAGGGGAGTACAAAGGTTAAGTAGGGTATGCTTTATTTTGTCGGGACTAGATTTTGGGTTTTGACTAACCAGCATTGCACATATGCCCGCAACAATAGGGGTGGCAACGCTTGTGCCACTCATAGTAGTATAAAAACCGCTTTTAAAGTTGTTGGATGTGGAAGTTATATCCACACTAGGAGCGATTAAGTCGGGTTTAAATTTGCTATCTGCTGGTCCACGTGAACTAAAGTCGGCAATTTTAATATTATTGTCAATTCGTCCGTCATCAAGACCACCAACGGTTATAATTCGGGAACTTGTTCCTGGGGATTTGATAGATTGTTTGTCTGGACCACTGTTTCCCGCGGCGGCAACTACAATTAAACCACTATTCCATAGCGCTAATGCGCCTTTTTGCAAGGGGTCATTAGTGCCACTATAATCCGCACCAAAACTCATACATACAACCTTGATATTGTAAATTTTGCGTATGTCATATATGTATTGCATGGCGTCAAGTATAGTTTGCGAACTGGTTTCACCATTGCTATCTAATGCTTTAATCATTACAATGTTTGCATTAGGCAATATTCCCGCATATTTAAAATTGCTACATATTCCACTACCGCAAGCAACTCCACTTATAAATGTGCCATGACCATTGTCGTCGTAAGGGTATGTGCGATTATTAATCAAGTCCTTAAAATGCACAATGCGAGGACGAGGAAGTATTAAATCAAGATGTGGAGCAATTCCAGTGTCAATAAAAGCGATAGTAGGTGGTAGAAAAGTATTAAACTTAAATTTGTCAACGCCAATAAATTGCTTTGCGCGGTCAATAAGAGTAAATACGCGAGTGCTTTTGGTGATAAAATCGACACTATCATATTTGGAAAATTTTAAAATATCGTCTTTATTAAGATGAACAAAAAAGCATTTCATAAAAGGATATGAAATATATTCTAAATGATTGTTGTCTAATGTTGATTGTAATTGGTCAAAATTTTTAGCATACAAAAAACAATTTACACTTTTGGTGTTTAAAGTAGTAACTTCACTAAGCAACTCCGGGTGAATTTTATCTATCATTTTATCCTATCAATAAGATTATTTAAAAGTTCGCGTTGTTCATCATTAAGCATTGGTCCGAGAGTGCTTGATAGTGTGTTTAGCATATTTTGGTCAAGTTTTCCTTGTGCTTTTAACTCACTTGCTTGAGTGAATAACTCCTTGTATAAATCTTGTTGCGACAAGTCTTTGTATTTATTAATGGTGTCTTGATATTCGCTAAAATCTTGATTTTGATTGATTGAACTAGATTTATTGCGATATGTATTATCGTTAGCATTTTGATTAAAGTTGTTAGTAAAATTATTTGTTTGATGGTCATGATTATTTTTATTTGACCTATAAAATTCTCTTATATCCATATAATTTAATATGAAAATTGCAAATTTTACGTTAAACATAATTAAAATTATTTGCCTAATTTGTTTTATTTTGATATAATTAACCTTAAGTAAAAGGGGGACTTAAGTGAAATTAAACAAATTAGACTTAGAATTAATACAACTTGCAACTGAACTAGTTAAAAGTAATAGCGATATTTATTCAAATATTTCTATGCATGTTGGATGTGTAATTAAAGCAAAATCGGGCAAGATATATAAAGGTGTTAATATCAAAACATCACATTCGATTTGTGCTGAACAAGTAGCATATGGTCAAGCACTTGCCTCGGGTGAGCGTGAGTTTGACACCATTGTGGCTGTTAAGATGAACGCTGACGGCACTACACGTGTGGTTTCACCTTGTGGCGTATGTAGATATATGTTTGATAAAATGGGACTTGATATTTTCGTGATAGTTGAAGATATTAAAAATGGCAAAGTAATTAAGGTAAAGGCGGAAGAGTTATTGCCTTATCCTTACATTCAAAATGATTTATACTATAAAGGAGTTAAACGTGGCAAATTCAAGTTATGATAGTAAAGATTTGGTAGTATTGGAAGGTCTTGACGCGGTTCGTATGCGTCCAGGTATGTACATTGGTACTACTGGCAATAAAGGTATGCATCACTTGCTTTGGGAAATTGTAGACAACAGTATTGACGAGGTGGCTAATGGTCATGGTAATAAGATAGTTGTTACATTACATAAAGATGGTTCGGCAAGTGTTAGCGATAATGGTAGAGGTGTGCCAGTTAGTATGCACCCAAAACTAAAAAAGACGGGTGTGGAAGTGGTATACACTCAACTACACGCGGGCGGTAAGTTTAGCGACCATAATTATAAATATTCGGGCGGATTGCACGGCGTTGGTGCGTCGGTTGTTAACGCGTTAAGTAGATATTTGGAAGTAACGGTATGCAAGGACGGAAAAAAGTATTTTATCAAGTTTGAATCGGTTGAAAAGAAAGGTAAAATAGTTTCGGGCATTGTTACTGAACCACTAAAAGAGATAGGTACAACTAATCAAACTGGTACATATGTAAAATTTTTGCCAGATGATAGAGTGTTTAAGGATAATCATTTTTCATACGATACGGTGGCGGAACGTTTGCGTGAAAATGCATACCTAAATAAGGGTATGAATATCGAACTTATTGATGAACGTACTAATAAGCGTCAACAATTTTGTTACGAGGGCGGTATTGCGGATTTTGTTGCCAATATCACCGCGGATAAAAAACCTTTGTTTGTTCCACCAGTGTATATCGAGGGCGAAGTGGACGAAACGCTTGTTAGCGTTGCATTGCAATACACCGATACTTATGCGGAAAATATATTTAGTTATGTAAACAATATTCCAACACCAGAAGGCGGAACGCATGAAGTAGGTTTTAAAACGGCACTTACTAAAGTACTAAACGACTTTGCAAAAAAGAATAATCTTGTAAAGGAAAAAGACGTTGCCTTTATTGGTGATGACTTCCGCGAAGGTATTACGGCGGTTATTAGTATTAAGATGAAAAATGTGCAATTTGAAGGTCAAACCAAAACCAAACTTGGTAACCCTGAAGCACGTTCCCGAGTTGAAAATATATGCGTAAGTGGACTAACAGACTTCTTTAATAGTAAAAAGAACGAATATATTGGTCAAATTATTATTGAAAAGGCAAAAGGTGCAGCAAAGGTTCGTGCTGCGGCAAAACGCGCAAAGGATTTGACTAGGGCTAAAAATAGCATTGAAGGTAGTATGCTTGTTGGTAAACTTGCAAATTGCTCAAGTCGTAACCCTGATATCAATGAGATATTTATAGTCGAAGGTGACTCGGCGGGCGGTAGTGCTAAGCAAGGTAGGGATAGATATTATCAAGCAATTCTACCTTTAAAGGGTAAACCGTTAAACAGTGAAAAGAAGCGTATTGACCAAGTGCTTGCAAACGACGAAATTCGTACGCTTATTGGTGCAATTAACACCGGTATTGGCGAAGATTTTAAACTAGATAATTTAAAGTATAACAAAATTATTATTCTTAGCGATGCTGACCAAGATGGTGCACACATTAGGGCAATTTTGCTTACATTCTTCTTTAGATATATGCGACCACTAATTACTAATGGAAATATTTATATAGGTATGCCACCGCTATACAAGGTGTCAACCAAAGCGGAAGATTATTATTGCTATACTGATGAAGAACTTCAAGAAATCACTTCACAAGTAGGCAATAAGGCATACACACTACAACGTTATAAAGGTCTAGGAGAGATGAATCCTGAACAACTTTGGGAAACCACTATGGACCCAGCAAAGCGAAGTTTGGTGCGCGTAACAGTTGATGATGCGGTGCGTGCTGACCAAATTATTACCACTTGGATGGGTGATGACGCAAAAAGTCGTAAAGATTATATCACAGCAAATGCTAATTTTAATAAGGTAGATAACTTTAAACCAATCAAAATAAAGGAGGGCAATTAGTATATGGATAAGTTTGATGACCAAATTAATATGTTTGAAAAAGACAACACCCCTAAAAAAACTAAAAAGCGCTCCTTAGACGCAAAAGCAAAAAAGATTATTGAAGCACCGCATGGTGAAATATATGAAAAAACGGTTGAAGAAGTAATGCATTCAAGCATGCTTCCATACTCGGAATTTGTTATTATGGACCGTGCTCTTCCTCGTGTGGAAGATGGACTAAAACCTGTTCAACGTCGTATATTATACACTATGCAAGAGTTAGGTCTTACACCAGATAAACCATTTAGAAAATGTGCTAAAATCGTCGGTGACGTGCTAGGTCGTTATCACCCACATGGTGATAGTTCGGTGTATGATGCACTTACTCGTATGGCGCAAGATTTTACTATCAATGTACCACTTATTCAAGGCCATGGTAACTTTGGGTCAATTGACGGTGACCGTCCTGCCGCATATCGTTATACTGAAGCACGACTTAGTCAGTTGTCACTAGAACTTATGCAAGATATTGATAAGGATACTGTTACATATAGTTTAAACTTTGATGACACATTAAAAGAACCCGACTATTTTCCAGGTCGTTTCCCAAACCTTTTTGTAAATGGTGCTAGTGGTATCGCCGTAGGTCTTGCCACAAATATTCCACCACACAATCTTGGCGAAATGATTGATGCTACGGTTGCCTATATTGAAAATCCAAAACTTACGCTTGAAGAGGCATTAAAATATGTTAAAGGTCCAGATTTTCCATCTGGCGGAATAATGTCTACTGGCAAGGATATGTTTGAAGCGTACGAAACTGGTCGTGGCAAAGTAACATTACGTGCAAAATTCCATAAAGAAGAATTATCTAATGGCAAAACCAATATTGTTATAACTGAACTTCCTTATCAAGTAAATAAATCTTTATTCTTACAACATATCATGGAAGTTAAGGACAAAGTTAAAGGTGCACTTAACAATATTGTTGAAATCACTGACGAAAGTGACAAAACTGGTATGCGCGCCGTTGTTACTGTTAAAAAGGACGGTGACCCAGATAGCATTATAGCGCTACTTTTAAAGCATACCGAAATGCAACAAAACTTTAACTTAAATGTAGTGGCAATTGTTAATGGCGCTCCTAAGCAATTAGGACTATTAGAATACTTGAATTGCTATGTAAATTTCCAAGTAGATATAATACGTAAACGTACTCAATATGATTATGATAGAGCGGTAGCTCGTGTACATATCTTGGAAGGGTTGCTTGTTGCTATTAAAAATATTGACGAAGTTATTGCAATAATTAAGAGTAGCGAATCCACCGCACAAGCAAAAACTAGACTTATGGAACGCTTTAGTTTAACCGAAGTGCAAGCGGTAGCAATCCTTGATATGAAGTTGGCACGTTTAACCAATCTTGAAACTACCAAAATTGAGCAAGAAATGGCAGACTTAAAGGCAAAAATTGAAGAATATTTAAAGATATTGTCAAGCAGGGCAAGACAACTTACTGTTGTTAAACGTGAAATTTTGGATATCAAAAAGCGCTACCCAACTCCACGTAAAACCGAAGTGGTGGAGGAGCATGAAACCTTTATTCTTACACCTATTGAAAAACTGGTTAATACTGAATGTTTGGTGGCGGTTAGTGATGATGGTTTAAGACTTAAAAATATTGTTATTAATGCTCAACTAGGCAGTAATAAATTTGATAAATATCAAAGTGCAAACGTATTGCATAGAGATATATTAAAAACAACCACAAATTCATATATTTATGCGTTTACTAATCTTGGCAATATGTACAAAATTGCGGTAGGAGATATTCCTGTAACCAAGTTTAATGGTAAGGGTACAAACCTTTCACAAGTTGCTAAGGCAGAAGTTAACGAAAAGGTTGTAAATATTTTTGAAATGGACGAATTTAAGGAAAACGGCGAATTATTAATGTTTACACAAGATGGATACATTAAGCGTAGCGATATGAGTGAATTTGTGATTAATAAGCCAGTAGTAGATGCGCTTGGTCTTCACGACTTTGACCGACTTGTTGCCGTTCAACCAAATTACAATATGGCAGGCGTGTTGATGGTAACTAAACTTGGTATGGCACTTAACTTTGAATATGCTAGTGTACCTAAGCAAAAACGTCAAGGCAGTGGTGTAATAGGCATGAGTCTAAATGAAGGTGACAAAGTTATATTTGCCTCTCAAGTTAACCTTGGTGATAAGGTGCTTGTAGTAACTGATACTTCTAGTGCTAAACGCGTAAGTTTAACCGAGTTCCCTATTAGTGCCCGCAATCGCAAAGGTTTAAAACTAACTAGCGGGGCAGAGCAAGTTGTATTTGCAGTATCACCAGTAGTTACAGGCGAAGTGGTGGTAACTGATAATAAGGGCAACCTAAATGTAACCGATGTAAATGATGTTCCAGTAACTGCGCGCACTGGAACTGGTAAACCTATTATAAAGCAAAAGTCACTTCAAAAAGTAAAAAATGTAAGTATTTATATAGCTTAGCAATTATCAATATAAAGGGGAGAAATTATGGATAGATTAAAAGATAAAGTAGCCATTGTTACTGGTGGTAATTCAGGTATTGGCGAGGCAATTGCTGAATTGTTTGCAAAGGAAGGTGCAAAGGTTGTGGTAGCATCTCTTGGAGCAAGTTGCCGTGATAATATTGCTAAAAAGTTAAAAGCACTTGGTGCCGATTATATGATGATACCTTGTGATATTTCAAAAGAAGAAGATGTTAAAAAGTGTTTTGATAAGGTAGTCAAAAAGTTCAAGCGTGTTGACGTTATGATTAATAACGCTGGCGTGCTTGAAAAGGGACTTCTTCCTATCGACAAGTTTGAAGTAAACGATTGGGAATGGGTAACTCGCATTAATACTTTTGGTACAATGCTTTGTATGAAATATGCAAGTAATGTTATGCTTAAAACTGGCGGTGGTTCAATAGTCAATGTTTCATCAATCGCTGGTGCTAAGGGCTTTGGTGGTTCAGTTTATTGTTCAACCAAGGCAGCAATGCTAGGTATTACACGCAATAGCGCAATGCGTTTTGCTGGCACTGGCATTAGATGTAATGCAATTTGCCCAGGTAGCGTACTTACACCTATGACAACCAACACCGCAGGCAATCTTGACAAGGATATGTACACCGCTATGGATAACTATGGCAACCTTGAAGTAGGAATTTGTAAACCTGAAGATATTGCTAACGTAGCCCTTTTCCTAGCAAGTGATGAATCAAGTGCAATCACCGGTCAAGAATTGATTGTAGACAAAGGCTATTCATTATAATGAAAATATGAAAAGAGCCTTCTTAAGTAAGAAGGTGGCAGTCGTAGACTGACGGATGATATGAAATATTTCATACCTTCAGTCAAACTGTGTTTGACAGCTCCCTACTAAAGGAGCCTTCACATTACAAGAATTAGAAAAAAAAGAACATTGAAATTAATCAATGCTCTTTTTTATTTTGTTAAAGTTTCCTCATCTTCTTTTTTGTTAGATTTTTTGTTTATTAATACAGGGCCTGTTTCGTATTCTTGATATGCTATTTTACTTTTGCCAACGGTTTCAAGGTCATAATATGTATATACTATTGCACTTGATAGGGCAGTAAGCATACCAGCACCCCAAAGACCAATACTTCCAATATTAACAGCACTTTTGTTATATTTTTGATTAGTTTCAGTTATTTTGTGTTCAATTTGTTTGATATCATCTTTCAATTCGTGGTTTGAACTTTCAAGCAATTTATCAGCGGTTTCAGTTGAATATATTTTATCTAATTCGCTTTTAAAAGTATCATAGTCAATTTCTCCAAAATAATATTTATCTGCCAAATTATTTAATTCAGTTCTAGAGTATGTTTGAAATTCATCACTTTGCATATATTGTTCATATATTTTATCTTGTTCTTTTTCTAAATTGTCAATTTTATTTTGATTGATAGTAGAGGATATCATTCCAGTTGTAAAACCAATAGTAAATGCTAAAGTACTGCCAAGTAATATACGTTTAGCAATCAAACGTTTTTTACATAATTTATTTTTACGTTTTTTCTCTTTTATTTCTTCAAATTCATTTGGATCATAATCCATTAATTCCATTAAACTTAACATAATTACTCCTTTATAAAGTGTTTTGGTCTTCTTGCTCTTCTGTAACTATACGTAAAGAATCAAGCGAGTCGTCATTTTCTATTTTTAGTTGTATTATTTTTTGGTGTTTTGCATGTTCTGCCATTGAAGCAAGATTACAGTTGTTGTCACCATTGGTTGAACCGTTTAAAATATCTTTACAAATTTGATTTTCGTTTTTGCGTTTTTCTTCAATCATATCTTTAATACCATAAACAGAAGATGCTACCATTGCTCCAATAGATGCTGTACCAATTCCAACTAAACCTATAAGTCCTGCATTAACGATAGGATTTGATTGATATTTTTCAGAGCGTTCTTGTTTTTGCGTGTTTATATCTTCAGCCTGTATCTTTAATTCTTCATTATTTGAACTTGCAAGTACTTCTTGAGCATATTTAACTGAATTTAGGTGTTTAACTTTTTCGTCAAATTCTTCGTAAGTAATTAGTCCATTAGCATAATCATTTGATGCTTTTGTAAATTCAGATTTAAAACTATCGCTAAACTCTTCACAAGCCATAAACTCTTCATAAATTGCATTTTGTTTATTATCTAATTCTCTAATATCCTTATCGTAATTATTTTTAACAATAAATCCTGGCAAGGTAGACATAAGTGATGCACACATACAATACATGGCAATATGAGCAGCGATTATGCGTTTTTGTTCATTAGTCTTTTTTTGTTTAGGTTGTTTTTCTTTTTTGGTTTCTTCAGGTCCACGACCACATTCAATATCCATTAACATAACGTTTCTCCTTAAAATTTTTCATATAATAACACGTAAAAGAAAAGTTGTCAATAATTTATTTTTAAATAGTTGTAAAAATATAAAAGAGTATGATATAATTAAATATAGGAGAAAGTGCATGAAAAATAAAGTTCTAAAGATTTGCTCAGTTGCAGTGTTATTACTAGTTACAATATTTACAATGTCCGCTTGTGGCAAAAAAGATAATGATGCTAGTAATGGAGTTATTGCCACTATTGAAGGATTTGATATAGAAAGTATAAGAGTGTTTCATCTTACTGACGACTACTATAATTTGGAAGTAGGGGTAACTAATACTAATAATGAAACAAAAAGTTTTGATTTTGCTAATATTGTGTTAAAGTTAGATAATGTAACAATTACACATGACGGAGACGCTCAAGAGTATGATGCAAATCAATATTTTAAATGGTCATTTCAAATAGATATAGGTCAAGGACTTAATGTGGGAGATACAGTTGAAGTATATTATGGTACACAAAAGTTGAAAGACATAAAAGTGGTGGAATTTTAATAATTTAACAAAAATTAAGGCAAGTGGTTAAAATCGTTTGCCTTTTTTTGTAGGATAGTGTATTATAGAAGGGTCTAAAAGGAGAATTTATGAAGAAATTTGTTTACTTATTTAGTGAAGGTAATGCAAGTATGAGAGAACTTCTTGGCGGTAAGGGTGCTAACCTTGCTGAAATGACTAAGATTGGTCTACCAGTTCCTCAAGGCTTTACCATCAGCACTGAAGCTTGTACACAATACTACGAAGATGGACGTCAAATTAACGCTGACATTCAAGCCGAAATCCTTGAAAACATC
>JAFUPL010000049.1 GCA_017481235.1 Clostridia bacterium | reverse complement strand
TCCGCCCTTACCAGGTGTCATTTCAATATTATGAATTCTAGCACCTAGAGGAATTTCACTTAAAGGTAAAGCGTTACCAACTGAAATTTCAGCGTTAACACCAGACATAATCTTATCTCCAACTTTTAAACCTTCTGGAGCAAGAATAAATCTCTTTTCACCATCTGCATATACTACTAATGCAATATAAGCAGTTCTATTTGGGTCGTATTGAATGCTATCAACTGTAGCCTCAATTCCGTCCTTATTTCTCTTCCAGTCAATAATTCTGTATTTTTGACGATTACCACCACCGATATGTCTTACAGAAATCTTACCGTGACTTCTTCCGCCTGTCTTGCTTTTAGTTGCAAGTAGACTCTTAGGAGCCTCAGCACCTTTTGTAAGTTCTTCAAAAGATGCAGAAGAATAACCTCTTGAACCATTAGTTATGGATTTTCTCTTATTTATAGCCATTTTTGTTCTCCTTTAATTATGACAAACTATCAAAGAACTGAATACTCTTAGAATCATCAGTTAAGTAAACGATTGCCTTTTTGTAGTCACCAGTACTACCCTCTGTAACGCCACTCTTAGTATTTCTAGTTCTGATTTTGCCTTTACAATTTAATGTATTAACTTTTGCAACTTTAACTTCAAATAATTCTTCAACTGCGTTGCGAATTTGAATTTTGTTTGCATCTTTTGCTACGATAAAAGTATAAACTTTATTAGGGATACCAGCATAAGATTTTTCAGTCAACACAGGTTTTAAAATAATATCATGTGCTGTCATATTATACATACGCCTCCTCTATTTTCTTAATTGCATCAACAGTGATAACGATGTTTTTGTTTTCAACTAGGTCACAAACATTTAATAGGTTAACTTCAGCAACTGACACCTTTTCAATGTTGTTAGCACATCTTAAAACTGTTGGATCGTTTTCAGCTGTAACAATGATTGTACGCTTGTTTAAACCAAATGTATCTAACATTGTAGCAACTTCTTTAGTTTTTTGTGTTTCAAGTTCAATCTTATCAAGGATTGTAACTTCGTTTTGATTAATCTTTTGACTGAAAGCGCTAGCAAATGCAGCATCTCTCATCTTCTTATTAATTTTTTGACTGAAGTCACGAGGCTTTGGAGCGAATACTACGCCACCACCAACCCATTGTGGACCTTTACTTGAACCGTGTCTAGCACGACCAGTACCTTTTTGTCTCCAAGGTTTTTTAGCATGTCCTCTAACTTCACTTCTTGTCAATGTAGATTTAGTACCTTGACGAGCATTGTTGTGCATTGCAACAACTACTTGGTGAATTAATGATTCGTTATAACTTGCGCCAAACACGCTATCATTTAATTCGATTTCGCCAACGGCATCTTTCTTCATATTATATATTGTAAGTTTTGCCATAGTCTTTTTCTCCTTTACGCCTTCACCGATGCTTTAACTTCAACTATGCTATTGTTAGGTCCAGGAACTGCACCCTTAATGAATAATAAGTTTCTTTCAGCATCAACACGAACAACTGCCAAGTTTTGAACTGTAACATTTTCGTGACCATATTGTCCAGGCATCTTTTTATTTTTAAATACTCTGCTTGGTGTTGAGTTTGCACCCATTGAACCAACTTCTCTGTGAACTGGTCCAGTACCGTGAGTCATTCTTAGACGGTGAGCATTCCAACGTTTGATTACGCCACTAAATCCGTGACCTTTACTTACGCCAGAAACGTCTACCTTGTCACCTTCAGCGAACACATCACATTTAATTTCTTGACCTAATGCAAATTCAGCACTATTGTCAAGTTTAAATTCTTTCATAGTACGCTTTGGCTCAACACCAGCTTTCTTGTAAGCACCAGTTTGGCACTTGTTAACATTTTTAGCCTTGATTTCACCGAAAGCCATTTGAACGGCTTCGTAACCATCGGTTTCTTTGTTTTTAACTTGAGTAACGTAGCAAGGACCTGCTTCGATAATAGTTACAGGTATAACTGAACCATCATTAGCAAATACTTGGCTCATTCCAAGTTTCTTACCTAAAATCGCTTTTTTCACAACGGCCTCCTATAATTCTACATCAATGCCTACACCAGCTGGCAAGTTCATCTTTAACAATGTGTCTACTGCCTTAGGATTTGGTGCATATACATCAATCATTCTTTTATGTGTTCTAGATTCAAATTGTTCTCTAGAATCTTTATATTTGTGCGGTGCACGAATAATTGTAACCACTTCTCTATC
>JAFUPL010000048.1 GCA_017481235.1 Clostridia bacterium | reverse complement strand
CTTGCGATATTTTTTGTTGTTTAATTTTTTTAAATATTTAATTTCAATATTTGTTAATTTCCTCATACTTTTATTATAATAATCGCCTACAATTTAGTCAAGCACATAATCATAACTTATTTATTTTTTATTGCAAAAAAAGAGCAATGCCTAAAAACATTACTCTTTCCTTTAACTTATCCTTTAGGATAAACTTAACTCAAACTTTGTTTGAACTTCACTTATGCAACGCATAAACTTCACTTGCACTAGCAAACTTCACTCTTATAACGCGAAAGCGTCCTTAATTATTCATTCTTCACTATTCATTAATCATTGTATCTACGATACCTTAATAAGTGACGTAGTCACGTCTTTATACTTTCATATTTGCTAGTTTACTTTACGATAGAAATAATAGTTAACATATCCACCATTACTTTTAGACTTAGTAAAGTATGTTACATTTGTGGTACTATTGCTTAAATCTATCTTATCTGCATCATTATACGCCGTATAACTACTAGATGTACTCTTATACCAAGTGCCACCACCTTGTATGGTTAAACTGGTTAGTCCACTATTTTGGAAAGCATATTGTCCTATCTTTGTTACGCTACTTGGTAGGGTTATACTGGTTAAACTTCTACAATTAGCGAATGCATAAGCTCCTATTGTTGTTAAACTACTTGGTAGGGTTATACTTGTTAAACTAGTACAAGCAGAGAAAGCAGAAGTTCCTATTGTTGTTAGATTGGTACATTTGCTTAGGTCTACACTTGTTAAACTTGTACATCTATAGAAAGCATTATTTCCTATAATCTCTATATCATTTGGTATTATTGTATTATTACATCCTTGGATTAATGTATTTGTTGCAGTCTCTATTAGTGCATTACAATTGTTTCTACTATCATATACACTGTTTCCTTTCTCTACTACTATACTTGTTAAACTAGTACAATAAGAGAAAGCATATTCTCCTATTGTTGTTAAACTGCTTGGTATAGTTATACTGGTTAAACTTGAACAATAATTGAAAGCATTATTTCCTATTGTTGTTAAACTACTTGGTAGGGTTATACTGGTTAAATCATTACAAGAATAGAAAACCTCATCTCCTATTGTTGTTAAACTACGTGATAAGGTTATACTGGTTAACCTATAACAATATTCGAAAGCATTATTTCCTATTGTGGTTATAGTGCTTGGCAAAGATATTGTTAATATGCGAGATACGCCATATTTACCACTATTTCCATAAAAAGCTTCATCTCCTATAATTGTAACTCTTGCCTCTCCATTATCTCCGTCATCATATATTGTTGGCACCACCACATTGTATAACTCAAGATAATATATATCATCATAATAATCGTAACAATCACCTAATATATATTCTTCATCCTTATCATCATAGGTCATTATATCAGTTCTTCCAAACTCTATATTATGATATCTTGCATATACCTTTTGACCTGGTTTTACATCATCTTCTTCCACTAGTTGAGTATATTCTTTATCCAAAAACCATCCGTCAAAGTAGTAGGTTACTTCAATTTCCCCATCTTCTTCATAATATCCATCTTCATCACATAGTGGACCAATTTCAGTTCTTGTAAAACTTTCAAGTGGAGTTAAAGTATTTTTATCAATTTTTTGACCATCTACTATGGTTTGATATGTAACCTCATTGGTTACATTGTTAAATATTGGCATTTCATATGGTATGCCATAGTACCATACTACACTACTTGTAAATGTAGTAGGGATAGTTTCATTAGTTGGGGTTACAAACACGTAAATATATACTTCATCGCCATAGTTGTTTAGGCGTTGTAGTTGATAATTTGTATATGTAGTAATGCTTTGAGTTGTATCTAGTTTGGTATTTAAACTCCAAGCATAACTTACTGTTACATCGGTTGTGTCTATTTCCTTTAGATTTACTGCGGTTGCTCGGTTCATACTATTGCCAAAGCAATATTCATATGCAACAGTTGTAGGAGTATCTTCCGTGGCATTAACACTTGGACTATAATTAAAACTAATAGTGTTGCCACCTCTTTTAACCATTACATCACCTGGTGCATAGGTATATGTGGTTGGTTTTTCCACTATATCTGTTACCACATGTGTATCACTAGTGTTATTGTCACCTAATACCTTGCTTGATTTAGATGAACTATTGCCCACGCAACCAATTACCAATGCTATACACATCGTAAATAGTATGCTTAAACTTAAAACAACTTTCTTCATCAATTTCATATATAATTCCCCTTTATTTTAGTGAATATCTTATTAAAGGCTCCATAAGTAGGGAGCTGTCAGCGAATGCTGACTGAGGGTATGAATATTTTCATATCATCCGTCAGTCTTACGACTGCCACCTTCTTACTTAAGAAGGCTCCCATGAGGCCCTTATTCACCACTTGATGTAATAATTCTACATCTTTTGACATTTATTTGTCAAACATTTTTAATAGTTTTTACATTTTTTTACAAATTTATTTAAATTTAACATAATATTTGGGGCATTTATATCAAATTTTTGTATTTTATTACATTTTTTAAACACTATCCTATTAAAGCGCGCGAAGCGTGCCACGCACGTGGTACAAAACGCGGTAGCGTTTCAAAACCCGATAGGGTTTGCTTCGCGCGCGTACTTATACAACCTAAAGCATAAAAAAATTGGACATACGCCCAATTTAATAATTATAATACAGCAATTGTAACATCTTCGTTATATTTAAAGTTATCAGAATTAGGCACACGAACCCAATATGTTCCTTTCATCTCTTCAACTGTCTTCTTATCCACGCTTTGACCAAATGGAATATGAAAATCATAAATTGCTTCAGCAGATGAACATATTAATTGTGCAATCAATCTATTTTTACTATTAACATTTAAATAATCTTTATTATCTTCACGAATGATATCTACATTTTTATTAATTGTCATTTTTTTAGTCCTCCTTTTTAAATTTTGATTAGATTATGTATTATATGCACGCAAATTAGTAAATGTGCTTAAAATTAATTTTTTTTACATTTACTTAATTAAAGCAATCAATTTCAGTTAAATCGTGATTTGACCGCATTTACTATTATACAATGTGGTAGTTAATTTTGTGCATAAAAAATACCACTAATCAAAGCGATTTGTGGTATCTTTTGTCGAAATTTATCTAATACGCTTAACCTTTAACTAAGTCGCAAAGTTTGTTGAAACTTGCAACATCGTTAACTGCCATATCAGCCAAAACCTTACGGTTAAGGTCGATGTTCTTGTTCTTAAGACCGTTGATAAATACGCTGTAACTTAAACCATTAGCACGGCAACCAGCGTTAATACGTACAATCCATAAACGACGCATATCTCTTTTCTTTAATTTACGTCCAACATAAGCATATTGTCCAGATTTCATAACTGCTTGACGAGCAACACGATATAGTTTGCTCTTAGCACCACGATAACCTTTAGCTTGTTTTAAAATCGCTCTTCTTTTCTTTAAAGCGTTAACACTTCTTTTAATTCTCATAACTTACCTCCTACTTTTGTCCCAACATTGCTTTTACGTTTTTAGCATCAGATGCGTGAACATAACCTGTTCCACGTAAAAATCTCTTTCTCTTTCTAGTTTTCTTTGCTAGAATGTGGTTTTTGTTGCAGTGAGCGTGCTTAATTGTTCCATTAGAATTAACAGTAAAACGCTTAGCAGCTGCTTTTCTTGTTTTAATTTTTGGCATAATAATATTTCTCCTTT
>JAFUPL010000047.1 GCA_017481235.1 Clostridia bacterium | reverse complement strand
TATTTCATAAATGCTAGGTCTACTTCCATTTGCTTTTTAAATGCCTCAAGTGTACCAGTTTGTTTATCAATCAAATCCCATTTGTTAATTACAATCACACTAGGTTTACCTTGTTCGTGAATAAGACCCGCAATTTTAACATCTTGCTCGGTAATGCCTTGTTCAGCATCAATAACAAGTACCGCCACATCACATCTACTAATCGCGTCAAGACTACGTACCACACTATAACGTTCGATACTTGATGGTTCTATTTTACTTTTTTTACGAAGTCCTGCTGTGTCAATAATAGTATAATCCTTATTGTTATATCTGAACGGAACTTCAATTGCATCACGCGTAGTTCCTGCAATGCTACTTACCGCTACACGCTTTTCTCCAACTAGATAATTAGTAAGCGTACTTTTACCAGCATTAGGTTTACCAACGATTGCAAGTTTAAGACCTTTATCTGCTTCGCTTTCAGGAATTTGTTTGATATTTCCTACTATTGCATCAAGTAAATCACCCACACCCATACCATGCTCACACGATACACCATAAGGCTCGCCTAGTCCAAGATTATAAAAATCATAAGTCTTTTCCACCTCATTATTGTCAAGTTTGTTTACCGCCAAAACCTTAGGTGCTTTAGATTTACGCAAAAAATTTGCCACTTCCATATCTTGCGCGGTCATACCTTCACGCCCATCTACAAAAAACACAATAACGTCCGCAACATCAATTGCAAGTTGTGCTTGCTCCAAAATATTTTGATTAATCTCGTCCTTAGCATCAAAGTCAAGTCCGCCAGTATCTACCATAGTAAATGCATATCCACACCATGTAGCGTCAGCAAAAATACGGTCACGTGTAACACCTGGGATATCCTCAACTATACTAATCCTACGACCTACCACACGATTGAAAAATGTACTTTTACCAACGTTGGGTTTACCCACTACGGCAACTATTGGTTTGTTCATATATTCCTCCTAAATAAAAAGTAACACATTATCTTCGATTAACAATAACCATATATGTACATATATTATATCAAATAACAAACATTTTTTCAATGCTTATTTTAAAATATTTTAAAAATTGTATTAAAAATAATGATTTAAATAATTTTAATTATTGATAAAATGTATAAAATAGAAAAAATAAGTCATTTTATTTAAAACAACCTATTTTATGACTATTTTTTATTAAATTTTATTTTTTAGTATTATTTTTTGCATTTATTACATGTTAAGCAATTGCAAAATATTTTTTTTGATTTTATTTTTTTATAAATAATATTAATTGCTATACAAATTAAAATAACAACAAGCAACACCAATAGTAAATATATAACCCCTTTGCTAATACCTACATATACAATGTACGAAAGTATATAACCTAATACTAATTGAATACATACTCCTATAATAGTAAATTTTATTCCAACTTCCTTTAGTAACACTCCTAAATTTGATATACACGGAAAATAAAGTAGTGTAAATACTAAAAACGAAATACCGCTAGCAAGATTAAAATTTATTGCGCTAGATGTCGCCATTAAACTCGCACTCAAAATTTTTAAATTAGGCACTTTGTTAATTATTGCAAATGTAGACAAAATCAATTCTTTGGCAACCAAACCCACAAGTAGTGCGCAAACGATATTGGGATTATTAAGTCCTATGGGTTTGAATATCCAACTAATAATACTACTAAAACTATACAAAATGGACCTGGTTGTATCTCCAACATATTGAAATTTGATATTAATATTGCTAAGTAACCACAATATTATACTTGCACCAAAAATCACACCAAAAACTTTAGTTATAAATTGTTTGCAACTTGTTTTTATTGATGTCAAAATATTTATTAGATTAGGAAGTTTAAGTGGTGGAAATTCTATTATTAAATTGCTTTTGCCAGTTGGCAATATCGTCTTTTCAAATATTATCGCCAACACTATTGCCATAACAATACCTAGCAAATACAATCCCAGTATCAACCATATCCCACTAACCCCCAGCAATGCTCCAGCAACAACGCTATATATTGGAAGTTTTGCACTACAACTAATAAGTGGTGCTAACAATGATGCCTTGATTTTAGAAGGTGTATCTGGCATATTTTTTGCACTTATAGTTGCAGTAGTAGAACAACCAAATCCCATAAGCAGTGTATAAACTATTTTGCCATTCAACCCAAGTTTTTCTAAAAAATCATCAAGTAAAAATGCCATGCGAGTAATCAAACCACTATTTTCAAGCAGTGACAAAAACAAATACATCAAACTTATTTGTGGCAAAAATCCCAATACACTAAAACACGCCCCAAACACGCCTTCTTCAAACAGCGCAATTACAAAATGTGAATTAGTTGCAATATTTAATATTGCCATAACTGGTTTTTGAATTGTAAAGTACAAAATATTTAAAAAAACATTTGTAACAATTGGTCCTATTAAAAAAAATGTAAAATACACAACACCAAACATTAATAAAATAAATATTGGCAAAAATATACACGGTTTTAAAAATCTTTTATCAAATTTTGTATAACCATATATTGTTTCTGATTTTTTTACACAATTATTTGATATTTTTAGTATGTATTTATATAATATTTCTATCTTTTTATATTCAATGATATTTTCATCATTTTCATTTGTATTTTTTTCTTGATTTTTTATATTATTTATTTCATTTTGTAAAGTTTTTATAAATGCCGTTGTTTGTGTTTTAAAATTAAAAAACTCTTCACTCGCTTTTAGTTTTTGCGCATCAATAATTTCCACTTCACAACCTAATACTTTTTTCAAATATCGCACATCAATTTTAGCATTGTTCTTAGTAAAATTTTTGTAATTGTTAATAAGTATTTTAATATTTTTATTATTAATTAACAAAGTTAACGCAAGCAACAATCCTCGCTTGAAATTGTTTGCATCTAATAAATATAATATATTTTTACAATCGCTCGAATTTATTTCATCAATGCTTATTTGCTCCTCTAGCGAAAAGGCATTAAAACTATATAATCCTGGTAAGTCAATAAGTTCATAGTTTTTATCTTTAAATTTAATCAACTTGCTAACTTTATCTACGGTGACACCGTGCCAATTGCCAACATGCTCGCTACTTTTTGTTATGGAGTTGAATAATGTTGTTTTCCCGCTATTAGGATTACCTACAATATGTATTTTACTCATACTCTACCTCAACAAATTTTGCAATATGAGTTTTGATTATAAAACATGAATCCAACACTTGAACAAGCAATGTTTTTTTTAAACCAGATTTATTTAGCACTTTAGCATACGCCCCAACAAAAAAACCAATTTCATAAAGTCTTAATTTTAATTTTTGGTCTTGCAAATTAATTGATACAATTTTACATGTTTTATTTTTGTCACAAACATCTAATGTCATACCAAAATATATGCTAAAATTTTACAAAATATATAAAAAAGTTTAAAATTTATGGATTTTTTTTAAAAAGTGTCAAAATTTGTTTGATTTTTGCATAAATTTTTGCTAGTGTATATGTAGGAATATTTTATTAAAAATTAATGCAGTCAAATTACAAATTTAGTTATTGATTGTATTTTAAAGTTTTAAGCATTTAGTGAGATTTTAAATCTATTGTTAAGAGGGGGATTTTTTATGGAAACTGTTACAATTTTTGAACAAGGTCGAAACGATTTAATTAATTTTATTAATACAGAGTACAAAGGTTTTGACCAAAAATTATTATCCCACTTTTTAAATAGTTTTAATGAATTGTTGGATTATCGTGAAGAAGGCACTCACACTAAACCTAAAATAATTTTTACAAATAACATTGATGCCATTATCAAATCCGTACCAAAAGCATATAAATTGCAAGTGTTTGAAGATGCTGATGCTATTATGTTTAATAGTAGATTAAAACCTCTTATCGCCATTTCAAAAAAGGAATGGTGCATTTATATTGAAACTAAAGAAGATAAGGTTATATATGGTATATGCAAAACATTTAACAGTTTAAAAGAAAAAACTCTAATCACTGAAATTCAAGAAAGCACCTACCTTCATGACCGTGCCGATAAAATCAGTTGCATTGTAGCAGAAAGTTTAAGTGACTTTGAAATGAGTTTGTTTAGCACCCATGGAAACGCAATACGTATTAATACCTCTCTTCACGCTTCGCAAGATATTGACAAAAAACAAACTATTGAAGAATTTACAAAAGATTGCTTTTCAAAACTTCGCACAACTAAAAAGAAATTGGAAGAAGTTCACATTATGTTCTATAACATATTTACCAAAGTAATCGAAGACCTTAATGGCGCAATGTGCGTAATTGTAGATAAAGATTATAAGGATAATGGTTTTTTTGAAGACGGTATTTGGCTAGAAAATCCTATTTCGTTTAGCAAAGTATTTACACAAAGCAAAAGTTATAGCGAGGAAAAACTTCAAGCGTTTGCAACGCTTTTCATCAATATGCTTAACTTTGATGGCATAACAGTAGTGGACACAACTGGCAAAGTGCTTGCCTATAATGTGTTTGTTGAAAGCAATATTAAACGAACTAAAAATGTAATTGGTGGTGCTCGTAAACGTGCTGCTTACACAATTATCAACTCTCGTCGTAAGCATATCGTAGGCGTGTACTTCCAATCACACGAAGGTGAAATATTCTATAAATCACTTAAAAAACCAAAGGTTGTTAAACCTAAAGTTGTTAAAGTTGAAGAAACTCAACCAACCCCTACTCCAGCAGAAACCATTGCTGAAACAGTTAAACCAGAAACAAAGGTTGAAAAGACGGTTGAAAAAGAGATTAAAACCGAAAAGTCGATTGATAAAGAAGTAAAAAATGAAAAAGAAATCGTTAAAGAAGTAAAGACCGAAAAAATAACCGAACCAATTAAAGTGGTTGATAAGGAAATTGAAAAACCAAAGAAAACTGAAATTAAAAAGTTGGAAACTGAAGGCGATATTGTTATAACCGAAACAATTACATAATAAAATCAACACAATAAAAAATCTCTAACGTTATGTTAGAGATTTTTTATTATTTACCTTCTTGTTCGATTAAATAATCTTCATAAGAAATGTTTTTATCATATTCGATTGTAGAATTAATACGAATAATACGATTAGCAACGGTAGATATTATTTCTTCATCGTGGGTGGCAAATATCATATTACCATCAAACCTTTCCATGCCTTTATTAAGTGCGGTGATTGATTCAAGGTCAAGGTGGTTGGTAGGTTCGTCCATAATTAGGAAGTTACCACCAATAAGCATCATACGTGCTAGCATACAACGTACTTTTTCGCCACCAGATAACACTTTTGCTGACTTTTCTGCCTCTTCACCGCTAAATAGCATACGACCTAACCAACCACGTAGGAATGACGCCTCTGTCTCCTTAGTAAATTGACTAATCCATTGCACAAGGTTGCCATCATAATCTTCAAAGAACTCGTTATTGTCTTGAGGAAGGTATGTAGGAGTAATAGTTTTGCCCCAAATCACTTCACCAGTATAATCCTTATCAACACCCGCAAGTATATCACAAAGCGCCTTTACAACCGAACTATTTTGTGAAATAAGCGCAACTTTTTCGTCCTTATGTAAGGTAAATGATATATTGCTAAACAATCCTTCCTTAGATAAATTTTTAACCATTAAGATATCGTTACCTATACGACCTTCAAACTTAAAGTCAATATATGGATATTTACGACTACTTGGTTTTAAGTCCTCAATTGTAAGACGTTCCAACTCTTTCTTACGACTAGTTGCTTGACGACTTTTACTAGCATTTGCCGAGAACCTAGCAATAAATTCTTGCAACTCTTTAGCACGTTGCTCTGCCTTTTTGTTTTGGTCCTTCATTTGACGAAGCATTAATTGACTAGACTCGTACCAGAAATCATAGTTGCCTACAAACATATTGATTTTACCGTAGTCGATATCGCAAATATTAGTACACACCTTATTTAAAAAGTGACGGTTGTGTGATACGATAATAACGGTATTTTCAAAGTTTAAAATAAAGTTTTCAAGCCAACGAATAGTTTTAACGTCCAAGTTGTTAGTAGGTTCGTCTAGTATTAGGTTGTCAGGGTTTGAAAATAACGCTTGCGCAAGTAATATCTTTACCTTAATTTTACTATCAATATTTGCCATTAATTCATAGTGCAAATCACTTGGCACATCTAGCGAATTAAGTAGCGCTTGTGCTTCGCTTTCAGCTTCCCAACCATTCATATCCATAAACTCTTGAGTTAGATATGCTAGTTTTTCACCCTCTTCATCTGTTAAATCGCCTTTTGCATAGTACATTTCTTGCTCGTCCATAATTTCAACCAAACGCTTATGTCCAAGCAACACTGTACGCACCGCCGTACAGTCATTATACTTTTCTTGGTTTTGCTCTAGCACCGACAATCTTTCATTTTTAGGAATTATTACTTCGCCCTTATTTGGTTCAATTTCGCCAGACAAAATTTTCATAAATGTAGACTTGCCCGCACCATTAGCACCAATCACACCATAGCAATTACCTTTATTAAATTTAAGATTAACGTCTTCAAATAATTTTCTACTTCCAAATTGTAAACTTACTCCACTTACTGTTATCATAATTTTTCCTTTTATATTAATCCATTATATTATATCATACCTTAACAATATAGTCAATATACAAATATACTTATCAATTCAAATCGATAAATTAACTTACTTGCTGGCGGACACTCCGCCGCATTAAAAAAGGGTTTAAATCCCCCTTTATTTAATAAACCTACGAATGTCTTCCAAACTATTGCAATCAGTGTGTTGAGTATAATATACAACCGCTGAAATTGTGTCAACTTCGGATAGTTTATCAATTGTAACATTAACAATATCCTTAGTAGTAATTTCTTGATTGCCTTCAAGAAGAAGTGCTTGCTCAATGTTTTCCGCCAATTCTTGAATTTCACTAACACCTTGGCAATATGTTGCATAACGTAAACTTTCAATCAATTTTTCAAGTTTGAATGGTTCACGTTCGTTAAACACATTAGTTACTATCATAGGATTAGTTTCAACCGTTTCATAGGTAGTAAAACGCTTGCCACATTTAACGCATTCTCTACGTCTACGAATAGATGTATCCTTTAAATAACGACTATCCACAACCTTACTATCGTTGCAACCACAAAATACACATTTCATAATAATCTCCCTTACAAATTATACGTCCAACGCAAACTTTCTAAACGCGAACTTTAATTTTATATACTTCGATTATTACACATTTTCACAAAAAAGACAAGCATTTTTGACATGCATTTTAATTAATTATACATTTTATAGGGTAAACAACAAAAAATTCACACAATTTATTGTGCTTTTTTAATATTAAGTCGCTACGCTTATGAAAGTATGAAAATATGAAGTCATAACTTCGTTACTTATTAATGTTACTTTTTAATATCAAATAAACCACCGTCCGCAATAAGTGGCAACGTCACGTCTTCATATGGCGGAGCCGTGTTCATAGTTTCACATTTTCATATCTATTTCTTGCATTCATCTTTACAATCAGGTTTCTTTGGCGGTGGTGGAGATTTAACATGGTCGTTGTTAATATACAGTTCCACTAGTATAACGTCCACACCAATCTTGCATATGCAATCAAAGGGTATAAATATTTCCTTACCACTACGAAAGCATGACAACCACCCGCATGTAGGACTAGGCACAATCAATCCTAGTATCTTACATGTTTTTATATCCATTACAATATCAATAATCCGCCCTAAAGTTTTGCCGTCCACCACATTAATTACTTGCTTGCATTTTAACTCTAAAAACGTTGTTTCCATTTATATATAGATATTAAATTTACACTAAATTATGTTAACTTTGTCGGTTTTTGTAAATAAGAATAATAAAAAAGACATCTATGAAGTCCCTAAAATTGGGTTCACTTCGTAGATAGATATCTGTTAATTACAAAAAACTAAATGATTTTAATTCTATATCATATTTTAATAACAAGATTGTATTAAGTAGTTTTAAGCATGATTTTTTTATACCACTATTAGACGTTGGCACTATCAAGGCGTTGTATACCTTTTTGTCAATCTCAACGCTATTGATTGTTGGTTTTGGAGTAAAGTCTGCCACCATTTTATCAAGATACACCCGTCCTTCGGTTTCAAACAAATTAAGTCCCTCACCCATTTCATTAAAAAACTCTAATACGTATTCAATAAGTGCTTGTTCGGCGTCTTCTTGTTCTATCTTTTTTAGCGCATTTACGCTAAGCAAAAATAAATCGCTTTCAGGTTTGTTTTTAGGCAATACACTTTTAATTATATCTACTAATATAAAAGCACAAATAGTTTTGTTATAATCACTAATAATTTGCGGAAAGTTATCTATTACAAGTCCTTGTTTAACGGTATGAAAGTCTTTTTTGCTAATTAGTTCAAATTCCGCAAGAGTAAAAGGTTGAGCAAGCGCTTTTAATTTTGCTTTTTCCTTTTTAATACCTACAAACTTTGCGCTAATCACACCCTGCTCGTATGAAAAAATTGAGGCAATTTTATCTGCCTCAAGATAATCTTTAGTACTTAAAATTATTCCTTTGACCTTTGTTTCCATTATAAAGCTAATCCATCTTCCTCTTGGTGGGTATAAACATCCTCAAAAGTATCACAAATAGTTTGCGTGCGCAAAGTTCTAGCACACATATAAGCGGACATATCCAGTGTAAGAATTGAATGAAGCAACAAGTCCTCCATATAATCATTTAATTGTGGGTTAGAATATTCCCCCTTTAACACACTTTTAATTTCGTTACTTATCATATAATACATCCCCTCCTCATATTGTATACTTTATTATATGATTTTTATTTTATTATATTCACTAAATTCATTTATCAATACTAACAATTCGTATTGTTGTGGTGCTATAAACATTATCAATGCTATTATCTATAAATATTGTTTTATTTATAGGCAATTTAATAGCATCATCATTATTAACAATCATTAAATTATTATCATACAAATATGGAATTAATAATGATTTATCCATATAGGTGTTTTTTGCCTTAAAAGTAACACTCTTGTTTGTAATGCTTGACACTTGTAAATATTGAGTATTTTCAATTATTTCTTGTGCAAACGGATACGCATTGCAAACATTAATTATTTCACCCTTTGACAGTATTGCGGTATCTTTATTAATTGTTTCTCTTGAAAAATTTTTAAAATCACCTCTAAATGCTGTTACAACTTCTATTTTGACTTTCATATGTTAATTCCTTTTAATCTTTATTTGAATAACCAAATTCACTTAAAATTAGGTTGTCCACTCGCCAATTTGGTTTTACCTTGATAAACAAGTCTAAATATACGCGTGCGTCAAGCATTTTTTCGATAGCAATACGTGAAATGGTTGACAACTTCTTAATCGCCTCACCCTGCTTACCAATAAGTATCATTTTATGTGAATCTTTTTCGCAATAAATATCGGCACTAATTTTAATTACTTCTTCACTTTCATCAAACTGTGTAATTTGAACCGCAACACCATGAGGTATCTCCTCATTATATAATAGCAAAACTTTTTCACGTATGATTTCCGCCGACAAAAATCGAACATTTTTGTCAGTAAATTGATCTACTGGATAATATCTCATCTCATAGTCGTATGTTGGAAGATATTTCTTAATCATATCAATAAGCACATCTACATTTTTGCCTTTAAATGCTGAAAGCGGTAAAATTTCGTCCACTTTAGCAATCTCATTAAGGCGCGCAAGTTGAGGATACAGTCTTTCAAAAGTGGTTTCGTCAATCTTATTGATTACAAGTATCTTTTTGCTACGCTTATCGCCCTTGTTTGCTAACTTTTCGTACTGCTCAACTAGTGGTTTTTTGCCATCAATTACATAAATCAATACATTAACATCGCCATTAATAGCATTATCGATATTTTCTTGCATATACTCGTCTAATTTATGTTCAGTTTTGTGATAACCTGGTGTGTCGATAAATATGATTTGACTATTGTCATCATTATATATACCAATAGTGTTGTCCCTTGAGGTTTGTGCTTTTGGCGACACTATTGCCACCTTTTCGCCAACTATACGATTGATAAGCGTACTTTTGCCAACATTGGTATTTCCTATTATTGTTACATATCCGCATTTAAATTCCATTTGTTAATCCCTTGTAATTTTACATTTATTTAATATTTTAGTTTGTATTTCTTCCATAACTATACGGTCATTTTCGTCTATATGGTCATATCCTAAACAATGCAACACTCCGTGTAGGAACAAAAAGCAAAATTCACGCCTGTAACTATGGTTGTATTTAATCGCTTGACGTTTTGCTACCTCGTTACAAATAAATATTTCGCCTACAAGCAAACTATTGTCCATAGGGTCAATGTCCAACTTATATTTATCCAAGTCAATCACTTCGCCAGCACAAATATCTGTAGTTGGAAAACTTAACACATCTGTTGCCCTATCCACACCGCGAGTAGATAAATTAAGGTCGTGAATGTACGCCTTAGATACAACATACAAATTATATTTAATATTTTTAGTAGGTTGTCCAAGAACTTTGAAAGTGGTTTTTATTACCTCTTCCAAATCTTTTACTATAGTATCATCAAATGTGCGTATTTTTGAATAAACGTTAAGCATTATTTCTCCTTCTATAACCAAATCACTCACGTCTTATTTTAATATGAAGACGCTTCGCTTATTAAAATATGAAGTCGGCATACGCCTTATGAAGACGTAACTTCGTTACTTATTGCGGACAAATTATAAATTCCATTATAATTTTACCTTAATATTTTCATAAGCAACCAAAGTTGCGTCTTCATATTTTCATACTTTCATATTTTTCTAACTAATAATTGTAGATATTGTTAAAGTAGTGGTTGAATATAGTGTATCGTTAATTACTAGACTTGTAGTTTTTTCATCTAAAATCTCGCTATTGGTAGGCAAGTTTTGATATGCCAAATCTACACTTTCACGTTCAATTCGACCTTGCTCCGCCACCAAATCGTAGTTAACTAGCACATAATCAAGTTCGTAATACGTTACCCTTGTTCGAATAAGAGGCAACACACTACTTATATACTCATTATACACGTAACTTTCATAAAGTGCAAATGGTTTTGGGGATTTTTTTGAAAATAATTTCTTGTTTAATAGCGTTATACTAGATGTAGTATAAGTTTTGCCAGTACGCGCCAATACAGTTTGGGTTGCACTAAGTTTACTTGACCCTACGACATATGCCTTTGCTTTTATCTCGGCTATGGGTTTGACCATAACTTGATTGCCGTCCTTATCCAAAGTGAAAGGATACACTAATATATCCCCAACGCTAACAAAGTCTCCACTACTTACCGCCATAGTTCCCGAAATTAGCGAAAAGTTGGTTATAATTCCGTTGTAACTTGCACGTATTGGTTCGTAGGTTTCGGGGGTGTACACTAACTTTTTACTAATGTTGATTACTAACGTTGTTCCACGCGTCATACAACTTACTTGCGCAACGTTTGGTAATTGTTTAAGTAGTATTTCTTCAATCATTTTATTATCTTGTGGCAAAAATTTACCCTTGGCAATATTGTTGTCTTTTAATATTTCAATAACCGAACTTTCCAGTTCTCCTTCGCCACCATAGATTTCAATCTTCCACGTAAATTTAGTTGAAAACAACATCAAACCAAAGGCAAATGGCACAACCAGTAATATCGCAATATTCTTTTTAACCCAAGATTTAAAATTTGCAATTCCTAAATATTTAATATGGTATTCATAGTTTTTAAGTAGTGGTTTAATGCTTTTATATTGCCTTAATTTTACACTAAAAAACATAACATTGTTTTCCACACGTTCAATGTTATACATTAATATATTTTTGCTTTGCAACTTGTTAATTAACTGGTCAAGATTGTAACCTATTACCTTAATTCTAACCAAAGGTTTCATAGTACCACCACACTAACAATACTACCGCAAACTAAAGCGGTTGAGTTGTCATAATATTTAATATATAGGTCACTTCCTTTAATAGTGCAAGTTTTTTTACGTACCTTAAAACTAATTTCCTCACGCGTTAGGTTTAATATCCCATTTTGTCCTTCAAGATATACCATTTTACCACCAATATTGATATAGCGATATTCCTTTAATGTAACGCCTAATTCCTTGGTTACGTAATTATCTAATTCATCTAATAACATACTTAAATATATTAAATATACACAAAAAAAATACCAAACATAAAGTTTAGTATTTTAGTATATTATTTAGTAATCGTTGCAGTTTGATTTTGTTGCTTTTTAAAGCAAAGTCTTAAAGCCTCTACAAACTCTCTATCGTCCATATATCCATTAGTTAAACTAATGACTACGTTTAAATCTTTAACCTTTCTTCCATTTGCTAAATGATACCTAATACCATCTGAAGAAAATTCTTTTACTCTTAAATTATCTTCAAGTTTTGCGCCATCAATAAATTTTGTATCTCTATCAACGCCAATACAATATGTTTGAGTTAGCTTATTAGGTTCATAACACATTACATCATCATACTTTACATCAATACTTACATATCCATGTGGTGTACATGGTGTGGTTTTAACCCATACATTTATGTCTACTGATATGTCTCTTAATTTAACACCATAAACTTTAGCCAAAGATCTTCTTAAATCATCAACTTTTACAGTAAATTTGTGGTCTTTGTTTGATTTCTTTTTATAATCCTCAATAGCTTTACGATTTGTATCTAAATCCTTATATAATTGCTCCTTTTCCTTTTGAGCATTAGCAATAATTCTATCTAGTATCAAAGAAGTTTGTTTTGCATTACTTGTTTTTTCAGCATATTCCTTTTGTAATTCAGTTAGTCCTTCAATGTATTCTTCAAATGTAAGCATGCTTTTCTCCTTATTTAGTAAATGATTGTTCGTTTTCGATTATATTACAATTAAGCAATGCTTTTAAAACAACTGGATAATTCATATATTCTTGAGTTAAGTCTAACTTTACAATCAAATTATTTATATCAGTATCTGGCATTAAGTGAAGACTAACCCTACCATAATCCTTTTGGATATAGGTATTCATCTTTAAATTAGTGCCATCAGTAAGTTCAGCATTGTGGTCTACGCGAAATTTTGCAAGTTCCTCCACTATTGGTTTATACAAATCCGGTGTATCGTATGTATTAATAATAGTTACTATTCCAATCAAAGTTTCACCCAATTTATTGTTAACAAATCCAGGACTTAAACGAATGGTTGCGCCTACTTTAGATTTTTTTGTGTTTCTAACCTTTTCGATATTAGCAACCAAGTCGCCAACACTAACTTTAAAATCGCACTTATCCGCTACATTAGCATTGTATAATTTAATGTCTAATTCACTTTTATTTTTTGCTACTTCCTTTAAACCTTGTTTGTATTGTTCAAATGTCATAAATTACTCCTAATCAAAAAATTTTCTATCAAATATATCGCTTAGCATAAGCACTTTAAGTTCGGTTGGCAAGTCGTTTAATTCCTTTTCAATTGGTTGCTTTTTGGTTTGTCTACGTCTAGGCAAATAGTTAAAATCTGGCGAAGAAGGTATATATTCGTCCGCCATATCGCCATCTAGGTCAAAATCAATTGGTGGACGGCGTCTGCCTTTTGATTTGCGTGCAAAATTGCTATAATCCGCAAACTCATTATCTACATTATCTACAAATCCGCTACCAATAGGACCATCAAAATCCGCCATAATGTCGTTTACAAAATCTCGTTCCTCTTTTTTAATATCATTACTCATATCAGTAACAGGGATAGAACTTGTTGCCGAATGAATATCAATATGCTTTTCGTCTGGTTTATATTCCTCAACCTTACCAACCTCATCTTTAGAAGCGTTTTGTTTGCTATCTTTTTCACTTTTAAGCATAAACTTAATTAATGCTACTACAAATATAGTGGCAATTATTAGTCCAGCAACTAACAAAACCCATTTAAGCATAGGCAACCTACATCATACCACCACGATGGTCGGGACGTTCTGGGCGGTCAGATTTGCTTTCCTTACTGTTACTAAATGAATTACGCATATTAGTATCCGCTTGCATATTTTGCATTTTGTAATAATCCATTACGCCAACTTTGCCTTTTTTCAACGCTTCCGCCATTGCTTCATGAACCTTAGATTCAGCAGCAAGCACTACCGCTTTCATTTCTTGAGTTTTTGCCTTCATTTCTTGCTCATGTGCAATTGCTTGTGCCTTACGCTCTTCCGCTGCCGCTTGAGAAATGCGCTTTTTAGCGTCTGCTTCATCAATACGTAACTTTGCACCTATATTTTCGCCAACATCAATATCGCAAATATCAATTGACATAATTTCAAATGCTGTACCCTTGTCAATGTCGCGAGGGTTCATGCTTTTAGATATAAGTGAAGGGTTTGCCATAATAGCGCTATGCGTAGGTCCTTGTCCAACACTTGCCACTACGCTTTCGCCAACACGTGCCAAAATAGTTTCCTCGTCCGCACCACCAATAATGCGGTCAAGTTTTGCCTTAATAGTAACTTGTGCAATCACTTTAACTTCAATACCGTCCTTTGCAATTGCTGAAATTCGGTCAGTTTTAATAACCCTAGGTTTAACGCTAGTTTGCACCGCCAGTACAACGTCACGACCAGCAAGGTCAATAGCCATAGCTTCTTCAATGGTCAAATCTAGTTTAGCGCTATGTGCAGCAATCAATGCGTCAATCACTTGCTCAACATTACCGCCTGCCATCATATGCGTTTCAATTTCGCTATCATAAATCTTAATGCCTGCCTTGCGTGCCAATATGTATTGATTAACTATCTTTTTGTAATCAACCTTACGCAATTTCATGCCCACAAGTCTAAACATACTAATATGTGCGCCAGACATCAATGCTCTAAACCACGTATGCATAGGCACAAGTATAATTACCACTACAAGTAGTGCAACCAAAAGTAGTGCCACCACTCCAATCAAAATCCACCAATAGAAAGCCAATGCTAATAAATTGTTCATAACCATAACTTTACTCCTTATTTAACCACCAAAGCGTTATTTTGAACCCCTATCACTTCGACAATACTACCTTGCGCCAAAGCATGATTGCTTATAGCGTAATACAATTTGCCATCAATCTCAATTGTTCCACCTAAATCTATATTAGTAACCGCCTTACCCATTTTGCCAACCAGACCTTTTAAGTCATTAATTGGGTCATTGTAAGTACGAAATTTGTATCTATCTGGATTTTTAATAATGCCCTTACCTTCAAGTATTAGTTCGATTATAATAAACACCGCAAGAACTAGTGCTAGTATAGACACCAAACTAATCATATGCTTAAACTTAAAACCGTCAATATAATATGAACTAAATCCAACGCCTAACAACACTACGCCAAGCAAACCCGCAAGACCCACCTTAGGCACAAAAATTTCAACAATACAAAGCAACATGCCCGCACCAAGAAGCGCGATAGTTAGTATGCTCATATCTTGAAATAAACCTATAATATATTGTCCCATACACTTTCCTTATACTTTTTATATGGCAATTATACCACAAATGCCACATTTGTCAATACCCAAAATTAAAATAGTGCATAAAAGTTTAGTATTTAATATATCATCAAAAAATGATTTAAATAAAATTGTTATATATAAATTACTTAACTAAAATCACGCTATAAAAATTGTTTAATTACGCTTATTATGTATAAAAAATAGAGCGACCCAAAAGGATTGCTCTAATGCTATTAAATATTTATGCCAAATCAAGTTGTTGCTTGTCCATTGCGTTAATTATATCACCAACACATTTAGGAGTAGATATAATCATGTCTTGAGTTTTGTTTGCCTCCAGTGTCAAATCCACAAAGTCTTTAGTAAAATTATCTAATTTAGGCAATATCTCGTCTAATAAGTTTGTAAATTTATTGTACTCTTCACTATCGTTTAATATAATAGTTGGTTCATTGTTGTTAACTATGTTGATTGAATTATTACTTTGATTGCGGTTAAATGCATTTATTTGATAAATTGTGTTTCTGCCTTCCATAATTTGCACCGACAATGTCATACGCTTAGGAGTGTAATACATTTTGCCATTTCTATTGTATCTTTCGTTGTCTTCCCTATATTTACACACCACCGAATACTTTCCAACCTTGCTAGTAGACAATAATTTGTAACACCCCTTTGGATTAATGCCTACTACTTGCTCAATGCTAATATATGCTCCATCAATCATCATATGGTGTCGACTACGTGACTTGTTCATCTTCCCCTCCTAAAAAATTATTTGTATATATTATATCACACTTTTCCAACTTGTCAAGATGTATTTTACAAATATATTAATATTTTAATTTTGTCTAAAAAATTTTTAAAAACCCCCTTGACAAATCCAAAATTCGTGTTACAATAACCCCATAAATGTGCAAAAATTTAAGATTTTGCAAAATATAATAGTGCACTACTTTAATATATTTTAGTAGTCACACCACAAAAGGGGGATTAAGTTATGGATAAATTTGAATTAGATAGTAGTTTAATTAAGCGTCGCATTAATGATAATTTGTTAAAGGTTAAGGACGAAAGTAAAGAGGTTAAAAGTTTGCTTAGTCTTGGTGTTCAGTCTACTAATCCAGATAGATGCAAGTATGATGAAAGCAATTTTGATGAGGTGTTTGGCGATATTAATATGTATTCATATTATACTTCACGTAACGATTTGCTACGCACCGCTATAATCCTTGGCACATCTCGCAACACTCAAGCACAACAAAATATTATGGAAGTTATCCGTATCCGCATTGGTAAGGTTAGAGATAAAGATTATAAGTTTATTGCCGACTTAATATCATTAAAAAATCCTATAATTGTAGATAAGGTAAATACATATCTATGCCATAACCTTGAGGGGTATAGCGAATTGCATAGCAAATACTTTAAAAAATACTACGGAATTTAAAAAAGATTTAGGGATAACCTAAATCTTTTTTAATTAATGTCATACCGAACGGAGCGAATTATCTTTAACTCACTCCATTTTGTCATACCGAGCGGAGCATTAGCGTAGTCGAGCGTATCTGGTTAATGGTTAACTATTGCTAACATTATTTGCTTTATTTAACTTTTAGTCAGATACACTCCACGCACTCCTAAAAGTCGTTTGGTCGGTATGACATAATAAACTTACTATAATGCGACAGCGTCCTTAATTATTCATTCTTCACTATTCATTAATCATTATATCTACGATACTTTGTACCAATAATAATTATAATATCCATAAGTACCCTTAAACCATTTTGCATTTTGACTAGCGTCAGCAAAACTTCCAGTAAACTCAGTTCCATTTGTCATATTATTCCAATTTGTACTACTAGTTGTTTTATACCATGTTCCACTATCCCAGCCTTGTATGGTTAAACTGGTTAGTCCACTATGATAGAAAGCATGATATCCTATCTTGATTACACTACTTGGTAGGGTTATACTGGTTAAAGTTCTACATTCATAGAATGCATATTCTCCTATTGTTGTTAGATTGGTGCATTTGCTTAAATCTACACTTGTTAAACTAGAACAAAAATAGAATGCATAACCTCCTATTGTTGTTACACTACTTGTTAGGGTTATACTGGTTAAATCACTACAATAAGCAAAAGCATAATTTCCTATTGTTGTTAGATTGGTACATTTGCTTAAATCTATACTTGTTAAACTATCACATTCAGAGAAAGCATGCTTTCCTATAGTTGTTACACTACTTGGTAGGGTTATACTGGTTAAACTATAACATTCATAGAAAGCATACTCTCCTATTGTTGTTAGATTTGTACAGTTACTTAGGTCTACACTTGTTAAATTGATACATTGGTAGAATGTATAATTTCCTATCATTGTTGTTCTACTATCTAGGGTGATACTTGTTTTGGTTGGGTCTACTAATCCAGTTACTATGTAACTACTATCACTTTCCTTATAATATCTTACTCCATCTATTGTGGTAAATTTACTTTCACTTGGATTGCTATATACTTGTAATGCATAATATGCTACATTACCATGAGTGGTTGCTCCCGCTACTATATCTAAACTAGATAGGTTGTATACTTCTACTAAAACATAACAACCATGGAAAGCATTATTTCCTATTGTTGTTACACTACTTGGTAGGGTTATACTTGTTAAACTAGTACAATAATAGAAAGCATAATTTCTTATTGTTGTTAGATTTGTACAGTTGCTTAGGTCTATACTGGTTAGACCAGTACTACTAAAAGCATACTCTCCTATTGTTGTTAAATTGGTACAATTACTTAGGTCTACACTGAGTAATGTTTTATTTTGATAGAAAGCATAATTTCCTATTGAGGTTGTTCTACTATCTAGGGTTATACTTGTTTTTGTTTTATCACTTAAACGCAATGCCATGTAGTCTGTTTCGCTATTCTTATAATAATCTACTCCATCTATG
>JAFUPL010000046.1 GCA_017481235.1 Clostridia bacterium | reverse complement strand
GTAAGTTCATCTTGACCATATAATCCATAACGCATAATCATAATATCGCGCTCACGATTAGACAATTGACTAAGTGTGTTAAGTAAAAACTTTTTTTGGTCGTCATTTTCCACTTCTTGATAACCATCTTCGCTAGATGGCAAAATATCGGATATTACAAGTTCACTTCCCTCGTCGTCAACGCTAAGTGGTTCATCAAGACTAATTTCATTTAATGTTTTGTTAACTTTTCGTAAATACATCAATATTTCATTTTCAATGCAACGTGAAGCATATGTTGCCAACTTAATATTTTTATCCGCCTTAAAACTATCCACCGCCTTAACTAGTCCAATTGCACCAACTGACACCAAGTCTTCTAACTCTGCCTTTTGACTTTCAAACTTTTTTGCGATGTATAGCACAAGACGTAAATTGTGTTCAATTAATTTTGAACGCGCATATTCATCATTGACCGTACCAAACATTCCAATATACATTTTTTCATCATTGTCATCAAGCGGTGCGGGAAGCGAATCGTTGGTAAATATATAATTTACAATATCTTCACTAGAATTAAATATTGAACAAACATATTTGTTAAATAAATTTTTAATTTTGTTTAAAATTTCCATAAAATATTCCTTTAAATAATTTTAATTTATTTTATTTGTTTAAATTTGATTATTTTAATAAAAATAACGCTATAATTCAATAATTTGCCTATAAAATAGATATAAATTAATTATTTTTAAATTATTAATAATATTTTTAATAATTATTTTTTTATTTTATTTTTAATATTTTAATTAAAGCAAAAACTTGAATTTAATATCGCTTTATATTCTTTCGAATTGTCAAAATTAAGTGCTACACCAAGTTTGACATTTTTATAAATTTTAATATTTGAACATTTGTTTAAATGGAGTTCATTGATTGTGAATACCAAAATTTTACGCTTGCCCGCAATTGTGCTTGCATTGATAAAGTGAGGGTTATTTAGCGAAGTAAAGTTTTTGGTTAAGTATTGGTTAAGAGTTATGTTAGTAAGGCGAGTAAACGTATCAAAGTTAATTAAACTAACGGGTTGATTGTTGTCAAGTAAACTATTGCCTGAGTCAATAAAACTTTTGGTTGTAATTTTTTTATCATCATTTATTAAGGTAATATCATATATATTGGAATTTGATGTAATTTTACTTTTAATCCAAACAATTAATTTACAAGTTACAAAGGTGAATATTAGTGTGGTTGCAAACACGTATATCAAATTGATTTTGTTTAAACCATAACCATTAGCGGTTTGAGTGCCAAAATTGGAAAGTATTGCTCCGCCAATAATGTAACTTACAACCAGCATTAGCATACATGAAAGGAGTAGTTGTTTTTTGCTAATATGTAAAATTTGAAGCATTATAATTGCGGTTAATATTTTAAGAGTATTTGTAAGTATGATATTTGCGCAATAGGGCATGATTAAAGTAGCAAAACTTCCAAACAATGATGATAAAATAATGTGCTTGTAATTTGGTTTGGACAATACGCATTTGGAAATAATTAAAAGTATGCAAAAGTCAATTACAAAATTAGTTAAAAGTACTTGTTCTACATATACATTCATATTTGGATTGTATCAAATTTAAACATGTAAAAGAAATAAAAAAAAGTAATTAAATGTTTGAATATAACTTATGTTGTCAAAATTTAGAGTTTTACAATTTTTGGGTATAAAAATTTTTGCAAAGCAAACAATACGCTTAGGAGTTGGTTATGTCAAGAAAAGTTTATATTTGTAACATTAATACTTCAAATATTCCTAGACTTACAAATGACGAAACAGTTAGCATTTTACATCAAATTAAAGACGGTTGTGAGCAAGCAAAAGAGCATTTTATTTATTGCAATATGAGATTGGTGTTGTCGGTTGCACAACGGTTTTGCGATACAAAGGAAAGTATGGACGATATTTTCCAAGTGGGTTGTGTGGGACTTATGAAGGCAATTGACAACTTTGACCTTACGCTAAATGTGAGATTTAGCACCTATGCCGTGCCTATGATAGTGGGCGAAATTAAGCGATTTTTAAGGGATAGTAGTAGTATGCGAGTAAGCAGAAGTTTGCGTGATACAGCATATTTGGTGCTAAAAAGCAAGGAACGACTTAGCAAAGACCGTTCGGACGAGGTTAGTTTGGAGGAAATTGCAAGTGATTTAAACCTTACATTGTTTGAGGTGGTAGACGCAATTGATGCAATAAGTGCGCCATTGTCGCTTGACGAGGCAATGTACAATGATGATGACGACCAAGTGTTGCTACTAGAACACCTTGCGGACGAAAGTCAAAATAGTGACAAGTGGTTGCAAAATGTGGACCTGAAAGACGCGGTTAGAAACCTTGATGCAAGGGAAAAACAAATACTTGACCTAAGGTATTTTGCGGGCAAAACTCAAATGGAAGTTAGCAATGAAATAGGTATATCGCAAGCACAAGTAAGTAGGTTAGAAAAAAATGCATTAGAGCAAATTAAACGATATATGTCATAAAACTAAGCACTTGCTTAGTTTTTTTTATAGTTGAAAAGTTAAGTTTGAGGGTGAAATATGGGGCGCGAATTAAATTTTGTATTGCAAAATTTGGGGATTGCTTTTGCAATCCGCACGCATAATGCGTGCAATTCGCGCCGTTTTATAAATAAATTTCGACAAATTTACAAAAAATATATAAACATATTGTAAATTCTTTGACAAATAAAAAGTAAATTGTTAAAATTAAATATAAAATATATTTAAAACATTTATTGAAGGGGATAATATATGACTAGATTAAAAAAGATTGTGTTAAGCACAAGTATTTGTATTGTCATGTTGGTGACTTTGCTAGTAGGGATTGTAATACTTAATTCCAATAATAGAAATAGTACGCCTTCATCTTCAAATCAACAAGTTACAAATGTAAATAAAAATAACTCAACCATTACATATAAACCAGGTGAAGTAAAAATTCAAAAAGGTGGAGACAACTTACAATATCAATATTTCCCAAGTGTTAATAGTGGTGATACTCCAACTACAACCGCTTATGAATATGTATTTAAAGGTGTAATGGACGAAACAACGGTTGTCAACCTTAAATCAATTGATACAACAAATGTAACAGTTAGTTATGCATATAGCGACACCCCGCTTGATACAACTGGTGAAATTACAGGCGAAACTAAATTTACATTGCAAGAACTTAAAATAAAAAATGCTAAAAAATATATCTACATACTTGTAACCCCAACAAATCAAGAAATCCCAACAACATTTACATCAAGCGTTGTGTGGTACTTAGGTAAACCTAAGGAAATAGTTGTTAGCAACAATATCAATAATACAACAACAACCCAAACAATAGTAAATGGACAAAGTATAGATGAAAATACTTTAGATGTGCCAGAAATTGAAATGCAAGATATAATGTTTGAGGGTTGGTATTTGGATAAGGAATATACTAAAAGGGTCGAAGGTGAAGTAAAACCAAACCAACAACTGTATGCCCAATTTTCAAACCTACCAACAGATTGGTTAACACTAGATGAGGAAAGTGATACATATCATATAACTAAACCCGCATCAAATCCATCAACTCTACCAAGCAATCTAGTAATCCCATCAAAGTATAATGGCAAACCAGTAACCGAAATTGCCACAGCAACGTCCCAAGCAAACGGAGTGTTTTATAATCAAACAGGTTTAACGAGTGTAACTCTTCCTTCAAGTTTGACCACTATAGGTGATTATGCATTTTTTAGATGTGGTGATAATCTGGAAAGTGTAGACTTAAGCAAATGCACAAGTTTAATAACTATACCCAAATATTCATTTTATGAATGTAAAGGTTTAACAAATGTTAAACTCCCAATTAGTATTCAAAGTTTAGAAACATATGCTTTTAGTAACTGTAACGCTTTACTTAATATAGACTTAACTATTTGTCAAAATTTAACAACAATTAACTCTGCTTTCTCTAATTGTGGAGGTTTAACAAATATAACAATTCCAGCAAGTGTGACACACATTGATTCTTGGGCGTTCAATAATTGTTATAATTTAGCAGAGGTGTATAATTTATCAAATTTAAGCATAACAACTGGAAGTATGGGTTATGGTTATGTGGCATTTTATGCGGCAATTGTAAAAAACGAAGCAAGAGATGAAAGTAAGTTAGTAACAATAGATGGAGTAGATTATTATAAGAATAGTGAAACAGATTATATAGCGCTACGTTTAAGTGATGCAACTAAAATAAGTATTACTTTAGATAGTAGAACAACATTGATAAGAAATTATGCATTTCGTGATATTGATTGTTTAACAAGTATCGACTTAAGCAAATGTACAAATTTAACTACAATAGGAAATAGCGCTTTCTATGATTGTGATTATTTAATAAGTGTAGAATTAACTAATTGCATGAATTTAACTGCAATTGAAACTAGTGCTTTCTCTAAGTGTCAAAAGTTAACAAATATAGATTTAAGTAAGTGTACAAATTTAATTTCAATTGGACAAAGTGCTTTTAATGATTGTGATAAGATTACAAACATTGTAATTCCAGCAAGAGTAACAACAATAGGATCCCATGCATTTTCTTCTTGTTATGCATTAACAAATGTAGTAGTAGATGAAAACAATAATGTGTATGATAGCAGAAACAATTGTAATGCAATAATTGAAAGTTCAACAAATACGTTGATACAAGGTAGTAATACAACAATAATACCAAATGATATAGAGATTATAGGTAATTATGCTTTTTATGAAAGTGGATTAACAAGTATAACTATTCCGGCAAGTGTTACACAAATGGGAATGTCTGTTTTTTACGATAGTGTGAAATTAAAAAGTGTAGATTTAAGCAATTGTATAAATTTAACTTTGTTAAATAAAACTTTTACGAGTAGTGAATTAACAAGTATAGACCTAAGTCATTGTACTAAGTTAACAACATTAGAAGATAATGAATTTTATAAATGTAGTAGTTTAGAAAGTGTAATTTTGCCACATAGTATAACAAGTATAGGGAATTATGTTTTTTCCGATTGCGGGCGGTTGAGGAGTATAAATTTAAATGATTGTATAAGTTTAACATCTATAGGCAATAATGCTTTTTCATCTTGTGCTGCGTTAAGTAGTATAACAATTCCATCTAAAGTAACCAAGATAGGAAGTGGTAATTTCAGTAATTGTCATTCATTGGTAGAAGTATGTAATTTATCAAGTTTAACCGTAACAGTAAGTAGCGCCTTACAAATATATACGAGTTTAGAGGAATGTAAATTTACCACAATAGATGGAGTAAGATATTATAAGGAAAGTGATAATAGTTATATAGCAGCATACTTAGCAGATAGAACTAAAACAAGTATTACACTAGATAGCAGAACAACATCGATAAACAGTTATGCTTTTTATTATGATAAAATTATAACAAGTATAGTTATTCCAAGTAATGTAATAAAAATAGGGCAATACTCATTTTATCAAAGCGGTTTAAGTTCATTAAAATTTGAAACTAGTGGAACATGGTATCAGTGCTCTGAATCACAACAAGAAGCAATGAGTGGAGGTCACCCTGTTACAATAACTGCTGGAACTAATCATTATTTGATGTTTAAGTCTAGTTATTATAGTAAATATTGGTACAAAAAATAAATGCCCAGCATTTATTTGAAATAATAAATAAGAAATAAAAGTTTGAGGAAGTTTTCACATTTAAAAATTAAGAGTGATACAATATATGTATTGCTCTTTTTTCACATTTAAAAGGGTAAAAGCATACATACAATAAGAGGTGGATATGACATATCAAGAATTGGTGCAACGGATTGTAGATTTGCAAGATGAGGGATTGGAGTTGTTTAATGCGGGTAAAAGTGTGTTGGGCAAAAACATACTTGCAACTCATGTGGGAAGTTATGATGGAACACAAATTTTAATACAAGGTGGCATTCATGCACGGGAATATATTAGTACCCTTCTTATGATTGAGCAAGCAAGATATTTAAATGCAACGGGTGCGGTGACTAGAGGTGGGATATACTTTATATTTTTAACCAATCCAGATGGTGCGGAGATTGTGCTAGACGGAATTGATAGCGTACCATGTGACATTACTAAGCAATACTTGGTGCTTGCGAATGGCGGATTTGATTTTAGCAAGTATAAGGCGAATATAAACCTTGTGGACCTCAACACGAACTTTGACGCGGATTGGGGAACTGGTGGTCAAAATGTGCGTTGCCCAAGCACGGAAGATTTTATTGGATTTTATCCAAATAGTGAGCGCGAAGTTATTAGCCTTATTGATTTTACACGCCAAGTGCGACCATTGCTTACAATATCATATCATTCAAAGGGTGAAGTTATTTTCTATGGTTTTCCAGGTCAAAGCGAGCAAGATATAGCACGAGATAGGGCGATTGGTGAGCAATTGTCTGCTACAACGGGTTATCCATTGATATTTACCGAAAATAGTGCTGGGGGATATAAGGATTGGTGCATTCGAACGCTTGGCATACCATCATACACCATTGAAGTCGGTAATGAAAATATTGAACACCCTATTGAGGAAGAATACTTGCCAGAAATATTTGAACAAAACAAAGATGTGCCATTGGTTGCACTTAACGCGGCGATAGAATATCAAAATCAAATTAATATTCAACAAAAACGTAGTAATAATAGAGTGATGAATTTGTTTAGACGCTTTAGAAGATAAAACGATAAATGTTGGAATATTTAAAAATAAAAATAATAAAAAACTAAAGGAACGATGTTAGCGGATACTTGAGGTAATAAAGAAAAACAATGTTTAAATAAAAAAATAGCGATTATAGTGTCGCTAATTTTTCATTTTTCATTCATCATTGTAAAAACGCGAGTGCGTTTTTTACAATATCCCCCATATAAACGAGCAAATTGTTATCAATGCACCAAGCACAATACTTGAATATAGGAATATTTTATCTACAAACATAAGCGGTGGATTTGAGTTTGTAAGGTTAAGTGTTGATTTTGGTGAAGTTTGTTCTAGCACCACTTCAATTTCATCGAGTTTGTTTTGCATTTCAATGTAGTTCATCTCTTCCATTTTTAAATCTTTAGCAAGTTGCAAAGCGGTGCGCTTATGTTTATCGCGTGCAATTGTTTGAATAAGTATTTTGTACAATGCAAGCAACAACATTATCAATCCGCAAATTATTGCAATACTTAGTAATATATTGGTAGAAAAAATCATAGTTTCAATATTGTATTTAAAATCGGCAAATGGCCAATTATATTTAATGCCATAACTAAAATAAATACTTAAAGCATTGTTCATAAAGTGGATTATCATAGCGGGATAAATGCTATCGGATATAATTACTACAATACCCATCAATCCGCCCAATATCATAGCATAAAAGAATTGTTGAACATTAAGGTGCATTAAACCAAACAATAGTGACGAAAACAACAATCCATAACGTGTGTAACCTTGCTTTTGGCAACCGCGCATAAACATTCCGCGATGTAGCACTTCTTCGCAAATGCCAGGTGCTATGGCGGTAAGTAAAAACTCTATTCCAATGTGTGAGTTTACATTTAAATTAACATTAATTGAATTATCATAACCCAATATTGATAGTATTGTGTAAAATATGTCCGCAACATAGTTGTTGATAAAAAATAATACAAAACCAAGACCTATTGAACATAGTAAAACCACTAATGATATCTTTTTAAAACCAAAGTCGCTAAATGTTTGCTTAATATTTTTGGTTACAAATCTCGAATAAAGTAGTATGGGTATTGCAAACATTACTATGCCTTGAATTAAAAATGTGGATAGATATGAATTTGTAATAATATCAAAATATCCTAGCACAAAAATCAATGCTACGCTTAGCATGCATAAGTAGTATATTAAGTTAATGATAAATATTTTTTTATTTTGCATGAAAAGTCCTTTAAATTATTAGATTTGCATCTAAACAAATAACAAAAGTATATATATAAATCCCATTATTGCAATCGAACCATACAACACCATATTATTAGTTTTGACATTGTATTGAGTGGTGCTATCACTAGTTTGATTGGTTAAGATGTCGCTTGATTGGTTGTATTGGTTATCATTTGTGACACTAGTGTTAGAAGATGGGTTGTTTAAATTGTGTTTTTTAAAGTCATTAAACAAGTAACATATAATCCAAATCCAAATTGCAAAAGTGATTATTGCATAAATTAAATTTGACATTGAGTGAGTAAACACGCTAGTTGTGTCACTACTAAAATATTGTATGCTAAGACTTAGTGCGTTATTTATAAAATGCAATAATATTGGGAAAATAATATTATTGGTGCGCAAATATACTATCGCTAAAATCAATCCAAAACATATAGGATAAATCAATTGACTTGGCGAAAAGTGGAACATTGCAAACATTATTGAACTAAGCACAATGGCAAATATTTGTCCTTTTTGCTTTAATGCACTAGTAATAACGCCCCTAAATATTAATTCTTCACATATCGCAGGAATTAATGCAAGCGACACCAGGGATATTAAATAGTTTTTAGGTGAGTTTAATTCGTAGGATAATGAAGTTGATGTAAATCCAAGTTTGTCCACAAGCAATTGAAAATAATTAAGCACTCCAGATAGTAAAAACATTGTGGCAATTCCAATTAATATGCAAATGCCCACATATTTTTTAGTGTGTTGTGTTGGTTGTTGAAGTATGGATTGATGGTCTCTTTTTTTATAGTAATAAATAAACACTAAAACAAATGCAACATTCATATATATTGCTTGCAATAAGTATCCAAATGCAGTGTCCCAAAAGGTTGAAATTTGGGTGGCGGATTTGCCACATATTTCCATAATAACTTGAGTAATTGTTACTCCTATAGCGGAAGTAAATTGTGCTAGTATAAATGCTATCACAAACGCAATCCCAGCGTCAAATATGTTTAACTTTCTATTTTTCATAACCCTATTATACAAAATTATTAAAACTTTTGCAAATAATTATTGCTATAATATTTGATTGATTAAAGTTTTATCAACAATTAAAATCACAAATAGTATTACAAAAAAAGATTTAGATTGTTAGTCTAAATCTTTTTTTGGAGGTTTAAGTAAATATTAATTAGTTTATCCAAGGTCGCCAGTTTTAATGCTGTAGATATAACTTTGGGTTACTGGTTTTTTAAGTGCTTTTTCTAGAGCAAGTTTGTATAATTCAAGTTGAGTGTGATAACGCTCACGCAAAGTTTTGATACTCGATGATGAATATTTGTAGTCGATAAGTATTACATGGGTGTCAAACTCTAATATTAAGTCAATAATACCTTGAACCAATATTTTGCTACTAACATTACTATCCTTATATATTTCGTTATATGGGACATACATCATAAATTGCTTTTCGTTATATTGTTTGATACAACCTTTTGCAATAGGAGATATTTTGGTGTGGGCAAGTTGGATTAAGTTTTGGTCAATATCATTATCTTCATTTTGATATATATAAGGGCAAGAGTAGTCGATGTTTGCTAGTGAATTGTGATATTGAGTTCCAATTTGTGCCAAATCGTCGGTAGTTGCTTGCAAGTTTTCATTTAAATTTAGTCTAACTGGAGCAATATTATACTCATCATTTAGTGTGCGAGATATTGCGGTTACATTGTTTTTGATTGAGATATTAGTTTCTTCCATATAAGGATAATTAAAGTTAATATTATTTTCAATTAAATTATCGTTACACAATGACTTATTTTCATTTTGCTTTTCAATATAATCAATGTTTACATAATTTAACAAGGATATATGACAATTAGTAAAATCATATTCACTAGCAAGTGGGTGTGCATTGATTTGACCATAGTATGCAGATAGTATTAGATTAATAAAGCAATCCTTGCTTAAAGTATTTTGCATTAATTTGTCATCACTACAACACCCAGTTATTATCAACTTATTTTTTGCTCTTGTGGTGGCAACATATAGTAGGCGTAGTTCTTCCTTATACGCCTTCTCCTTATTCTTTAACTTTATTGCATAGCGGGTAGGGGATTCTAGGCGTTTACGCGAAGTTAGGTCATAATATTGCATGCCAACGCCTAGGTCAAGGTCAAAGTTTAATTCATTATGTTCGTTGAGGTATGTAAATTGTTGTCCACAATTAAATAGTATTACAATAGGATATTCAAGACCTTTACTTGCGTGAATGGTTTGAATAGTAACACTATTAATGCTATCGCGTGCCACAATTTGGTTGCTTGAGTTTAGATTTTTTTCAATCAAATCAATAAATTTGGATATTGATAGATTTTTTTCCTCATTAGATAACGAATTTAAAAATTCATCTAAAATATTTAATTGTTCATACCCCTTATCACTTGCAATTAAGTGTTGACGTAAGTGATACTTGTTTAAAATAGTTTCAATTAGTTCAATTACATTCATGGTAGAACTTATAATTCTAAATTCATCACACAAATTAAAACCATATTTTATTTTAATACTTAAATTATCATTGCAAGTGTTTGCGTACTGGTTTAGATTGTCATGCAAATTCAAGTTATGATTAGTGTAAATATTTAATATTTCCTCATATGTTAAATTTATTAACGGACTTGTAAATAGATATACATAATCAATATCGCTAGCGGTAAAATTGAGGATTTTTAGTATTGCCAAAATTTTATTAACACCTTCGCTATCTTTAACATTGGTGTTTTTGTTGATATTGATAGGAATGTTGTGTTTAGTTAACGTTTTTGCAAGGTTTTGAACTTTTTCATTAACAATACCACGACTAAGAATAGCAATATCACTATATTCTACTGTTCGGTTTTCTTTAAGTTTTGAGTCGTAAATTTCACTTCCAATCAATTCCTTGATTTTGTTTATTACCAAGTGGATTTCATATTCGTCTGGGTCGCAAATGTTTAAAGGGTTGCGGTGATTTTTAACGCTATATATTCCTTGGATAGGCAATTGGTCTGGTTGATTGTCGGTGTTAATGGCATATATTTCAACGGCACGTGAGGTAGGGAAATCATGATTGCGTGGTGCAAATTTGCCCGTGCCAGAATAGTCAATATCTGCATCTTTTTCGGTCATTAGTTTGCAAAAGATGTCATTATTAAACTCCAAAATTTGAGGCGCAGACCTAAAATTAATTTTCATATCAAACGCAGTGCCAAGCGCAGAGTCTTGCTTGTAATTTTTGTAGGTTTGAATAAATAGTTCGGGAGTTGATTGCCTAAATCCATAAATACTTTGCTTAACGTCGCCCACAAGGAATAGATTGCTAGAACTATTTAGTAGAGTGTTAATCAATTCGTCTTGCATAGGATTTATATCTTGATATTCGTCAACAAAGATATATTTATAAGTATCATGAAAATCCTTTATTATCGCTTCGTTTTGCAAAATATCAAGCATTTTACGTTCCAAATCACTAAAGTCCATTACGCCATTTTCACGTTTTAGATTTGCATAAGTGTGGATAAACAATTTAAGAAGTTCGACAAAACTTGTTAGATGATGAGAAATGTTATCAAGTGCAAATTTATCCAAGTTATGTAAAAATTTAGTGTCATTAATTAATTTCTTAAGATTTTCAGCATGGAATTTTAGTTTGTCATAGTCAAAATTATCCTTAATATGTTCGGTGCGTTGCAAGTTGTACATTTCGCATTGAGTTAAAATGTTGATAGTTGTGCTTAAATCGGTATCACTAACTTTAATTAAATGAGAACAAAAACAATCCATCATTTTATGCAATTTAGGGAAATCGGTAAAATTTGGTAGTAATTTTAAAATTTGGTTAGCATTTTCGGTTATGTTGTTAAAAATATGTTTATTTAAATAACATGCTGAAGTAGAGTTTAAGTCTTTGTATTGTGGCAAAATTTTGTTTAAAAAACTGTCATAATCTTTTTGGCAAACACAATAATTAAATGCTTTTAATAAATTTTCCTTAAGACTATCTAAACTTCTAGATTTTTTTTCAAAAATATCGCACAACACAATCAAATCTTTTTCATTTGCTTCATTAAATTTTTTAATTGCTAAGTCCAATGCTTTATTGATGTAGTATTCTTGACTAAATGATGATATTATTTTAATTTCGGGGTCAAGATTTGCTTGATAGAAGTATTTTTTAAGCATTTTTGAGCAAAATCCATCAATTGTATCAACAGATGCAGTTTCAATTCCGTCAAGTATATTTTGAATGCGAGTTTTTTCTTGTTCGTCAGTTGATTTTGTTAACTCTTCACTAATTTTAGCAACCAGTCTTTCACGCATTTCAATTGAAGCAAGATTAGTAAAAGTTACTACTAACAATTCATTAGTAGTTACTTTGTTATTTAACAACAAATCCGCAATTTTTTGTATCATTACAGTAGTTTTTCCACTGCCAGCACCCGCATTAACTAATTGTCGTTGAGCGGTGCTATCTAATATTGCTTGTTGTTGAGGGTCAAAACTTTTACTCATTATCTTAATCTCCTGTAAAACTGTTGATATTAATTTCGCCAATTTCCCTAAAAGGAATGCTATTACTTGACTTTGAACATAGGGTTAGATATGGGCAATAAGTGCAAGCGGAAGTGGTTTTGTCAAACTTTAAAGGAGATGCTTTAAAATTGCCACAACACATTTCTTCCAATGCCTTAATGGATACATTTTTGGAATATTCCATTAAGCGCTCCATTTCGCTTGGTGACAATACTTTGTCGCTTCGTTTAGATAAAGTTCCGTCCTTTTTTAAGGTTATATTTACATATTCACTTTTTGAGTTTGGTTCAAGGTTAATATCATAAGCGTTGATTAAATCATTATCGTCAGTATAAAATCCGATCAACTTGTATATATTGTCGTCACTATCCATTTTTTCTACTACATTTTTTATAGGCAAGTAAAATGTTCCACTAATTTTTTTATCAGTTGCATTTTGTATTGCTAAAGCGTACAAAAATAGTTGAAGTTTTTTGCCATAATACAACTCATCAAGAGATGCGTCGGCATTGCCCGATTTATAGTCGATAATTCTAAAATATTCATTATAAATATCAATTCTATCCACTTTTCCTTTCAAACTAATATTGTCGGTTAAAGGTAAAGCGTCTAGTGATTTATTTGCACCAAATGATTTTTCAAAATATGTAGGAACAAATTCACTATTGTTATCTAAGTTGCGCAAATGCAAAATAAAACGCTCGGCCTCCGCTATTAGATTAATCAATATTGGATTGTTGATGTGTTGAACTAACTTTTCGTCTTTTTCAATAAGTTTTTTAATTGTTTCGCTACAAAACTTATTTATATCAAGCGTTAAACGGTCTTTGCATAAATAGTAAAAGTAAGCAAGTTCGTGTAATATATTTCCAATATCCAGCATTTCAATTTCACTAGAAACGGGTTCTTTTAATTTTAATATGTAACTAAAGAAATATTTCAACGGGCATTGGAAATAGTTTTCTAAAGCACTTGCCGAAATTTCATTAATGCTACACAAATTTTTATCTATAGTAATGTCGGTAGGGTTGGTTTGTATATTAGTGCTCTCGATAAGATTTTTAACCTTTTGACTTAAGTCAATTTTGTTAGTATACGCATACTCAACCAAATCCCACACACTTAGCGGAGTGTATATTTTATCACTTTTAATTTGATAAGGATAAATATATCCAATATTCGCCTCATCATGTTTGTCATTTTGCGTAAATATTCGTGATTTTAGTTCGGTTACAAGCGTGCTGGTTTCGCTAGGTGAGGACAAACTCATTGATACGCACAAATTTTTGTTAAACATTAATGCACTATTAAACAACTTAAATTTGTTCAAACGGTTCATACGGGCAATGGTTGGTTCAATGTTATGTGAAAGTTGAACATAAGTAAGTTCCTTGTCAAGTAATATTCCCACATCTTGAAGAATGCTTGGAGCGGTGGAGGAAGAACAATTTACAATGTAAAGATTGTCAAAATTGGTCAAAATTTCATTTGCGTCAATCACTTGAATACAATCTGCACTTAAAGGTAGTGGAGATATGGCAAGTTCCACTCCCGCTTGAGTGTAAATATCCAAAATTTCACTTAACATAGCGTTAGGGTAAAATTCCTTGATTTCATTAAGCAATTGATTAGAAGACTTTATTGCTTGTGCAATAATTTTTTGATCGTAAGCGTCATCAAGTTTTCCCGTTAAATTTGCTACAATTTCCACCATATTTAATTGTTCAATTATGGTATTGTGCCACTCAATAATAGTGTCAATATTTGAATTTGTATCCAACTTGTATGTGGTTAAAAATTTGTGCAAACTGTCAACTGACTGGTTTATTTCTTCATCTTTGCAATCTAGTTTTTCCAAATTGCCACGATAGTTAAATTGCTTGATAGTTTTAATTATTGTTGCTTTGTGAATTTCGGGCAATACTATAAAAGGACTATTGATAAGTTCAATCAAATTAAGAGTGTCGTAGTTTTTAGCATATATTTGCCACAAGTTTGTAAAAAATCTATACACGCAAGTAGATGAAAAGCCTTTTTGTACGTCCAAGTAGATGCAAAGGTCATATTTGTTAAACACTTGCTTAATAACTTCGGTATATGCATTTAAATTATATACGGCAAGTCCAAATTCGCGATATCTTGCGCCACTTAAAACTTTTTGACGAATGTCGCGTGCTATAAACTCAAGTTCGTCCACAATATTTTGTGCTTGATATAACCTAATGGTGTTAGGTTGAGTGATAAAGTTAAGTTTGTTAAACGCAAATAGGTTGCGAGTTAAATAGGTGTGAATAGTATCATCAACATAAGGATATTCAATAATATTGTCCTTAGCGCCTAAAATTTGACACATTGCAAGCAATCTATAAAATACATCTTGATAATAGATATTTTTGTTAAAATTGTTTGAGGTGTAGGTGTTTACATACACGCCTTTACTACATTTAAGCAAGCGCTCAATCAAAAGATAACCTTGTGAAGTAAAATCGTCAAAACCTACAAAAATGTAGTAGGTGTTTTTAACCGTTTCGCTACGGTCCAACATCATGCAAGTAAGTGTCAAAGTATCCGAGTTGTCCAACATTTCCGTTTTTGCCTCGTTGTATATTTGCATGATATTGCCTAGGTCATTTATTTTTTGTTGCAAAGGTTTAAGTTCGCACTCATACTTTAATAATTCGTCACTTGATAGTTGGCATGCCTTTAATTGTGATAAAGTTTTGTAAATTTCGTTGCTATATTGATACGAATGTTTGTCGTTTTTAAAACTTGTAATAAGTTCCTTATTTTCATTAAGCACTTTTTTAAGCAAAATAATGCCACCAATCTTGGAAATTGTGCGATATTTAGCGTGTGTTTCCGCCAAAATATTTTTACTTAATCTATTAAGTGTGGAAACATTGATATTAAAACTACATTCAATATCCAACTTTTCAAAAATTAATTTTTCCATTGTTGCACTTAATTTGTCTGGTACAATCACGCAAATATCATTATCACCAAGTTGCTTGATAGTGGTGATAGTGTTGTCGATTGCGTGTTTTAGATTTAAAGACTTTAAAATATTTAGTTTCATGCCTTCATTATATCACACAATATCTTTTAGCGCAACAAGGAAATATAAAATTTTGTCGTAATGGGTAGATTTTGTCGCATATATTAGTGTCAAAACAAATAAATTTCGACAAATTTGGGAAAAATATTGCAAAGTGTTAAAAAAGTTTTGACAAATCATATTCAAATTGTTAAAATTAATGTATCAAATTATTATAGTCGAGCAAATCCAACTAAAGTTGGAATCCATAATTTTACAAATAGCGGTAAAAAGGGGAATGAGTATGAGTATAAGAAAAAAAATAATATTAGGTGTAAGCGTAGCATTTGCAATGCTTGTTGCTTTTGCTATTGGATTAATCAATATTAATAAGGACCATTCAATTCCACCACAAATTCCAACCAATAAGGGTCAAGTGGTTGATATTGATAATGAAAAACCTACCACATACACATATCTTCCAGGTGAAGTAGTGGTTAAAAATGGTGATGATGTAATTAATTATAATTATGTTCCAGGTGCAAATGCTACCGAGGATACCACCGCCACCACTATCGCATATCAATATATATTTGGTAATACTATGGACGTTGCTATGGCGGTTAAGTTAAAAAGTATTGACACTACGGGCGTAAATGTTAGTTACACCTATAGTGATACTCCGTTGGATACATCTACCACCATTACAGGTCAAACCGATTATACTATCCAAACAATCAACACCAAGGGTAGCAATAAATATATTTACATATTGGTTACCCCAACCGACGCAACCGTTCCAGTTACATTTAGTACAAGCGTTGTGTGGAATTATGGCGTAGCAAAAACTATTGAGATTAAAAACAATGTCAACAACACAACAACCACTCAAACATTTGTTGATGGTCTAGAAATGCAACAACCCGCCACTCCAACCGCGCCAGACGGATACTACTTTGACGCATGGTTCTTGGACGAAAACTTTACTCAACTTGCCACATTCCCACTACAAAGCAACCGCAACCTTTATGCTCGTTTTCATAATATAACCCCAAATACCACTAAATATATCCATTATGTTGATGGCGAATATGTATTTAGTAATGATGATTATTTTGATGAAAATTGGTGTGGTAGTGGATATGATTATGTTTATGATACTGGTATCACTAATATTGTAATCCCAACCATATATAACGATGGAATTAATGGTGAAGCAAGGGTAACAAGTATAGGAATTTATGCATTTAGTGATGATATGACGACGGGGTGTGACATAACTAGTGTGTCAATGCCATGCACTATAACAACAATAGGAGATTATGCTTTCGATAATTCTAGTTTAACAAGTGTAGACCTAACTAGTTGTACTAATCTAACAACAATAGGAGATTATGCATTCGATTGGTGTGGTTTAACAAGTATAGACCTAACTAGTTGTACTAATCTAACAACGATAGGAGATTCTGCTTTCGCTGCTTGTGATATTTTTACAAGTATAACCATTCCTAGTAGTGTGGAAACTATTGGAAATGATGCTTTCTCTAATTGTAATAATTTAATTAGTATTGATTTAAGTAATTGTAAAAACTTGACCAGTATTGGAGGTCGTGCGTTTTATGGTTGTGAAAATTTGCAAGAGGTTGGTTTACATAGTGGTATAACCAGTATTGGAGATAGTGCGTTTTATGGTTGTAGCAGTTTGACGGGTATTACAATGCCTTACGGGATTGATAGTATTGGGGCAAATGCGTTTTACAATTGCGTGGCGCTTGAAGATATTAATTTAAATGGTTGTGCTAGTTTAACAAGTATAGGAGCAAGTGCATTCCGTAATTGTAGCAGTTTGTATAGCATTAATATTCCTAAAAATGTAACCACTATTGGCGCAAATGCTTTTGATAGTTGTACCAGTCTTACCTATCTAGTATTGCCTAACGAACTTACCACATTAGGCGACTATGCATTTAATAAATGTTCAAGTTTAATTAAAACTATTATCCCAACCAAAGTTACTTCAATAGGTAAATATGCATTCTATAATTGCACACAACTAACCTCAGTAGGTGATTTAAGTAAATGTACTGACCTAATTAGTATTGGTATCAATGCTTTCTCTTACGCAAAACTATCGTCAGTTGGAGATTTGAGCAAATGCACCAGTTTAACCACAATTGGTAACCAAGCATTTAGATACACCACAATCACCAATGTTGTATTACCAAGTTCAATAACAGCCCTTGGTCCTTATGCCTTTGCTAACAATGCAAGTTTAATTAAGGCTGACTTAAGCAAATGTACCAGCATAACCACACTACCTGGTTACTTATTTAGTTATTGCTCAGGTCTAACCAATGCCCAACTTCCAAATACTATTACAAACACAGGAACATATACTTTCCAATATTGTAGTGCTTTATCAACTATAACTTTGCCAAATAGTTTAACAACAATAGGAAGTAATGCTTTCTATCAATGTGGCAATATAACAAATATAACAATTCCAGAAAATGTAACTAGCGTAGGTATGGGTGCTTTTCATTGTTGTTATAATTTGGCAGAGGTATATAATTTATCTAGTATATCTTTTGAGCAAGGAGAACAAGATACAAGGAATTCATATTTGGCATATTATGCTGGAGTGGTAGCAAAACATGAAAGAGATGAAAGTAAGTTAGTAACCATAGAAGGAGTAGATTATTATAAATATAGTGATACAGATTATAGATTCCTACGTTTAAGTGATAATACAAAAACAAGAATCACCCTAGATAGTAGAACAACTTTAATAAGAAATTATGCTTTTCACAAAAATCAAATTTTAAAAAGTATAGACATTAGCAGTTGTGCAAATTTGACTATAACAGGAAGATATTTATTCAGCGATTGCAGCGCATTAATAAGTGTAAATATGAGTGGTTGTAAAAATTTGAATATTATAGATGAAAATACTTTTAGTGGTTGTACAAGTTTGATTAATGTGGATTTGAGTAATTGTATAAATTTAACAACAATTGAGAGAGAGTGTTTTTCATATTGTGACAACTTAGCATATGTAAATTTAACAAATTGTACAAGTTTAAAAACAATAGGAGCCTCTACTTTCGCTAGTTGTCATAATTTAATCAGTGTAAATATACCATCAAGTGTAACAAGTATCGGAGCGGGTGCGTTTAAAAATTGTCAAACATTAAAACGTATAACAATTCCAGAAGGAATAACAACTATAGAAAGTAATACATTTAATCAATGTTACAGTTTGACAAGTATAACAATTCCAAGCAGTATAATAAGTATAGGGAATAATGCTTTCCAATATTGTTATGCATTAGCAGAAGTATTTAACTTATCAAATTTAACTATAACTCAAGGAAGTGAAGATAATGGATATGTTGGTTGTTATGCCTTACAAGTGTATACTAGTTTAGAAGAAAGTAAATTTACAACAATAGATGGAGTAAGGTATTATAAGGAGAGTGATAGTAGTTATATAGCAATCGGATTAGTAGATATAACTAAAACACATGTTACATTAAATGATAGAACAATATCAATTAATAAATACGCATTTTATAATTATACTAAATTAATAAACATTGACTTAAGTAATTGTGCAAATTTAGTTACAATAGATAAATGTTCTTTCTATCAATGTTATAATTTAAACAGCATAACCCTACCTTCAAGTTTAACAACAATAGATAGTCAGGCGTTTGACAAATGTAATAATTTGGTAGAGATATATAATTTATCCAGTTTGAATATAAAAGCGGGAAGTTCCTTAAATGGATATGTAGCATATTATGCCGCTATAGTAGTAAATGGACCAAGAGATGAAAGTAAGTTAGTAACCATAGATGGAGTAGATTATTATAAAAATAGTGAAACAGATTATATAGCGCTACGTTTAAGTGATAAAACTAAAACAAGTATCACCCTAGATAGTAGAACAACAATGATAGGAAATTATACATTCTACCAATGTATCAATTTAACAAGTGTAGATTTAAGCAAATGTAATAATTTAACAACGATAGGGAAGAATGCTTTTTGGGGATGTAGTAGTTTAACAAGTATAACAATCCCATCCAATGTAACAAAAATATCGGATTATGCTTTCTATGGATGTACAAATTTAAAAACAGTATATAATTTATCAAATTTCAGTTTTGTTGCTGGAATCCTTGATAGTGGACGTACTTATGTATCATATTATGCAGATAATGTTTATACAACATTACCATGAATAAACTAAATAACATAAAAAGAGCAATATCTTTAAGATGTTGCTTTTTTGTTATGCGAGTAGTTGGAGTTAAATATAATTATTATTTAAATCTGATATCATGGTGTCGTATTGGAAGAATATACTTTATGATTTTTATTTAGGTATGGTTAAATTTAGTTAAGTGGTTGACAAGGGTGGGATAATTATTTATAATAAATATTGAATGTGTGAAAAATACTCAATGACGGAGATGTACTCTACGCGTGGCATTGCCACTTGGTTGGTATGACATTTATTAATTGAAAAAATTTAAATAGAGGTAGAATATGAAAGTAGTTACGCCCGTACGTGGGACATATGATTATCCTCCAATTGAGGCGGAAAATCGTGAGATTATTAAGCAAAAGATATTGCGTAGTTATCAAGACAATGGATTTACATTGATTGAAACGCCAATACTTGAAAATTTGTCGTTACTTGATAGTAGTGAAGGTGGGGATAATCTTCGCCTTATGTTTAAGACAATTAAGCGTGGTGACAAACTTGATTTAACCAAACCAAATCTATGTGAAAAGGATATTGTGGAAGAGGGTTTACGTTACGACCTTACCGTGCCTCTTGCTAGGTTTTACGCATGCAATCGTGAAAAATTACCTAATCCATTTAAGGCAATCCAAATTGGGCATTCATTTAGGGCGGAGCGTCCACAAAAGGGACGTAATCGTCAATTTATCCAATGCGACATTGATATATTTGGTGATAGTAGCATCAATGCGGAAACTGAGATTATACTTACATCAATCAACACCCTTATTAGTCTTGGACTTGAATATGTAACTATAAAGGTGAACAGTCGTAAGATATTGAACTCTATCATTAAACATTGTGGATTTAAAGATGAAGATATCAACTCAATATGTATCTCGCTAGATAAACTTGACAAGATTGGCATTAGTGGGGTTGAGGAAGAAATTGCACAAAAGACTTGCCAAACAATCTATACATCTAAATTAATGGACGCAATTGAGGATATTAAACTTGGTGGGCTATGTAAGGCGATTAAATATGGCGCGGACGCTAAAGACATTGAAGATATCCAAACAATTATTAACACCGTTAACGAGGTTGTAGGATATAAAGCAAAATGTGAATTTGACCTATCAATTATTCGTGGTCAAGGTTACTACACTGGCACAATTTACGAAGCATATGCCGAAGGATTTAAAGGTGCTATTGGTGGTGGCGGTCGTTACGACAAAATGGTTGGCAAACTTATTGGAATTGATGTTCCAGCGGTTGGTTTTTCGATTGGATTTGAACGCGTGTTAATCATACTAAGTGAGCAAGGCAAAATGAAAAAAGATAAACTGAAAATTGCACTAATTTATGATAAGGAAGACTCGTACACAAGAGTGCTGGATAAAAAGCAAGTTTTGATGGATAGATATGCTGTATCAACATATTTAAGACCTAAAAATATGAACTCGATGTTAGAAAAATTAAAGTTTGCAAACTTTGATGGTTATATTAATATGAATGATTTTGAAATTAGAAAATTTAAATAATGTTTAATTTTAAAAATAATAAAAAAATAAAATTATTTAAATAAAATACTATTTTTAAGCAATGTTTTCAAAATAAAATTAAATAAATATAAAAAAATAAATATAAAAAATATTTAAATACATGCGATTAAATAAAATTAAAAATAATTATTAAAATAAATTAGGCAAATAAAAAAATATTTAAAATAGGAAAAAATTATGTTAGACGAAAAAGAATTGGAAGAAAATCAAGAAAAATTTATTGAAATTTTTAATAAATATATCACGCGTGAGGGTGCGGGCAATTTGTTGGATTGGTTGATTAATAGCGACTTTTTTACCGCGCCAGCATCAAGCAAATTCCATTCGGCGTTTGAGGGTGGATTGTGTGAGCATAGTTTAAAAGTTTTTGACCGCTATGTTCGACTTTTGACTATGGAATACGGTGATGATTTTACTAGTAAAATTTCAATGGAAAGTGTGGCAATTATTGCACTTTTGCATGATGTGTGTAAGGTAGATTTTTACAAGGTTGATTACCGCAATGTAAAGGTTGATGGGCAATGGATACAAGTTCCATATTATAGCATTGAAGATAGATTGCCTTATGGTCATGGTGAAAAGTCGGTGTATATTGTGGGAAGTTTTATCAAACTTACTCGCGAAGAAGCGATGGCAATCAATTGGCATGGAGGCGGTTTTGACGATAGAGTGCGAGGCGGTTCATATGGTTTGGCGGACGCGTATTACAAGTTTCCTAATGCAATGATTTTTCATACCGCGGATATGATGGCAACATATTTGGACGAAACTAAGTAAAGTCTTATGTCATACCGACCGAGCGACATTAGTTGGGAGTGGAATGTATCTGGCTTAAAGGTTAAATATAGCAATTAATATTATAGATAATTAATCAAATCGTTGGCATGCTATGAGTTTTAATATTACAAAATTAAATAAATGATAAATTAAGTGATTAATTCGCTTAATTTTTTATTTTAGGCATATACCATGTTCAATTGTATGATTTGTGGCGAAGCAGAAACAATAGTTTCTTGAAATGCATTCGCATTTTGTGCAACGTGGTTGCGCGCTTCGCCCATTCAATAGGATAATGTTTTAAATATATCAACATGTTGACCTTGCAAACATAATAAGTTTTGTATGTGTGAATTTGGTTAAATATTTTTCGACAAAATAGCAAAAACTATTACAAATGTTTTGACTTTTATAAAGGAAATTGTTAAAATAAATGTATTAAGGGACAATTGTTATTTTTTGTAATAATTGCGGGGGATAAGATATGGGTATAAAAAAGAAAATCATATTAAGTGTAAGTGTATTTGTAGCAATGCTTGTTGCGCTTGTTACAGGTATTATTTGCATTCAAAAAACAGATAATTCAACTCCTACAACTCCAGCATTGGATAAGGGAAATGTGCAAAAACCTACCACTTACACCTATCAAGCGGGTCAAATCGAATTGGTTGGAACAAATCAAACAACAATTGATTTTAACTATATGCCAAGTTCTATGGCTACGGAGAATACCGCTACAGTTAAGGCGTATGAATATATATTTGGTAGACCTAGCAACGTAGAACAAACTATGGCGGTAACCTTGCAATCAATGCAAGAAATTGAAGGTGTTGATATTAGTTATGTGTATTCAAGCACTCCGCTAACTTTTGATAGCACAACAACTTCGCAAACTAAGTTTGAGGCTCAAACTATCGACACTAAGGACGCGGATATTTATATTTACGTGCTTGTATCTCCAAGTGATGCAACTCTTCCACTTAACTTTACTACAACTATTTCTTGGAACTTTGGTAATGCGGGCACAATTAGTTACACCGTCAATGGCGTAACCACAACCGAAACTATTGTTAAAGGTCAAGATTTGCCAGAACCAGCAACACCAACCGCGCCTACAGGCTACAACTTTGACGCATGGTTCTTGGACGAAAACTTTACTAAACTTGCTACCTTTCCACGCGAAACCCAAGGCGAACCACTATTTGCCCGTTTCCATAACTTCCCACTAAATTCAACCAGTTGTATGACCTATAGCAATGGAAGTTATAGTGTAACAGATGATCCTGGCATTGCCGATTTAGTAATACCAACAATATATGATGATGGCACAAATGGCGAAGCGCCAGTTACTGGTATTGGAAATCAAGCTTTTATAAGTGGGGGTCTTACTAGTGTGAATTTGCCTTCAACTATTACAACAATAGGTGAAAGTGCATTTTTTGGCAATACCCTTACAAATGTTGATGTTTCAAGTTGTGTAGATTTAACAACTATAAATGCTAATGCGTTTATGAGAAATTATAATTTGACTAGTTTGGATTTAAGTAATTGTAAAAATTTAACTACAATTTCAACATATGCGTTCCATGAATGTGAAGGATTGTTAGAAATTGATTTAAGTAATTGTTTAAAGTTGCAAACTGTTGGCGATTCAATATTTATGGGTTGTACAAGTTTAACTACTGTACTTCTTCCATATAGTGTTACAACTATAGACGACAATGCATTTATGGGTTGTTCAAGTTTAACCAATATATCAAATTTGAACAATGTAACAACTATAGGTGATTATGCTTTTTCTAATTGTATGTTCTTAAAAAATATTGATTTAAGTAAGTGTGCAAACTTAACTGAGATAGGAAATAATGCCTTTTCAGGTTGTTCTAGTTTGATTAGTGTGATAATTCCATCTACTGTGAATAATATTGGGGAATACGCCTTTTCAGGTTGTATGGAATTAACCAGCATAAACTTAAATAGTTGTGATAATTTAACCCAAATAAAAACTTATACTTTTGAAGGTTGTGCTAAATTATCAAATATTATTTTACCTAAAAATATAATAACTATAGGAACTTTTGCATTTTCTGGTACAAACTTATTTAATTTAGATTTAAGTAAATATACAAATTTAACTACAATTGAATTTAACGCTTTTTATATACCTGGTTTAACCAACATTGATTTGAGTGGGACTAAGATTGCTACTATTGGTGATTTGGGTGCTACTGGTTTGCAAAGTATTAAGTTGCCTCAAACTTTAACTACTATTAGTGATGGTGCGTTTACAAGTTATAGTAGTTTAAAGGAAATTGATTTAACCGATACAAGTATTACTACTATTCCTTCGGGAATTTTCCCTACAACATTGGAAAGTATTAAGTTCCCACTTGGATTGCAAAATATTGGCGAAAATGCATTTAAGGACTTTGCGTCATTAACAAGTGTTGATTTAAGTGCTTGTACAAGTTTAACAAATATAAGTACAGGTGCATTCCATAGTTGTACACAACTTACTAGTGTTATATTGCCTAGTAGTTTGACTTATATTGCTGGGTCGGCATTCCATACTTGTACTAATCTAATAAATGTTGATATGAGTAGATGTTCACAATTAACACATACTGGTGGCAGCGTATTTAATGGATGTGGTCTTGTAAGTATTGATTTAAGTGGTACAAGTTTAGAATATTTAAATGATTATATGTTTGGTAGTTGTACGAATTTATCAAATATAAAATTACCAACAACATTAAAAATAATTAGAACATATGTATTTAATTATTGCAAAAGTTTGGCAAGTATAACTTTGCCAAACGGTTTAACAACAATAAGAAATGGTGCTTTTTATAATTGTTATAGTTTAACCAGTGTAACTATCCCAGCAAGCGTAACTCAAATGGGTACAAATGTATTTAGCGGTAGTGGACTTGTTAATGCTAAATTTGGAGATACTAGCACATGGTTTACGGTTGCTAGTGAAACTGATTGGAATGGATACACCAATGGTGCGGAAGTTGAAGGACTTACAACTGACATAAGTAGTGCCAATGCAACGGCATTGCTAACCGCAGATGTGTATTGGTACAAAGTTGACTAATATATGTGGATAACAATAAAAAATGACAACCTAAAAGTTGTCATTTTTTTATTATTTTAATAAAGTGTTTTCATTTTTATTGTTAGAAGTAAAGTTTTTGCTAACAATATATAATGCTTGGTTAACGGCATTGCTTTCAACCACGGATACTTCATAACTATTTACATCATCTAAGCATTGCTCAATATTAAGTTTTAATGCACTGGTGGTAAGTACACGATTTGAAGTAAATGAATGATTAGATGTGTATAAATACTTACCAGTATGAAGATTTGCGCTAAATGAATAGTTATAACCATTATCTAGTTCTTCACGAGGGTTTTGTAGTACTATTAAATTTAAATCAGCGTTATCTTGAAGTAAAGTGTTTAAGTGATTGATTTCATCTAAAACTTCAGGATTGGTTGAATTAAGTGCGTTTAATTCATCAAGGCGAGTTTGAAGCATGTTGTTAATAACTTCCGCTTCGTTTGAAAGGGTAAAATGTTGCTTAAGTTGAAGAGTGAAAGTGGTAGTGCTATTAGATAAATATTTATACATTGCATCAATAAGTTGTTGAGGTGTTACCTCAGTAGATAAACCATAAATGCTAAGAGAAGCATTTTCGCTATCCATTGTAACAACGTAATTATTAATTTTGTCACCAATAGTAAGTTGACCAACAAGTGCAACTTCGCCAGTGTAACGGTCAATACTGATAGAATTAAAATTAGCAACCTTTAAAGAGTTGGCATTGCCACCAGTTGTAGATTGAATATAATCCTTACACTTTTGGGTTAATAATGCTAAAACATCACCAAATTCAGCACCCATTTCATCTACTTTTGAGTCGTCTGGAATGATTGGTTGTTGCAATTCTGGAAGAATTTCATCAGGTTGATAGTCTCCATAATTAGGTTCAGTTTCAATAGTTGGTTCTTCAACAAGATTGTTGGGAGACATATCGCTAACAAAATCTTCATTATAAGGATTTTCAGGTTGATTTTTTAATTTATATGCAATACTCCCCCCAATAAGTGTAAAAGTAATAGCACCCGCCGCAATGCCGGCCGCTACAATTCTTGCACTTCCTTTTTTATAACCTTTTTTACTCATATTAACCTCCTAATTAATAAATATATATGCTTTCTATGCGTAGTATAACAAAAATATATTATTATGTCAATAGGGTTTTTAAAAATTGATTTAATAAAAAATTCTATCTACAATGGATAGAATTTTGTTAAAATAACACTTTTAGCATAAATACAATATTAAAATAATACAATATTTAATTAAATTTGTTACAAATTAGTTGAAGCAAATTGAGTTAAGCGTTGAATACATATATCCTTGGATATGGTTTTCATAATAGTGTAAAGTTCTGGGGTGTTTGTTCTTCCAGTAATAGCAAAACGCACAAATTTAACCGCGTCAGCAACGCTTCCAGCATAACTTTCAGGCGATTTTTTGTAGTCCTTCATATCGGCAAAGTTGTGCTTTAGTGCAAATTGTTTAATGGTGCTAAACCATTCAGTATTGTCGATTGCTTCAACGTAATTTTGAGTATAATCAAGTAAAAAGTCTTTTAAATTTGATTTACTTACATTGCCAAAGTCAATAGTTTCGCTAACTTTGAAGTCTGGTAAAATATATTCATACAATTTTACTACTTCATCAAACTTTGTAATGTCTTTACGAGGGCGTTCACACTCGCGGTCAATAGATAACACGGATTTAAATAGTTCTGTATTATTGTTTATGATTTCATAATCGTGTGTGTTATATTCTTTTGCCCAAGTAAGTATGCAATCTAAAACTTGATTGGTTGTGTACTTTGAAATAACTGTTTTTGAAATATCATTTAATTTGACAATATCAAACATAGGGTCTGATGTTGTGAGATTATTAGGGTTAAATGGGTATTCGTCTAAACTGGCATTAGGATTTGCTAGTGCCCAAGGTTCATATCCGCTATTAATCAAGTTCATAACATATCGATTAACTGCTTCAACAGGATATCCGCTTGTTAGATAAAATCGCATATCTGCTTCTGGGTCAAAACGCTTAGATATTTTACGGATATTACCAGTAACTTCATCACGTTTCATAATTAAGCAAGTGTGCACATATTTAGGGGCAGGGAGTCCAAATGCTTCAAACATTTCAACGTGAAGTGGTAATGTTCCCATCCACTCATTACCGCGAACAACGGTTGTGGTGTGCATAAGTATATCATCAACCACATGTCCTAGGTGATACACTGGTACGCCATTGCTTTTAACAATTACATAGTCCATTGTGTTTTTGGCAAGCACGCGTTCGCCTTTCGCTACGTCGATAAATTTAAAAGTTTCGCCATTTTTGCCCATTGATTTAAATCGTAGTGCCCATTCTTCGCCATTTTGTAGATGAGTTTTAACTTCTTGAATAGTTAAATCTCTACATGGGTCTTTAAGTTCAATGGTGTTTGAGGTGAATAATTGTTCGTTTCGGTCTTGCAAAATTTCATCTTTATTTTCACGTTTTTTACAAAAGCAAGGATAAGCACGACCGATACTAACCAAGTATTTAGCAAAAGTGTTATAAATTTCTACACGTTCGCTTTGTTTGTAAGGTCCATAATTTCCAACTTGTCCATTTAATAAATATCCTTCCTGAGGAACTATTCCAAACTTTTCAAGCACTTGAAGTGCAACTTTGTCGGCGTCGTCAATAGTACGCTTTGCATCAGTGTCCTCAAGACGCATGTAAAATATTCCATTACTTGCCTTTGCAAGCATTTTATCGGTGGTTGCGCCACAAAAGTGACCAATGTGCAAGTATCCTGTAGGACTAGGTGCAAAACGTGTAACTTCGGCACCTTCTGGTAAATTGCGAGGTGGGTATATATTTAAATAATCTTGTATTGTTTTTGTAGTGTTTGGATAAAGTAAATCCGCTAATTTTTGATAGTCCATAATTTCTCCTTATAAATACAATAATGTGGTTAAGTTTAGCAATATTTCGCAACTATCATACGCAATGCCATTGCTAAATTGGGTGATGATAGTGCCGTAGTTAAGGTCGTTAATAGAACTTGAAGAGTCTAACTTAGTGTAACTAATATTGTTGCTTGCGGTGATAAAATTGTCATAGGCATTGCCAAATGAATTTTGAAGATTATATAAAGTTAATGCGGCATTATAAATGTTTTGCTTATTATTAAGCAAATTTTCCATAGATTTACTAGTTAGGTTAATAATGCCTTTAAGTGATGTGTAAGGTTCATAAGTGGGAGCACTTGCGTTGTATGAAACAAATTGTTCGGACAAGTTGCCGTCTTTTACATATAATTGATTATAAACATTTGCATATACAGATTTGTAATAATACATTCTTGCTCTTACGTCAACGCTCATTCTGGTTAAATCCGCTTCATTTAGTTGAGTGTATGTTTTGGTTGAATAGTTGTAGTTTGGATTGCTTACAACGGTGCCAAAATATACTTTGCAAATAGTGTTTGATAAGTCAGTTGCTTTATTGATTGCTTGTTCATATTGTACAAACACTTTTTTCAAATTGGTTAAATTTGTAAAATCGCTTGAGTTGTTATTGGCATTTAATGAATTTATTAATATTCCTACATAATGGTCAATATCTTTATATTCTTGCTCAAGATTTGTCAAATCTTTTGTTAATTTGGTTGCTTGCTTGTTGCTAATATTTGAACTATTTGAAATCTCTTCACCAAAAAAATATAAAGGTGAAAGGGTGTCGTCTAATAGTTGTTGATAAAAATATTTTAGTTTGTGGTATGGTTGAGAATTGTTTTCAACAAGCGTTGATAAAATAGATGATTTAGAATAATTAATATCAATTTTGTAACTATTGGTTTTAATTTGATAAATATCAGTTGCTTCAACCAAAGTTAAATTAGTGGTTGTGCTTGCAATATTTGTGTAAGATGAATAAAAGTTTTTAACATTACCCTTTTTGTCGCCACAACCAACTAAAGCAAAGCATGAACCAAACATTAAACATATTAAAATTGTGCAAATAATTTTTTTCATATTATATCTCCAAAATTTGTTTAGCATAATAAATTGCTAATTTTTCGTTAGACGTTTCAGTGTCGGGATTGATTAGTAATCCGTAATAAGTATGAAAATTGTCAATCAATATTGACAAGTTGCTATTGTTAAAATGTTTTTGAAAATTTAAAGATTGCATGCTAAATTCACCGCCAATAACATCTTGTTTAATATATATGTTTCCATTTGATAATTTTATTGCACTATGCAATTTTGACATTAATGAAAGGTCTCCAAATTGATAATTTGAAATATTGTCTATCAAATTACTTACACCTAATGAATACAATGTGTATAATTCATTTTTAATGGTTTGAGGTTGATAAACCTTGCTAAATACATATTGAGTGGTTGAATTAAAACAATCATTATATTTGCTTAAGTAAGTCACGGTTTTGCCAAATAGGTCATCATACAACTCTTGGATTGCTGGGCCGTCCGCATCAAGATTTCCGTTCATACGAGTAATATATTCGTCATAGTTTTTAATTAAGATTTTACGATCGTTTATTAAATTGGTGTAAGATTTGCTTAATTTTTTTGATGCTTTGTTAGAAGTTTGTGATAGCAACAAATATGAATTTAAATCTTTTTCAAAACCATCAATTTTTACAATGATGTTATGTAAAGTGGTTATGCGATTTTCGCTTGGGAATAATACGTTGTACAAACCTTGTGCTTGATTCATTTTTGATGTTAAATTATCAACATCATCACTAATAATAAAATCACAATTTGATTGATATAAAGGTTTAGTTTTGTTGTTTCTAACCACCAACCAAATTCCCACTCCAGTTAGTGACAAAACTAAAACTATAATTAAGATTGCAACTAAATGTTTTTTCATATTTTATCTCCTAGTATATATTATAATTTATATATCCAAATTAGTCAAGTGCTACAAATTAAAAACGGACAAATTTTAAATTAAAAAATAATTCAAAAATAAATAAAATAAATTATCAAAAATTAAATAAAATTAATAAAAACAATAAAAATACGCTTATTTTAAGCAAAAAGTTATAAAAATGATTTAATTTAAAATTTATTTATTTTTTTTTAAAGATTTTAAATTTAATTAATTTTAATATTTTAAAATTGGCGATTTTTTTGTAGTTTTAATTAATAAATGGTTTGACTATTTTGATTTAAAATATTATAATAATATTATATAAAAATATAAAGTTACGCATAATAACGTAAACAGGGGTACTTATGAAAAAATTATCATTATTATTTGCTACGCTTTTGGTGCTTGTGTCAAGCATTGTTTTTTGTAGTTGTAATGACGGATATAAGGATTTAAAAATTGAATGTAGTGTTGAACAAATTAATCTAGTTTTAGATTTGGATTCGTATTGCAAATGTAATGGTGGCGAGGAGTTGATGAGTTCATGTTTGTCACATCAAATTATAAATTTTGAATTAGATGGTGCGAAATCTTGGGGCGACATTAGTATTGAATCCAACCCTTCGGGATTAGTTACTACTCAACATATAATTGATGGAAATAATTGCGAAGTTCTTGTTTCGGCTTTGCAACCAACGGGTGAAGGTGCAAGTTTGGTAATCACGCATTTAGGTTCGGGCAAAAGTTTTAGTGTTCCATTGAATATTGGTCGTAAGTTGCAAACGGTTGAAAGTGCCAACTTAGATTTTGTAGTTGAGTCGCCACAATTTACCGAAGACGAAATTGCAAGTAATGTAGTAAAGCGAATTGAAATTCCAACCAAAAAATTATTAAATTGTCAACCTGAAAATTACACTGATACAATTTTGTGGCGAATTAAAGGTACGGATTTGCCTAGCGGTATTAATGTTGTGTCTTATGATAAAAGTAACAACCAAACAGCAGTGTTTACTCCTAATCCTCAAGATTCAAGCAAAGGAACTACCGAAGCAGTAAAAAGCGTGATTGAAATTGCTAGTAATTATGACCGTAACTCAACCATAACTATTAATCCAGTTTCGGCGCTAAAAGGTGAAGCAACTTTACATAATGTTGAAATTGAAGTGTGTATTGCGGATTTGTTGAAAAGTGATGATATTGTAGTATCAAGTACCACTCATGGAAATGATAATGATGTATTGGAAGATTTAGTTTTAATTAGCAATCCAGATGAGCACAAACCTCGTGAGTTAAACCAAAGCAGATATGAATATGACTATTATAGTACGGCGTTGATTGACTTTAAACTTAGCGTTGAAAACGATATACAAGGTGAAGGCATTCCAGCAACTATTTTAAAGTCGTTAAGTCAAGTTAATCCAAAATTTAGCGAATTGTATGAAATTAATATTAGTACAGATATAGATGCTTTACGACTTGAAACTAAAAACTTTGGTAGTATAAGGGCAATTGCTACTAGTACATGTGTTGGTAGCGGATATATCAAAGTGGACTTTGTTCCTAAAGCGTGCGTAGGGGATATTAAGGAATTTACTATAAACATTCCTTGCACAGTAGGTGAGCGTGCTACCAGTTTTAAAGCAACTAATAATGGTCAAAAGATTGAAGTTGAAAAGGAAGAGGAAGATGATTATACATTTAAAAGTACAACTGCTTTAAATGATTCAAATTCGTTAGGACAAGCATTTAAATTTGATATACTTAGCACCAATACACTAAGTGCGCTTAAGTATTATACAATCACAATTAATAAGCATCTATTACGCATTAAATTTAATTATACTCGATTAGATAGTCAACCAAATGATTGGAGTGACAATTGGAAATCTTACTATACGTATAACAACACAAGTAAAGAGTATGTACAAGTTTACGATAATGAGTGTCCAAACTTCGTTTCGGGCAAATATTATCAAATTGATAATACAAGAAGCGATTATATTAAAACTAGTAATGGTAGTGACGCTGATTTAACTGGACTTGAAAAAGGTAATTATCAAATAGCAATACTAAAAGACGGTAGAGAAATTACGTTTACCGTAGATGGCGACAATTTTGTGTCTGAGCGCTTAAAAATCCAAGATACCATATATATGAAATGGCTTAAAACTACCGGCACTAAGGAAATAGGTAATTTTGGTATAGTGATTAAAAATGTGTATGACCAAAGTTATAATATTAAAAATCATGGTTTTGACAAAACTTGTATAACTTATAATTTAAGTTTTGAACGTCAAAGAACGGTTGAAAGCATATCATATGAACCTATTATGATAACTACCAACAATGGCGAAGTGTCAGAAGTTCCAACTGATGCGGGAAATGATTGGCAATTTTATTTCCAACCTAATATGCTTGATAATAATCAAACTTTTTATGGTATACGTATATATGATGTGTTGGGTTTAAATGGAACTATTCTTACTGCTGACGAACTTGAAGTAATTGGTTTAAATATATCTATTCAAAATGTAAATATTGGTTTTGCAAAGTATTCAAACTATGGCGAAGGTCTTAAGTACATAAACAATTATCCATTTGATTTTGATAGTTCCAACTACACTGGGTATGAAAACGTAATCATATTGGGCAAAACAGGTGACATACAATGTGGTGACTATTTTATTGACATTTCACAAGGTGCTGAAGATGGAAAACCAAGAACAATCAGCACTATAGGTGTAAAAGTATATAAACAGTTGCAAGGTAATGATGTTAGTGTAACAATTTCGGCCCCTGACTTTAGTGGTGAGCGATTGCTATACGAATATCAACCACTTAATACACAACCAAACGATTGGGGTACTACTACTTATTACGAATGTATTGGTGGTCAATATATTAAAGTAAAATCTAGTGACGAATTTAATCCAAACAAGTTGTATTACACAAAGGTTGATATTGATGATTTGGATATAAACAATACATATATACTTTCAACATCAAATCAGTACAAAGTAAATATAGATATTTCAAATTCTGATTTTGTCAATACTAGTGGGCAAGAGGTTACAGCAGTTATGGTAAATAACCCTACCAAAACTAGCAACAAAAGTTACGCAAATTATTTACCATCGAAAGATGCTGATGGCAATGACATTATACGAACGAGTAGTATTGGTTCGTTTGATGTTGAAACTAACACTAAAAATTATGTCGCCATAACATACACAATCAAAGCAAATACTTATTCATATTACAAACTAAACAAAGGTGAATCAGTAGAAATTCCAAAAACTATTTATATATACGTGTACGAACCTCTAACTTCAGCAACTTTTGATAGTACAATGTTGTATAAGTACAATTATCATAGTATTCCTAATTCAAATTTGAAAGAAGAATATGGTCAACAAACATTAAATATACAATTAAACAATAATAGCGAAACGATATTAGATTATGTAGATATTAAATGGATTGCTTCAGGAACAGGAATTGGTGATGGGATTTGTGATTATACAGTTTCATCTAATAATGCTAGTGCGGAATTTACTTTTGGCAATAGAAAAACATTAAATGGAATACTTGCTGGAAGAATAATTGCCACTATTAACCAATTTGGAGTTCAATATCCAATATATTGCAATTACGAGGTTAGTGAACCTATTTTAAGTGAACGAGTAGTTTTAAATACTCATATTAATACTTTTAGTTCTGGTAACGGATATATTAATTTAAAAGTAGGCGAACAAATAACAATTGATGCCACCACAACATCTTCCAAAGGTAAAGTATCGTTCAGTGGTGTTGAATATATAGTGTGTAGCACATCGGGATATCAAATTAATAGCATTGCAACTATTGATGACAATGGATTGCTAAAAGCAACCAGTGCAGGTAAGGCAAAATTAATAATTGTGGCAAAAGACCAACTTAATGCAAGTTTGTTAACAATAACTAATTACTTTAATACTATGTTGTACATTCAAAATAATTCTTCATATATTATGGTTGATATAATTGTAAGTGACGGAAGTATCGCAAGTCCGTATTTAATTGCTAGTGGCAGTGATTTTGAAAAAATATCTAATGACGTTGACACTGATGGTGAAATCACAAAGCACTATGCTTTAGTAAACGATATTGATTTAAACGGTAAAGCAATTAGTTTTGATAAATTTAGCGGAACAATTTCATCTTTCAAAGAACGTGAAAATTCTGACAATAGATTTTCAATTTATGGAATTATGCTAAATGAAAGTAATCCGGCATTGTTTAAAGTTTTAAATGCAAATGATGATGGATTAGCGGTGCTAGAAAATATTGATTTCCATATAGATATTAATTATGTTTCAACAAAGACAAATAAAGATATTGACGATGACTTAATAGATATATTAATTGGTCTTGTTGGTAAAAACTCTGCGCTAATTAAAGATATAACAATTACAATTAGTGGAAAAGTTAATGCAAATAACCATGTCAACAACTATATCATAGGTTCAATGGTGGCGCTAAACATAGGTGACGGAACTATTGATATGTCCAAACTTACTAAGCAAGTAGGTGTTCAAGGAGATATTTATGTAACTAACTCAAACGCGTCAACAGTGGTACTTGGTGGTGTTATTGGTGAAAATCAAGGAAAATTGATAGGCGCAAATATTCCAAGTTCAATTGTTAGCGGTGATGACGATGTGAACAAAGTTGAATATGATGTATATTACGACAAGCAAGGTGCAACCGCGGATATTGTGCTTCAAGTGGAAAATGTTAATAACTTAGATAACAGTTTAGATAATAGTGCAATTGGTGGTGTGATAGGCAAAAATGTTGGAAGTATTGACGAAACTACTAAACAATTGAATGGAACAATGATTAACGTTTATTCTACAGGAAAAATTTTGGGTCATAATAGTGCCAACGTTTTAACTGTTAACAATATTGGTGGTTTGATTGGTAAAAATATAGGTGTTGAAAATACTAACGTAATAACAACATCAAGAAGTGACCCAAATTCAAGTCATAATGCGGTAGACACAATTACAATTGAAAAAAGTATTAAATATCAAGTTACTAACAGTTATTCCAACGCACAAGTAATTGGCAATAACAATGTGGGTGGTGCTATAGGATATGATATAGATGGAACTTACGAAAAAGTATATTATGAAATATACCAAGTTCAACAAAGCATTAAAGGTAACGACAATGTAGGCGGTTTAATTGGTAATGCTAATGATACCACATTAAATTATTGTTATGCTAATAGTTTTGCATGGAATTATCAACCTAGTGTGCAAGTGTATGATATTGAAGCTATCAATAATGTTGGCGGTTTGATTGGTTTGGGAACATCATCTAGAAGCTCTTATTTTGAAAAACAAAAAGATACAGATCCAACACTTAGCGTTGTTAATAGCGTTGCAAGTGTAAGTTTAACTGGAAGTAATAATGTTAGCGGAATAATAGGTCGACTTGAGTGTTTTGGAGCAATATACACAGCATATTTCTATGGGGTTATAGACGCAAATATTAGTTCAAATAACCTTGACTCAATTACTAAGATGTATGCTAAAGATGGAAAATTAATCTTTAATATTCCTTACAACAATATATATGCTATTGTTAACGGTGAAGGCAAAATTGGTATAAATACTTCATCATATGGTCAAATTTTAAATAATGATGACGGATATTATCAAGGAACTACAATTTCTAGTAACACACCAGTAAATGGATTTAATGTAAATAGTCAATATAACAATTCTAAACCTTATGTTGTTTACAAAGACGGCACTAGTTTGGTAAGTGTAATTCCTACAGTTATTCAAATCAACCAAGCGTTTACTAGGTCTGCAATGTATCGTCCAAACAAGTTAGGTGACTACGTTAAGGTTGATGAAAATTATGTTAAGTATGACCCTAGTATACATAATATTAATCAAGATAGATATTCACTACTTGCAAATTTAGAATTAACAGGTGATAGCAGTTCAAGTTTAAGTGATTATCGTCAACATGCGTTGATATTGTATTATTATCCATTAAGTGATATGACGGGTGAATTTGCGGTAAGCGACTATAATTACCTTAATATAGTGGATATGAAAGATATTGTATCAAGTGAAGGAATTATTGTGCTTCCAAATACTTACAAGCGCTTCAATTTGCGTAGTAGTAATGCTGGTGTTGCAAGTGTGTTAAGTAATGGTAGATTATTGCTTAACGGTGAAGGTCAAACAACTATTACATTAATGTCAACCTTAAATCCTAGTGCAACAGCAAGTTTTGTAGTGATAGTTCGTAGTCAAGTGCTTAATTTTAAGTTGTATTCAAATGCTAATTTAAGAGATGAATACAATATAACCAATGACACAACTATTAGTGTGGTAAAAAATTCAAGCAAAATAATTTATGCAGATTATTCTTCAATTATATATGGCGAGCATTCTCGTGAATACAAATATAAGAGTGCTACAAATATGTTGATTGAATTTAAAATTGACTATAGTGGCAAGGAAACAATTTTACCTATAGATATAGCAAAGTATGTTGCGTTAAATCAAGATTATTACATTCGCCTTGACGCACATGGAAACATCATAGACGCTAAAGATACAACTACAATAGTTGATAAATATTTATATAGAATACCATATGGAATACCTATAACAATTACGGTTAATCAGTATGTTGATGGCAAATTTGAAATAACCGCAACGCCATATGTGGTAGCAGGTTATAAAAATGGAAATTATTCAAAAGATATTTTAGTTAAGTTATCTAATTTTGAAACGAGTTTTAACGTGGTAACTAAAAAGGGTGCAAGTGCGGTTAATGTAAACAAAAATCAATTAGACATGATGCCAGCAGATAAAGAATCTAGGTTGAATGTAAAAGTTACAACAGATGTACAAGTGGACAAACTTTATATCAGTCGTGAAGCAGTGGGTGAGATTTATCAAAATCCTAATAACGGAAATGATTTGATTAATACACTTGATGTAAGTTTATATTATATTGATAATAACACTACAATTGTTAAAGAACTTGTTTATGATAACGATAGTAAGGAATATTATTTTGATATATCAGGTATTGATATATATAATATGTTACAAACAGCAACTATAGTGTTAAAATTAAACGACCAGTCATACTATATTGATGTCGCATATAGATTGCAACTTGATTTGTATGTATATAATGGAAGTAACAAAATATCAACTACAGTATTTATAAATGTTAAACCACAAGCAATATCAAGTGTCATATCACTTAATTATCGCATGGAAGATAAGCAAAATGATATAAATAAAATAAAGTTAGATAATGCTTATCAAAGCAAGATAATTCGTCCAGGCGAAACCAATATTATTGCAATTGATATTGCTCCTAATATTGCGATTTATGACCATATAAAGATTATGGACATAACCAGCGAAGACAAGATTTTGTTCCAACAAGTAAAATTGTTAGATGACGGAAGATTTGTGTTGCTTGACAATATGGATATTTGGGCAGATAACGGAATTAAATTAATCAAGCATGATGTAAATGCATCTACACTATACGTTGTTGCTAAACTTCCTAGTAAATCAATGGCAAACATAACTCATACAATACACATTGTGGTATACGACAAAGCGGGCAATGAATTAAATTCATCATATTTAAATCTTGAAGCAGTTATGTATCCTAAAATTGAAATGACATACACTTATCCTAATGGAAAAACCGTGGTGGCGGATACCAGCGATGGCGTAGCGCCACAAACAGCAGAAAAAACAGTGGATCTTGCATTGGGCGTTGAAGCGGGAATTGATATTAAGACAGATAATACTGATGAAGGTAGTTTAAGTAATTATATTACGGTTACAAATGGCTTAAATGATGTTACTAGTATTTATGGTGACTTTGTAAGATTGGAAGAAGTGTATGGTAAGTATATTTTAACTTTTGATTTAAGTAAGCAAAGTCGTTGGGACGAATTGCTAGGCAAGCAAATTAACGTTAACTTTACAGCGTCAAAGAGTTTGAATGGCATAACCGAAACATGTCGAGCAACCATCAAGTTTAACATTAGACGATTTGTTGTACATGGTGTAAGCATGTATCAAACCAGTTCACAAGGCAAAGTGTATGGCAATTGGGACGAAGCGTTTAATACATACTTCTATTTTGACAAAACAGATATTTCATATTATTACAAAGGTTATTGGAATGTTGCTTATACATTAGAAAAAACCAATCCAGATAATTATGAAGGTGCTTTAAGAACAGATATGGAATATATCAACAATATCTTAAAGGCGTTTAATACTTTGGGTAGTGATGGGGTAAATATATTCTTTGTTAATAACAATGTAACAGATATAAGCAAGTTATCGCCTTTAACTAATAATGGTTATGAAGATGATACTATTTCAATAGTAAACGAAAATTATAGATTTACAATTAAGGCAAAACAACCTTTAGACGATAATTCTATTAATATCAATGATATGAAATTCATAGTACAATTTAAGTTTAAATATGAATATGAATTTTATCCAGTTTTAACAACTAACGAAGTTGAAGTTTTAACACAACAATTTGGATTTGATGTTACTACCAAAACAACACCATTTATCGAATATGAAGTTATAAATTCGCAACAAGAATTTGAAAATATGGTGGAAGGCAGATATTATCAAATTGTAGATAGTTTAACATTTATCGATTATACTCCTATCAATACAGCAATTGGCGGATTTAAAGGTAATGGCAATACAATTACTATTAAAAACTTTAATATTGCACAACTAGAAATAGACTATATTTCAGGCGGAATGTACATTGGATTATTTGGTATATTAGCGGAAAATAGTGTAATTGAAAATTTACAAGTGGAATATAGAGACGTTAACAATAGAGATGAAATTGTAGAAGTTAATTTAAATGATAGTTTATCTATTCAACAACAACACACTAACGATATCTACTTTGGCGGAATTGCTGGTCAAAATTTAGGCGTTATCACAAATGTTAAAGTATATGGTGCATTTACACTTAAAGCACAATATATAAGTGCTCAATATATTGATTTGGGTGGTATAACCGCAATAAATGGTTCGCAAGATAGCAAAGAGGTGGCAACTATTACTGGAAGTAGCGTTGAACTAAAAATGTCTGCTATGGCATTGATAGGTGGTGTAAGTGGCACAAATTATGGCAAAATAACCAATACCAACTTTAAAGGTTCAATTAAAAGTAATGACAGCAATCAATATGTTGCCGAAATTACAACAGCGGGATTTGTAGTGCAAAACTTAAATGGTGCATATATATCACTAAGTTATGTACAATGTGGCATAAAAGTTGGTTCGTATAACATACATAGTGTTGGTAGAACAGCAGGGTTTGTATTAAATAATGCGGGAACTATCACTAATTGTTATATTAATCAAACTTCACTTTCTTCACAAGGAAATATTGGTGGTTTTGTATATCAAAGCACAGGAAATATCTCCAATAGTTACGCTTATGCAACTTTAGGAAGCAGTTTGTTCTATAACGGATTTATATACGTAACCAATACTATAGGAACTATTACTAATTGTTATGTAATCACCGACAACGACATTAATATTAATGTAAGTGGATTAACTTTGGTAATGCCTAGCGAATTAGCATTGCAAAGCAAGTACTATGGATTTATATTTGCAAATGGCGAATATGGTGTATGGTCAATATCTAATAATGGACCTCAACTTTTAAATTCTGGGTTTAATCCAAACAAAAACGAATATGAAAATATTTGCAATATTTATGACGTTGAAACGTTTGAAAATTTCTTTGATTTAAATACTAATCTTGCAACCAATACCATTGAAGGCAAAACTTTCCGTCTTGTTCGTGATATTGACTTTGAAGCGGAGGGTAAATATACTAATCCAACAACATTTAATAAGATATTAAAAGCAAGTTTTGAAGGCAATGATATGGTACTAAAAAATTACAATATTTACAAAACTGAAGATGTTGAAAGTGTTGGTTTATTCTCCAATATTGGCAATTTAGGATTAGGAGTATATGTTCGTAACTTGATTTTACAACCATCTAGTATCAAGGCGTCGGGAAGTAATGCTGTTGGTGCGTTGGCAGGTGTAATTGACAGTGCAAATATATACAATATAACAATTGATAATAACAATTTGCTAATATTAGGTAAAAATGCGGTAGGTGGTTTAGTAGGTATTGCTAAAGGAAGTTTTGAAATAATGGGAATAACTAGCAATGTAAGTGCGTTTGCAACGTATGCCTACAATCAAACTACTCAATATAATTTATATATGGGTAAAAATGTTAGCGGAAATACTTTGTTAGACAATCTTGATGAAGTATCTTATGCTGGTTCATTTGCAGGAATAGTAGACGGTTACAACATGACTAAACTGGTTAGAGATATTAATTATTATTATACAGTTAGCAACATTAATATTGACAATGATTTAGTAATTATTGGCGAAACAGTAGGTGGAGCATTTGGACTTGTTGGTGAAAGAACATTAGTTAAAGATGTAAATTACAATTTATCTGACGAAACAGTATATCAAGGAGTGTATGTCGCAGGTGGTTTGGTTGGTGAAAACCGTGGCATTATACAAAGTTCAAAGATATACGCTTACACTTATGTTGAAGGGGTTAAACAACGCGTAAACACAACAAATTGTTTTAATAATTCAGCAAGAGTAAATGGCGGAATTGTTGGATTTAATATTGGCGGATTAATTGATAATTGTTCTAGTGATATTGATGTTGTTTCTAATCAAGCATTGGCAACTATTGGCGGAATTGTTGGACGTAACATTGAGGGTAGTGTATACAATTGTTCGGTTGCTGGAAGTGTGGAAGGTTTCTTTGTTGGAGGAATTGTGGGTACAGATTACAAATATTCTACAATAATCAAACAACAAAATAGTTATGGTGTGGCAACTTTAAACACATTAAATGTTTATAAAAACATTAAAAATGGGGCAGTGTACGAGTCAAATTGTTTTGTAAATGAACCGTCTCATAGTGCAGAAACATTATATTCAAACAATACTCTTGAAACAAGTTTTATTAATAAATTTATTGTTAAAAGAAGCAGTTATTATTCATTTAATACCTCATATATGGAAAATGTTGATAATGGGTTAGTTAATGCAACGGCAATATATGGTTTGGTATTAGGTTTAAGTGATTCAACATTTGTTTCAACTATTGGTGGCATTGGAGTTGAAGTTGATGATGGCAACCAAAACTATATTTATCAAGGCAAGTTGATTATAACATTAAAACGTGGTCTTGACTCTAGTGAAAGAGAAGGATATACGTTGATAGATGGTAGCAAACAACAACAAATTAAACCTATAAACAAAATGAATATTATAGCAAACAACTTTGAATATGATAATTTAAAAGCAATATTCTTGTATATAATAGCGTATGATAAGTCTCAATATGATGATTGGAGTTCGACCTTTGGTTATACTCAAGAATATATAGTATTCTCTAAAAACGGATTAGATGTTTGGGAAGAGCAAAGTTAATAACTTAAAAAGAAAGTAGTGAATGTGACTACTTTCTTTTTTTATCGATTGAGTTTAATTATAAAAAATTCTAACTTTCAAATAAAAATTTGACAATATCAAAAATATGTGCTATAATATTAATACAATAAAAATTTTGACTAATAAATTAAAAAAATGTTAAAATTTACTATGCGGATATGGCGGAATTGGCAGACGCGCAAGACTAAGGATCTTGTGAATTAACATTCTTGCAGGTTCAAATCCTGTTATCCGCACCAGTTAATAACTCAATCGAAAGATTGAGTTTTTTTTTGCGTCTGCCAATTAATTATAGGGTTCCCGCAAAACAAATGTTTTGAAGGGAAGAGGAACAACAGAGTGTAAAAGCGAAGTCGTAAGCGTAGCGAAGGACGAACAAAAAGCGATAGTTGTGACGACGACGCGCAAGACTAAGGATCTTGTGAAGTAACATTCTTGCAGGTTCAAATCCTGTTATCCGCACCAAAGTTATAATAAGTCGTTAAACGCGACTTATTTTTTTTACACATATTGGCAAATTTATTCATATTTAGCAATATGAAAATAAGTGATAGTCATACTGACTTTTTAACAAGTATTAAATATAGTAGTGATAGACAAAATTACATCAAACAAATAAAAGAGTATGGTGCTAAAAATATTAGTTGTGCGGTGTTTACAACCAATAAAGGATTTTCAATTGATAGGATATCACAATATTTAAATGAATTAGATAGTTTTGGTAAAAAATATAATATCAACTTATTGCTATCTATTGAAGATATTGGATTTATAAAAAGTAATGATGAGTTTGATAAACTTATAGCGTTAAGACCTATTAGTGTTACTCTAACATGGAACTATGCCAATCAATTCGCTGGAGGTTCGTATACTGATTTAGGACTATCTAATTTGGGCAAAAAATATGTAAAACTTTTGGAAGAAAACAATATTTTAGTAGATACTGCACACCTATCGCAATCGTCGTTTTGGGATTTTTGCAAACTAAGCAAACTTCCAATATATAATTCACATAGCAACATATATAATTTAAAACATCATAATCGAAACTTAACCGATAAACAAATTAAGCAAATTGTTAAAACTGATGGATATTTGGGGATTACTATGTACGATCAGTTTATATCTAAAAACAAAATTACAAGTAAAGATTTGGCGTATCAATTTGACTATTTGATTAAAAATTTTGGTTACAAAAATTTTGGACTTGGAACGGATTTGCATGGAATTGATTATGATAACTTGCCTCTTGATATTAAAGGATATAATGATTTAAATAATTTTGTAAAACAACTAAAATATTTAGGATATAACAAAGATATTATAGATTGTATATTGTATAAAAATTTTGAAGATTTTGTAAATAGGATAAATTGTATGGCAAATTAACAATTTTTGCTGCATTAAAATATATATCAATATGTTACAGTACAATCGAAACTTAGCGGTAGAATATGCTAAAAAACATGCTTTGAAGTACAATCCTAACTATTTTCATTTTGACGGAATTGGAGGGGATTGCACCAACTTTGTATCTCAATGTTTACTTGCGGGTGGTGGTGTTATGAATTATGACAAATATTATGGTTGGTTTTACACCAACCAAAATAATCGCTCACCAAGTTGGAGCAGTGTTAGATATTTGCAACGCTTTTTATTGGATAATAAACAACCTGGATTTATAGCAAAAATAGAACCAATATACAAACTTGAAATTGGTGATATAATACAAATTAGGCAAAATCCTAACGAATTTAATCATAGCGTAATCATCACTCGTATTACTCCGCGTGAAATTTATGTATGCGCACATTCAAATGATGCATTGGATAAACCGCTAAGTTCATACAATTATATTGAATTAAAAGGTATTCATATAATAGGAATTAATAATTAAAATATTTTATACTAATAAAATATAATTTGGTGTTACTTTTGCATGTTACTATAAATTATTTTATAAAATTTTAAAATAGTATGAAAATCTTGTTGACAAATCAACATGCCTTGTGATATTATATACTTGTTGACAAATCAACAAGTTGGTATTTGTCGTAAAATGTCGATTAAACCTACGGATTTATAAAAAATTTTTATACATATTTATTGATTTGTTAGCATAAAAATCTAAAAAAGGAGGGGGACTATGAATTTTGTAAAAAAGTGGATTAGTACTATTATTAGTTTTGTTGCTGGTGTATGTGGTTTAGCATTATCGGCTTGTACCGGTATGGTAGCATCAGGAACACTTGATGCAAGTGCTTTAGGTATGGGGAAAGAAACAATAGATTCAACAACCAAAGCATTCAAAGTACTAACTGATGGGGACTTGTATACTGAAGCAAAAGCAGCGGGTATTGGTAGCGAATTTATGACTATGAAAGTATTTGCAATTATCACATTAGTAATTTCTGTTCTATTAATTGTGTACGCTATTGTTATGTTGTTAAAGAACTTAAATGTAATTAAGTGTGAAAGCAAAATTTTCGATATCGTAGGTATTAGTTTATTTGCATTATTATTAATTGCTACTATTGGACTATTGATATCATCAAATGGTTATGCTAGTGCTATGGAAGATGCTGTTATAAGTGCTGCTAAAGCATCAGTTCCACAACAATACTTATCACAAGTTAAGATTGATGTTAATGTTAAAGTTGGTGTTTATCAACCTATTATGTTAGCAATCAGCATTATCAGTGCATTAGTAGTTGGAACATTTACTTTCTTAAAATTAAAGAAAGAAGCTTAATATATGTAAGAATAGTCTTAAAGTGTTAAGACTATTTTTATTATAATCAAACTTAAATAACTAAGATATAATATTGTTAATACAAAATCTTATATTATATTTTGTAAACAAACTGTAAAAATATCAAAAAATGTCAAAATTTGTCGAAAGTGGTTTACTTTTTTGAGTATGTATTGTATAATTAACAAGATGAAAAGGCGATTTAATAATAAAAAACTTAAAAAAGTCAAAAAAGTTATAGCGTTTATACCTAATAATATTAGGTTGAGTTTTTATATTACTCCATTGGAAGATGTGTCTAGTAAATCACACTTTACTAGTCAAGATTTAGATAGTATTATGTTGTTAAATGAGCAAAATACCATTAATCCAGATTTGTTTGACAAACCAATAAATACGGTTGAGGGCAATATATATGCGTTGCTTGACGAAGGGGTTTTAAATGGACAAAAAACTGGCGCGGATTTAGGAATATATAATTATAAAGTTGCTAAAATTGAACATAATCATACAAATCAAGACATTTTAAAGGTTAGCGATATCAATAAAAAAGAAGATGCCAATATATCATTTTTTGAAGATGAAGATTTTGGATTTGGTAATTGTATTCTTGCTGAGGAAAACCCTTTAAGTGGCAAGCACACTCAAGTAGTGTCTACATTTAAGGGTTATTTGGAAGTTACTCAATCAGAATTTAGTATTATTAGAAGATGCGATTGCACTGCTGATTTGTTGGTTGTGTATATATCTCAAGAAGATGTTAGCAAATATCAACTTCGCAACGGAGATGAAATTGTATGCACCTACAAGACCATTGATGGATTAAATATTCTAGACTCTATATTTACAATTAATCAAGAGTCTAGATATTACTGGAACGTGGATAGACCATGGTTTAATGAATTAAATCATTCAAGGGCCAAATCTTTAAAGGGGGTAGGAGATTATACCAAGTCAATTGTAAGCAAATTTAAATTACTTGAAGGCGATAGTGTGTTTTTATATCTTAATAAAACCACACAAAAAAATCATATATTATTAAAATTTGTTGAAGAATTAAGTGCAATGTTTGATAAGGTTGTATATATTAATCCTCAATACAAACTATCAACTACATTGGGTGATGAGTATAAGGTTGTTAAATTTTGTACCCAATCTAATGAATCATTTAACACCAAAGTTACAATTACTTTATTAGGTGCTAATTATGTTAAACGTTTAGTTGAAATGGGTAAACGTGTTGCCGTACTGATTGATGATATTGAATCAATTTTGGCACTTGATAAAAATTATGATACAGAAATGCCTATAAGTAAAACTATATTAAATAGTATAAAGGTTAGCAACCGAGGTAGTGGAACAAACTTTACAATTATTTCGCTTCGCAACAATAATTTAAATTCATATAATATCAATGATATATTTAGAAGTTCGGAAACGCTAGGGATAGTAATTGAAAACAATGAGATAGACCTATTTAATAGTTATAGAATTTAATACAATCAAAAATCTCACCTATATGGCGAGATTTTTTATTATTAATTAACAAGTTGTGCTTTTTCTTTCAAGGCATTTGTTTTGAGGGAACCCTATAAAGAAATGGCAGACACATTAAAAAAACTCAACCTTTCGATTGAGTGTAGAACTGGTGCCGATGGTCGGGGTCGAACCGACATGAGGTTGCCCTCGCAAGATTTTGAGTCTTGTGCGTCTGCCATTTCGCCACATCGGCATATATGCTAAACATAGTTATAGGCACATATTTGATATGCACTTTTAACTATGTACCTTGATAGTATAGCACACAAAATTTAATCTTGCAAGTGTTTTTAATAATTTTTTGAAAGAATTTTTATACATTTAAAAATATGTCTATATATATTTGAACTCACAGGTTGATGAAAATATATAGAATTTACTTAAAATTGTTGACAATGATTTAATGTTATGTTAAAATGATTTCAACTTAATAGAGAAACGGTGAGTTTGAGGAGTACACTTAGGGCTGTCGGTAGAGAATAACTGTCGTGGGCTGAAAGCAGTTAAGGAAAGTTGGGTGGAAGGTAGCAAACTAGTTCAAGCGAAGAAAGTGTTATACGATTAGACCGCTTGCGTTAAAGTATACGTTAGTTATAAATTAAGGGAAAGTAATCTTTCTAAATTAAGGTGGTACCACGATTTATTCGTCCTTATGCTATTGCATAGGGATTTTTTATTTGCAATAGTATGTACTATTAAGTTAAAAAAATATGAAAGTGAAAACACATAATGATGAATTAAAAATGAATAATGAATAATTGTGGACGCTTTCGCATTATATTATAAACAATATTAAATTATGTTTAAACAAAAAGGAGAAAATTTATGTTAGAAGGAAAGTATAATTTTAAGGAAAGTGAACAAAAGTGGCAAGAATATTGGCAACAAAATGGCATTTACGAATTTAATAAGCGTAGCAATCGTCCAACATTTTCAATAGACACTCCGCCACCAACAGTTAGTGGTGAACTTCATATTGGACACATTTATGGTTTTAGTCAAGCGGATATGTATGCTAGGTACCAACGTATGCTTGGTAAAAACTTGTATTATCCACTAGGATTTGATAATAATGGTTTGCCTACTGAATTGTTGGTTGAAAAGAAAAAGGGAATACGTGCACATACTCTTCCACGTGAGGAATTTACTAATATTGCACTAAATTTGGTTGCAGACTACAACCAAAGTTATCGTGATATGATGGTGCGCACGGGTATGAGTTGCGACCTTAATCTTGGATACAACACCATTGACAATCGTAGTCAAAAAACAAGTCAAAAGTCGTTTATTGACCTTGCTATGCGCAATATTGCATATCGTGATAATAAACCATCACCTTGGTGTTGTAAGTGTCGTACAAGCGTTGCAACTGCAGAACTTGAAGACAAGGAACTTGACAGTGTGTTTAACTATCTAAATTTCCGCCTTGCTGATGGTAGTGGCACAATTCCTATTGCTACCACTCGTCCAGAATTTTTACCAGCGTGCGTAGCAATATTTGTTAATCCTGATGACGAACGTTATTCAAAGTTTGTTGGCAAAATGGTTAAAGTGCCATTGTTTGAAGAAAACGAGGTTAAAGTTTTAACTGATAGTAAGGTTGGTATTGATAAGGGTACTGGTATTGTTATGTGCTGTACATTTGGTGACCAAACTGACGTAGAGTGGTGGCGTGAATACAAACTACCATTAAAGCAAGCAATTGATGATGGTGGTCGCATGACTGAACTTGCGGGAAAATACGCTGGTATGAAATCAATTGAAGCACGTAAGGCGATTATTGAGGAACTTCGTGAACTTGGTTATTTATACAAGCAAGACGCAATTTGCCATGCCGTAAAAGTGCATGAACGTTGTGAAGAACCTATCGAATTTATGGCTAAAAAGCAATGGTTTATTCGCACTTCAACCCCAGAATTAAAGCAAAAGTGGGTTGACCTAGGTAACGAACTTAACTGGCACCCAGAAAGCATGAAAGCACGTTATATGGCATGGGTTAACAATCTAAATCAAGACTGGTCAATTTCACGTCAACGCTATTTTGGTGTTCCATTCCCTGTATGGTATTGTGCTAAGTGTGGTAAACCACATTTTGCTAAGATTGAAGATTTGCCAGTAAATCCATTGTCTACAAAATATAATGGAACTTGTGAATGTGGATGTAGCGAGTTTAATCCTGAAACTGACGTTATGGATACATGGGCTACAAGTAGTGTAACTCCTCAAATTAACTGCAATTGGGCTGAAAGTGATGAGGAATGTGCTAGCCGTATGCCTATGGATATGCGCTTCTGCGGTCGTGATATTATTACAACTTGGAGTTTACGTACAATTATTAAGGCATATTATCACCAAAATTGTTTGCCTTGGAAAGACTTGATGGTTAATGGTTGGGTTATGGCCGATAAGGGCGTTAAGATTAGTAAACGTTTTGCTAACTCGAAGATGAGTTTAAAAGATTTATTAGAAAACTATGGTGCAGACGTAATCCGTTACTGGTGTGCTAATGGTGCTTATGGCCGAGATGTATTACTTAGTGATGATGGCGTTAAAGATGGATATAAACTTGTAAACAAGATTTGGAATGCGTCTAAATTTGTATTATCATTCCTACAAGACTACAAACCAAGTAAACCAAGCAAAATATTACCTATGGACAACTATATAATGCACAAGTTTAATGAGGCATATAAGTTAACTATAAAACAATATGAAGACGTTGAAGTAGGATATGCTAAAACCGAACTAGAAAAGTTCTTCTGGAACTTCTGCGACAACTATATTGAAATTGCTAAAAATCGTTTATACAAACCTGAAGTTTATGGTTTAGAGGCAAAAACGTCAGCACAATGGGCATGCTATAATGTACTACTTGGAGTGTTAAAGATGTTTGCAATTACCTTACCTCATATCACTGAAGAAATTTATCAAGACTATTTCAGTGCTTACGAGGGAGAGGAAAGTATTCATTTAACTATTTTAAAACCTATCGAATTAGATGAAGACGCTAACATTATTGCTTGTGGTGATGAAGTAGTTGATATTGTAGGTAAAATCCGTGGTTATAAGAGTGAAAACAAGATTAGCATGAAAACTCAAATTGAAAGCCTTGATATTACATCTAATAACGCTGAATTTATTGCTAGCGTTGATTATGATATCAAAGCAGTTGGTGGTATTCAAAAACTAACTACAAATAATGGCGAAAGCAATCTAGTATTTGGTGCAATTGTACCTGACGAGCAATAAAAACATAAGAGAGTTAAGGGTTGAAACCTTAATTCTTTTTTTATTTTTAGTATTGACAAAAATTAAATATATGGTATAATTGCGTTAAATATAAGGAGAAATTTATGGATAATATGAAATTTACTGAACAAGAATTAGAATATATTAATAAAGATGTTGACGACCAAAGTCAAAATGTTCATCGTGTTTTTAATACGTTAAATGACAATTTTTACTTATGGGCGGAACTGCCAAAAGGTACATATCACATTAATAATGAATATCTATCTGAAAGCATGGCTTGTGTTATAGATTTAAAATCATTTGATGTAAATGCTTATACAACTGAAAATGGGGTTGAATTTACACTTGATAAACCAACCAGAATTTTGTTGTATTTACAAAATATAAAAAATAATGTTATAAGTTTACGTAAACAATCAGTTTTAAATACTAGAAAGTTACAACAAGAAAGTTTAATTAAAAAAGATATTAAAACTCGTACAGATTATGGTGAAGAATATAATCGTGAGTCAATGTATGAAACTGCAAGAGAAATTTTAATGGATGGCAAAAAGGTTGTAATGAATGGCAAGCGTTATGATAATTTGGTTAGCATTATGATAAAAGATTGTGAGATGGAACAAAAAAAGTATGAAAGACATCTTGAAGAATGCGAAACTTACCAACAAACAAAAGATGATGAAAAGACTTTTGATAGTTTATCAAAAGCTATGTCAAAGGGTAAAGTAACACGTAAATTGGTTGAAAGAGTAGGAAATGCAATTGAAGATGCTAAAATGTTGCAACAATATCATGATTATATAGATAAATATATTCAAACACTAAAACAAACAACCAAATTAAGTATTGATGAATTAAACAATGTATTAGAATTTTTAAAAGAATATGAAAGTAGTTTGTTGTTTAGATTAAATGGTGATTGTATTACAAAAGCAACATACAAAACTTATATCATAACTCAAAAATATATTAAAGAAATTGAAGATGAATTAGCAAGACGTCAAGCAAGTGTAAGTTTATAATTATAAAGTAGGAGAGCGCATTCTCCTATTTTTTAAACTTTGTTAAATTAGTATACAAATTTTTTAATATTATGTTATATTATAAATAAGGAATAAACAAAATGGAAAAAGACATTTATACTTATGAAAGTAGACAAAATATATATGATGAGGCAAGAAGAAATTTTTTAGAGTGTAAACCATTTGAAATTAATGGCAAAATGTGTGAAAGTTTAATTGAGGTTATGTACCAAGATGTCGCTTATTTACATTCATGTCTTGAAGATGTTAAGGAAATAATTATTGATGATGAAAGTGGTAAGCGAAAGGAAGTAAAAGTAGGTAATACACTTTTGAATAAACAATTAGCAAATACTATTAACACAATAAATAAACGAATATTAGACGCGGAAAAATTAAAAAGAGAATTAGGCAAACAGATGGACGAATTACTTAATAAAAACAAAGAATTTCAAATAAGATTAAAGGAAGAAACTGAAATGTATGGCTGTGGCAGTGAAGGATTGCTTAATAAAAGTGAAAAAGTGTTTGAAAAAATGTCAGAACTGCTTAATGAATTTGTGAATAGCGATACGATAGCAATTCAATTTGTTGAATATCGCAATAGTTGGATTAAACAATATGAAAGTTATTTAGGCAAGTATAAAAAAAATTAAGGTTTATAAAACTTAATTTTTTTATTTTAATAAAATAGTATACAACTTTTTTAATTGTGTGATATAATATTTAGTATCAAAGGAGAAATGTTATGAGTAAGGGTGTTAAAGCGTTTTTATTAGGATTACTTGCATTAGTTTTGTACTATGGAGTGTTGTGGTTTGTAATTGGTATGTGGAGTGTTAATTGGGGTTGGGCATTGATTTCATTGTTTTTACTTGCTATTCCTGGTTGGATTTACAAAAAGGCTGTTAGTTCGGCAAAGCAAAGTGATAGCAAATTATTAAGCGTGTTTGTTAAAGTGTTAGTTCCATTAAGTGTTGCAGTTTTGTTTGTTATAACACTATTTATGTTACCTTCAATTTTATAAAATCACATATATTTAATGCAGATTAATATTTTTAAGGAGTTTTGTATGGAAACTAAAGGTTTAGATATTACAAGGTTGGTTATGAGCATTATCGCAATTATTTGGGCGATTGTATTAGGAATAATCGTAGGCGATTATTTTTACACTATCAACAAAGGTGATGATATTGCTAATATATTTTTAATTTTGCTATTTCCTATTTTTATATTAATGGGAGTGGTGCTAGTAATAAATATAATTATGGGTATTATTGGTGTTAAAAAGTATTTTAAAAACAAAAATATTTCACTTAAAGACCGCAATGTTGGTGTTGGTAGGATTGTTGTTAAAATAATTATTGCAATATTGGGCTTATCGCTACCATTATTAATTGCATATATTTGCGATATTGTGGAAGTTAATAAAAAGAAAAAGTGTAATAGTTAAAGGTGATTTATGGAAGATAAAAAACCAAGAGCTTTAGATATAGCAAGATTAATTATTGCAATAATTACATTAATTGGGGCATTGATTGTTGGGATATATTTATTTTTATCTGTTTATCAATTGTTTATATATGATGGCGAAGATACAATTAGCGGACTGATATTTATATTTATAATTCCATTAATGATAGGTGCTTTTGTTTACTCAATTATAAGTATTAAATGGATTAAAAAGTATAATAATGTAAAAACTATTCCGTTAAGTCAACGAACAACTACAACGGGGGAATGTATTGTAAAAATAGTACTTGCAATATTCTTTTTAAGTTATTTATGTATTCCTTTTGTTATATATTGGTCGTTAGATTTAATTGAAGCGGTAATGCATAAACAACTTGCTGAAAAATTAAAACAAAGCAAACACGAACCTCAATTTAAAACTAACGAAACAAACCCTATAAGTGATAAGCATTATTGTAAGTATTGTGGCAAAGAAGTGGATTATCGTTACGCGCGATTTTGCGAGCATTGTGGTGCAGAGATTGAATTTAGGAAATAATAATTAATGCAATAAAAAGAACTCACGTGATTGTGAGTTCTTTTTAAGAAAAGGATTATAGTCAATTAATAAAGGGGTAAAATTAATTGACCTAAGGGAAACGCAACAACAATTAACTATATAATTATTGCTACGATTGATGCATTGTAAGTACTACATAGTTGATGTAGTATCTTTAATATCGGTTACAAGTGCTTCAGTAGTAAGCATTGTGCTTGCAACACTTCCAGCGTTTTGCAGTGCTGAGCGTGTAACTTTGGTAGGGTCTATAATTCCCTCGGTTATCATATTACAATACTTATCATTTAAAGCATCATAACCAAAATATTCGTTTGAATTTGTTAATATATTATTAATCACAACACCAGGGTCAACGCCCGCATTAATACAAATTTGTCTAATAGGGGCAGATAGACTATTAACCACAATCAATGCACCGGTTTTCAAATCACCGTCAAGAGTATTAGCAAAAGTTAACACATCTTTAATACATTTAAGTAGGGCAGTGCCACCACCAGGAACAATGCCTTCTTCAACGCCCGCTTTTGTGGCATTTAAAGCATCTTCAATACGAAGTTTGCGTTCCTTTAACTCTACTTCGGTCAATGCGCCAACACGAATTTGTGCAACCGCGCCACTAAGTTTGCCAATACGTTCAGATAACACTTCCTTATCGTAGTTGTTATCCGCTTCACTTAACTGTGATTTAATACATAGTATGCGGTCTGCAACATTTTGGTTACTGCCAGCACCTGAAATTAGTGTGGTATTATCCTTGGTTACAATTGCTTGCTTACATTTACCTAAGTGTTCAATAGTTATATCTTTTAAATTTTGACCTTCTTCATCACTAATATATGTAGCGCCTACAAATGTGGCAAAGTCTATAAGTTCTTCCTTGCGTCTATCACCAAAACTTGGTGCTTTTACACCTACGCAATTAAATATTCCGCGTACTTTGTTTAGTACAAGTGTAGCAAGTGCGTCACCTTCAATATCGTCTGCAATAATCAGTAAACTTGCACCCATATTTGCAACTTGCTCAACAATAGGTAGCAAATCTTGGAAATTACTTATTTTTTTGTTGGTGATTAGTATATAAGGGTTATCAAGTGTTGCTTGCATTTTGTTAGTGTCATTGCACATGTATGAACTAATATATCCACGATTAAATTGCATGCCTTCAACAACATTAAGTTCGGTGCTAATTGAATTGCTTTCCTCAATGGTGACAATTCCGTCACGCCCAACTCGTTCCATTGCAAGGTATATAAGTTCGCCAACATGTGGGTCACCAGCCGAAATGCTAGCAAGTTGAGATATTGCCTTAAAATCTTCAACTGGTTGTGACAAAGTTTTTAGTTTATTAACTGCCACTTCAATTGCTTGTTCAATGCCTTGACGAAGTATAATAGGATTAGCACCAGCGGCAAAGTTTTTGATACCCTCGCTAACAATTGCTTGAGCAAGCACCGAAGCGGTAGTAGTGCCATCACCGGCAACATCATTGGTTTTTATGCATACTTCCTTAATTATACTTGCACCAAGATTTTCAAAACTATCTTCCAGTTCAATTTCTTTAGCAATAGTAACTCCGTCATTGGTGATTAGCGGAGTGGATAACCCACGCGAAAGGACTACATTTCTGCCTTTTGGTCCAAGGGTTATTTTTACGGTGTTTACCAGTTTGTCCGCACCGGCAATTAGTTTTTGGCGTGCAATTTCGCCACTTAAAATACTTTTCATTAATTTTCCTCCATAATAGCAATCAAATCTACTTGACGAAGTACAAGAAGCGTTTCATCATCAATTTTAACTTCACTTCCAGCAAATTTGTTAAATAATACTTTGTCGCCAACGCGTACTTGCATACCTACATTGTTAGCGTCAATATCAAGTCCACTACCAATAGCGGTTACAATTCCAATTTGTGGACGTTCTTGAGATGTTGACGGTAACACTATTCCAGATTTGGTTTTAGATGTTTGAGTGTCGGGTTTTATCACCACTCGGTCAAATAAAGGTATAATTTTCATACTATTTCTCCTTTTTACATATTGTGTAATCTGTATGTGAATATTGTAATGCTTGTAAAATAATTAATTTGCACATAAATTTGTCTAATTATGTTAAATCTTAAAACATTTACGCGATTATTATACAATATCAAATTTTAAAAACGAACAAGGTGTGCCAAATTTTTTCTAAATATGTAAAAGTAGTGAAAAATGAAGAGTGAAAAACGAAAAATTATGGAAGCATTCACTTTTGTAATGAAGAGTTAAAAATTAATAATGAAGAATTGAGGATATATTATAAAAATTGTTAAAAATTATTTTTCGACATAAATTTGCTATTTGCAAAATAAAATAAGATATGAAAAATAAAGAATATAAAGTGTATGAAGTTAGTTCCAAACATAAAAGTGGAATATTTTCAATAGCGGTTTTAGTATGTGGATTATTGCTTGCAATTAGTGTATGCAATTTAGTTAGTTTTGCATTTTTTTCTAATGGAATTAGTTTTGTGTCGGGTAAGGGGCGAAATGCTAACAATTTTTACGCGGTGGAAGTGGATAGTTTTGATAACTATGATGATGCGTATAATTTTGCTACAGAGTTGCAAACTAAAGGCGGTGCTGGATACATAACGTACAACAAAAAATATAAAGTGCTAAGTTCACTTTATTTAACTTATGATAATGCCAAATCTGTTGCGGACAATATTAAAGGGGAATATAGTAGCGCTTGTGTGTACGAAATTGTGTTACCAGATATTAGTGTCCCAGATGATATAACTAAAGAGCAACAAAATGCTATAACTACAAGTTTTGCGGTAACTAAATCGGCTATTGCCACTATGACCAACATTTATTTAGGCGTAGACAAAGGCGAAATTAAGGATAGCACTGCTCAAACAATGTTATATACACTATATGACGATTGTGCTTCACAAGTGGATAGTATTCGTACTGCATTTCATAGTTTGGATACTGCAACGTATTTAAAACACAAAATGTATTTAACATCTTTTGCATCTAATATTGCCGAAATTAGCAATCTAGACCTTAAGGG
>JAFUPL010000045.1 GCA_017481235.1 Clostridia bacterium | reverse complement strand
TCCAAGTTATTTTGACTGGCACAACCGCACACCAAAATCTTTGCACTAGGATTTAATTTTTTAATTTTTGCAATTACTTGCCTTGACTTTCTCTCCGCCATATTAGTAACCGCACAAGTGTTGATTATGTAATAATCCGCCACCTCTAAGCCCTCAACCACATTATGCCCCGCACTTTCTAGTTGAGCAATCATACTTTGACTTTCATATTCATTAACCTTGCACCCCAAAGTTATTATGCTAAATTTCATTCGTTCTCCTGTAACTTATTATATATTAATATAAAATTTTATCCCTTACCAAACAATTTAATATTAGTAGTAGGTATATCTTTATTGTAATACTTCATAATTTTATTTAATATCTTTTTACTATATGAAATCCTGATAAGTCCATTTTCTTCCTTATATGGAGATAAATGTACTTTTTCTCCTATGGTTAAATCTGTATTAGAGATATATATTGCTTTAAAAACAAAATTAATAACTTCTATACTTTTTATTTCGTCCCATTTCATACTAATAACATCTCTTAAAGGATTTTGTTGAATTATTCCAGTTTTATCTATTTTTACTGTTTGTAATGACAATATTAATATTATTAATATAAATACATGCATTGCCGCACAGCAAGAAACCATAAATATATATGCAAAAAGATTATCTTTAGGGCATAGAGTGATAGAAACAAAAAGTAAACTTAACGATAAAATAAATAACAACATTATGATATAACAAAATTTATTTGATAAAACATATTTTTTCATAACTTTCTCCTAATTGTAAAATTTATTCTTAAAAACACCGCTACACCCTGCTCCACTCTCCGAGTCCACTAATCACTGCCGAAGTGAGCGCAGTGCAAGCCACTGGTGCACGAAGTATTGTTTTGCCTAAAGATATTGTTTTAGCAATTTTATTAAATTCTTCCGCTTCTTCCGCACTAAAACCACCTTCACAACCTACAATCAATGCAATCTTCTTGCCCTTATATTCACGCAAATCACTCATAAATGGGTTAGTCGTGTTTTCATAGGCAAATAGCGCTAAATCATAGTCTTTTAAGCACTCAATTACTTGCTTATATTTCATACTGCTAATATTAACAAAATCGGCACGTTCACATTGTTTGCACGCTTGAATGCTACGAGTACGCAATTTTTCAATCTTGTCCTCATCAATATTTGCTACGCTAAATTTAGTATCAAACAACACAATATTTTTAACATTTAGTTGTGTAATATTATCAACACTTTCATTTAATGCGTCATTTTTAAGTGTTGATAAAAATACTGTAACAGGTGTAACATCAACCGCTTTATTCTTAACTTTACTATCAATGCTACATTTAGTAGTCTTGCCAATTTCATCAATGGTTAATGTGTAATCAAATCCATCACCACAAAACCCAACAATGTTGTCACCCACTTTTGCTCTACGCACTTTTACAAGGTGTGATGTTTCAGTTTTGTCCAACTCAATAGTATTTCCACTACATTTTTCAAAAAAGTATCTATTATCCATTACTTTTTACCCTTCAAACTTTGAATTGCCTCATAAGCGTCATTGTTGTAAATATATGAACCACTAACCAATATATCTGCACCCGATTTAACACATTTAACGCCTGTTTCAGCATTTATTCCGCCATCTACTTCGATTAATATATTTGGATAAAGTTTACGTATCTTTTTAATCTTTTTCAACACATCCTCGTTAAACGATTGCCCTCCCTTACCTGCTTTAACAGTCATTACAAGCACCAAATCACAATATTTAAGGAAAGGTTCAATAGTTTCAACTTTGGTATCAATATCAATGGCGATACCTGCCATCATACCCAACTTTTTAATCTTTTTAAGAGTTTTAATAAATAACTTATCGTTTGCAAATGCCTCATAATGTATGGTTAAAATATTAGCACCCGCCTTTGCATATTTTTTAATAACCTTAGTTGGATATTGTACCATCAAATGCACATCAAAAAGCAATACAGATGACATCTTCAACTGCTCAAGATATGTATAATCTACTGTTTGATTTTTAACAAATAATCCGTCCATAACATCTAAATGATATAGATCCGCACCAAAATTTTGCATTTTTTTAATATAGTCCAACTG
>JAFUPL010000044.1 GCA_017481235.1 Clostridia bacterium | reverse complement strand
AATATTAAAAAACTATTTTTATATTGGATATTGACAAATATAAAATATTGGTTATAATAATATTGTGGCCCGCTGTTTACAGCCACTTAAAAAAGAATGGATTGCAAAGCAATCTGTTAAATCAGCACTTTGAGATTATGTCAAAAGAAGTGTAGCGGAACAGAACCATACAATAAGTATGGTTGTACCACTCTTGAAAAGTTTTATTTCAGTGCAATTCTGAAGCAAGGGAGAATTATATTTAAAATATATGATAATGATTGATGTTTAATAAAAAATCTCTTCGGGTAGAAGAGAAATTTTTTTATTCTTCAAAGTCGATTTCTACTATGTTTCCGTTTAAGGCGTCCTGATATATCATAAAATATCCATCACTCATAACGTCACGAGGATTTAGGGGCAACCATTGATAGTGTCTACCAAAATCTTTTGGTGGCAAACTATTATATTGAGCAGGAACACCATAGGCAATGTACTTTAGCATATCATCTTCATAAATAACTCCTAAAACATAAGGATTATCACCATCAACCGAAATAAATCGAGAGTTTGGTATAATATTGGTTAATACTTCGTCATTAGGATAACGCTCAAACATCTCGTCTAATTGATATATAATATCATTTAAAAATTCCAGTTTTTCATTATTTTTTGAGTTGTTTAGTTTAGATATTTCATCTTTAACGTGTCGTTCTTTATTTGTTCTGAGTGTGTCATTAACTAAGTTGTTTGTAATTACATCGCTTTCACATTTGTCAAAATTAAAATTATGATTGTTAATATCATCAATTAATTCGTTGTTTAGTTTGTCAATTATATTAGATTGAATGCTATCAACAACCTCAAATTGTGGAACATTATTTTCAAGTGTAGAATTAAAATAAGTGTTTTCAATATCGCAATTATGTTGAGATATATTATTTTTATTACTAGAGTTTAAATTAGAATTGTTGCTTTGCGAGTGGTTGTCGTAGAAAAATTTTTTATACTCGCAATCAGAACAATTACATTTTTCGCATGGTTCAATCTCTTTTAACGCATTGTCAATGTTTTGTTCTAGTTGTTCGTCTTTTGCTTCAAGTACCGCATCGAAAGGAGAGTCTGTGAAATAAAATCCATTAAAACTTCCACCCTCAAGCAATACTTTTTTGTTGTTAGACGTGTCAATTAAAGCACAATAAATACTTTGCGATATATCAATATTATTATTTATATCAAATTCGTAATAATTATTTTTCTTAACAATAGGATAGATATGTACACTTTCATTGATATACAATCCTATTTTTGTACTTTGTGGCAAATAACTTAAATTATATAATCTAATTTTTCCTTTAACCATACTATTTTCTTTTGACAAAGTTAAAATACCCTTAGGGGCATTGCTAGTTAGATTTTCACTATTGGACAAAATAATAGTTTTACAAAACATATATTACCTCACATTAAGTATATAGTATAAATTGACAAAAAAATTGACAACTTTGGTCGAAATTCATAAAATTAGGAGTTTTTTGGTAGTTTTGATTAAAAAAGATAAAATCTTTTGAATTAAAAGCAATTAAACCAAAAAACTTTGCTTAATATAATTGACAAAGATTGTGGTTTCGTGATATGATTACTTAGTAATAAATCACAAATGCGGGTTTGATGCTATTTGATGATTTGTAATATAAAAACTATTGAATTGGTTTGTATAACTTGTACAAAACCTAATCATAATAGTTTATTATAATATAAAAATGGCAATAATTATATACGAGGATTAAAATGAAAAAAATTATTACTTTTACTTTATGTTTATTATTATGTGTTGTTACGCTAGGTTTAAGTGGTTGTGGTAAAAACAAAAATGAAACGGTTGACACATCTATTGCAAGCGTAGGCAATGGCGGTATGGTTGTTAATCGTGGAGATTATGTTTACTTTGTAAATGGATACAATGCATATAGTACTTTAAATAAATCTAATTTGGACAAGAAATTTAATATTGGTGGTTTATATCGTGCTAAATTAAATGAAAATGGAGAATTTGATTATACCGATAATGGTTCAGTTGCAAACGCAGAAAGAATTAGTAGCAATTTGGTTGGATTTGAAAGTACAAGTTTGTATGTATTTGGTAACCATATTTATTACGTAACACCTATAACAGAAGTTGACAAAAAGGGTAATTTGCAAACTAGCAAACTTGAATTTAAACGTGTGGAAATTAATGGAAGCAATTCAAAAACTATTTATCAATCAAAGGTAGATGCTTCTAAGGTCGACTTTGAATTTTATTATGCTGAGGGTAAAGTTTGCTTGTTAATTAATGAAGATGGAACGTTAAAGCGCATAAATTGTACTGGTAGTGGCAAAGTTAGTCAAGTTGCAACTGGTGTTACTAGCGTTACTTTGCATTGTGATACAGATGATGTGTTTGAAAGCGATACTTACAAAAACATTTTTTACACTAAAACCAACGAAGATGGCAAGATTGAAATTTATAACTACAACATTGCAAGCAATAGCGAACAATATAAAAAGACTACAAATTACAAAACATGCGAATTGCTAGACTATAAATTTGGACACTTGTATTTTAAGGCAAGCGGAAATGAATATCCAAACTACACATATTTTTATAGGGTAGATGCTACTAAAAACGCAATTACTTCTATGAGCGTTGAAAAATTAACTAGTGATAAAGATTATACGGATTTATATCTTTTAGATAATGAAACAGACGGATATATTGTTCAAAGCAACGACAAAACTTATTATATGAACTATGCGTCCGGAACTGAAGCAACTCCTGTGCCAATTGCGGATACTAAAATTAGCATTATGGAAGTTAGAAATGGTTATTTGTATTTTAAAGATAGCAATAACATTAAACGTATAAATATTTATGATTTAAAAACTAAAAGCGACTCAACAAGCGAAACTGTTATTACACTTGAAAATATGGAAACGCACGATTATGATATAGATGATAACAATTTATATGTATATGCAACTCAAGGTTCTAATACTTATGTATACAGTATTAAAATTGCAAACCTTTTGGAGGGTGAGGAGTTTGAAAGCAAGTTGCTAGGCATATATGCCGACGGCGACGCACCAGAACAAGAATAACAAAAAAATTAAGCGTAATGCTTAATTTTTTTTATTGTAAAAGAAAACCACGGGATAGTCCCGTGGAGTTTTATTATTACACAAAAATCATTAAATGTTAAAAATTGTTTTAAAAGCGTTTAAGTTTACAAAAATCAAAGTATTTTTTTATTCAAACAAACCCTTCTTTTTCTTTTCTTTCTTTTCCTCTTTTACAATTAATTTAGTTTTGGCACGTGCTAAATCTACTTTAGTTTTATTGATATGAGTTAAAGATTTGCAATACCTTTCAATTTTAGATAAAAGATTTTCATATTCGTCATTTGTGTCCTCGCGTGAATGTTGATACACTGTTAAGAACAAACTGTTTGCTTTTCGATTGGTTCGATGGTCAATGTATTTGTCACTATCAAATGATAAAGTTGCTTTTAGTCCTGTACCATTAATAAGTTTGTATTCATGACTGGTAGTTTCAATTGTATAGGTAAGTGATAATTTTTTTAATAGGTAATCAGGGTCGATATTTAAAAATCCGTCCCACATGTTTTTAAAACTATTTCTTAAGAACTCTGGATAATCAAATATGCTATCTCTAGCATCTAAGTGAAGTTCATTGTGCTTTTTAGAATATGGTTGTAAACCTTCGTTATACAATCTTTCCAAAGTCATGGTTAGCGTGTGTTTACCGTTAATAATGGTTCTAAATAAGGCGATACCGCTTTTGTATAAATCAAGATTATCCGTATCATAGTAAATATATTGTTTGTATATTTTGCCATCATTACGTAATTGATAACGACCAAAAAAATCTATCAAATTCAAAACTTCATTTTTACTGCCCTTATCCAACATTTCATAACGACGTTTTTGTCGTACTATATCGTATCTCATAACCCCTTATCTCCTTTTTAATCTCTATTACGCGATAAAAATATTGCTAACACAAATCTTATAAACGACAATATCGATACTAACAAACTAGCAACATAGGTAAGTGCTGCCGAATTTAAAACTTGTTTAACGCCTTCACCTTCTTCTTGAGTTAGTTCACCTGTTTCAACAAGCATTTTGTATGCGCGCTTGGAAGCATCTTTTTCAATAGGAAGTGTAATTGCACTAAACAATACTGACAATCCAAATATTACAATGCCCGCAATAATTAATGCTTGACCCCATGAAGTGTATTGAAGTGCTTCCAAAAGTATACCAAATATAACTAATGGCCACATCAAAAAACTACCAATATTTATAATAGGTATTAACAAGTTTCTAAGTTTAAGCAATTTGTAACCTTGCTTGTGTTGAAGCGCGTGCCCAATTTCATGGCAAGCAATACCCAATGACGCTATTGAAGTAGAGTTGTAAACTTCGTCAGACAATGAAACTGTTTCAGTTTTAGGATTGTAATGGTCGGTTAAAAAACCAGAAGTTTTAGTAATTTTTACATTTACCAATCCCATAGCGTCAAGGAAAAATCTCGCCTTTTGATGTACTGGTGTAGTTTGCGAATAGTCGACTTGTTTATATTTGTTAAAACTTGAACTAACTTTGCTTTGAGCGTAAATTGCAAATATTATACCTGGAAGCAAAATTATTCCTAATAAATAATAAGTAATATACATAATATCTCCTAATATATATTAACACTAAAATTTTTACATTGCAAGCGTTTTAAAACACTTATAATTAATTTATTTAAATATTGTGCATTTATGCAAAATGTTAAAATATTGTAATACACCAATTTTTGCATTTTATGGGTTGAGAGTTCCCAATTATCAATATTGACATTATAAAAATTGATATTATATTGCAATAAAAACTATTTAGAAATACTTAAAACTAGTATTTTGGGGCAATTTTTGATAGTTTTTTTAAAAAAAATTAAAAAATATGTAAAAAATATCCTAAATTTGTTAGTAAATGAAAAAGTTTTGTGTTATAATAATTGCAAGAGTAAAACTCAGGGGTAAAAAAATGAAGATATTTGATGGAATGCAAAAATTCTTTAGTTCGTTAGGAACTTACGTTAAGAACTTTTCTAATTTATTTTGGATTTTTTTGGGAGCGTTCTTGATTGTTTCAGTGATAGTTATTATTATCACTTCTTTTGCATATGAATGTAAGTTGACCAAAACTATTGATAAAATCAACAAGTTTTTAGAGCGAAATCCTAGAATTAATGATGACAACCTTGTTGCATTTAACAATATGATGAAGGCAAGCAGTGTTCCTAAAACATTACGTAGACAATGGCAACAATTTATGCTTTATCGTGAACATCCAGCAAGTTACTATATGTCTTTCCAACATTGCGTTGAAAATCCTATGCGTAACAGCACTTATCGTCAACAAATGACAGTGTATCGTATTATATCATTTGTTTTGGTGGCGCTAAGTTTAGTGGTTAGTACATTTATGGCAGTACACGTATCGTATGCTGAATTGGTATTGCAAGATATTGTAATTATACCTATAACGATTTTGGTGTTATATTGGTTAATAAGCATGGTTCTTGATTTGGTGCATAGTGCGGTTAGTGGTGATTTGTTCCAAAATTATCAATATTTTGAAATAAATATGGATAAAGCAATGCTTACATTGCCAGAATTTGTGGATTACGAAGTGCTATTTTCACAAGATGAAATTAGACGCGGAATACCAGTATTGTTTGCATATTTACAAAAACGAGCAATCCAAGAGCAACAAGAATTGGAAAAAGCGCGTCTTAAAAGCGTTGACCATGAAAAATTTGACTTTAATCAAGCAGGTTTAGATGGTTCGCTTGTGCTTGATAGGGCAATGCGTGAAACCGAAAATTACACAACTCAACGTAAACAATATTTGCAAGAAATTGAACGTGTTAACAACGAAATTGCGGTGTTGGAAAACAATTACAGAGAACAAACTAAGGAATTTCAACGTCAAGTTCAAACAAGTAAGGAAACAGTTGAAAATTTAAAAGAACAATTAGAGCAAGCAACATCTACTATTGAAATTAACTATATTAAAAAACAAATGCGTGACGAACTTAGTCGTCAACAAGTATCTGAAAAAGATTTTGATATCTTAACAGATAAGCACAATCAAGAAATTAAAACTTTAAATCAAGAAATTAAGCATTACGAGGAAGAAATCAAAAAGGCAAAAGAAGCAATGGAACTTGCAATGCTTAGCGAATTTAATACATATTCTATAAAAGTGTATGACAACCTTGAAAAGATTGTAGATGAAAAAATGCAAGATAGGGTTGATGATTACAAGGACCAAATCAAAGGTTTGGAAGTTGAATTGGAAGAAAAGAATGAAGAACTTGAAAATGTGTATACAAGATATCAAGAAGTTTTAACCCAAATTCCAGCAGAAACTGAAGAAAATGAGGAGTTTGTGGAAGAACTTCCAATTAAGAAAAACAAGAAGAATAAGAAATCTTCTAACGATGATTATCCTGTAGATGATGGAATGGTTCAACCCGAACAAATTGACCAATATGAAGATTGGCAAACTACAGAATATAATAATGACATTCAAAATAATTATGACCAATATGACACTAATCAAGAATATAATCAAAACCCAGAAGATTATATTCCAGTAAATGATGAAATGTATGACCAATCATACGAAAGTTATGACCAACCATATGATGATAACCAAGTTGATAATATGTATGATGAATACACTTCCTCTAATGAACAAGATAATTACGTTCCATTAGACGATAATTATGACGCGGAGCAAGGTGAATATATTCCTCTAGATGAGAATTATGACGCTGTACAAGACAATTATATTCCATTAGATAATGAAAATAGTCAAGAATATGTTCCAACTCAAGATGAGTATCCAGAATATATTCCAACTAACAGTGAGCAAGGCGAGTATGTGCCACTAGAAGACAATTACGATAATTCACAATTTGAATATGTTCCACTAACTGATGAGCAAAATGAGAATGTTTCAATGGAAGATGAATATAATCCACAAGGAAACGAGTATGTTCCACTTAATGATTATAGTCAAGAGGGGCTTGAAAATGAGGAATATGTTCCATTAACAGACGAGCAATATCTAACCGAAGAAAATGATGCATATCAAGACGACTATAGTAATGATTATACTAAGGAAGATACATCAAATGATGAGCAAGTTGATAATGTGGAAGATTTTGACGATTCGGATTTTGATGTGGACTTTAATAAACCATTAACTGCATCTGAAAACTTTGACGAAATGGATTTTGACTTTGATTTCGGCGATAATAAAAATAATACTTCTACACAAGTTGAGCAAGAAGTTGAAGAAGAAGTTATAGACAACGACGAATTTGATTTGAATAAAGTGCTAGGATTATATGATGTTGAGTCGGCAAATAATCAAGAAGAGAAAACTGGGATAGATTTAAATGCTGAACAATCGGAAGATGGAAGTGTAGAAGATGATACTCCAACTGAACTTCCTGCTCCAGTTGTTAAGCGTAAAGCAGGTCGCCCAAGAAAGATTGTTGACGAAGAAGACATAACTCCAAAACGTAGTGTTGGTCGCCCAAGAAAGGTTGTGGACCCAGAGGAAATTAAACCAAAGCGTAAAGCAGGTCGTCCACGTAAAGTAGTGGAAGAAGTTGAAAATTCTCCTAAACGTAAGGTGGGAAGACCTAAAAAAGTTGAGGGTGTTAAATTAGAGGAACAGTCACGACGTAAACCTGGTCGTCCAAGAAAAAATCAAAGCAATGATTTGAAAAATAAAAAAGAGCAGATAGGTTTGTCGGTTACTCAAAAATCTAAGAGAGGTCGTCCAAGAAAAACTGAGCAAACTATTGATACTCAACCAGTTAAACATCGCGGTCGTCCAAGAAAAACTGAAAATAAACAATCAGACATAGTTAAAAAATCTGTTGGTCGTCCTAAAAAGACTCAAACGTTGCAAACTAAAAGCGGAGTGATAAGTTCTCAAGGTATTTTGGACAAACCAAAACGTAAAGCAGGTCGTCCACGCAAGGTTGAGGAACAAGTTGAAAACACTCCAAAACGTAAGGTGGGAAGACCTAAAAAGAGTGCAAACTAGTTGAAATGGGTAAATTGTTAAATTTTTAAATGTCATAAAGGAGAACTTTGTATGGATACACTAAATGTAATTGATGCAAAGCTTAATGAAATTGCAAACAAAATAAAGCGTGAAAATAAGAATATAAAATTAACACGCAAGCAATGTGAACAAATGGCTAAAAATTTAACAAAACCAAAAAAACGTAAATGATACAGAAAAAAATTGCAAGTAACTCTTGCAATTTTTTTTGTAAAATACACTATATTATTGAAATAAATCTAAAATGCGGGCAACGTTTAAGCATTGTTATATAGTATAGTGTTATTTTTTGTTTAGTGCCTTTAAAACTGTTTCAACGTCTAAATCGTGCACTTGGCAGGCTTCCTCTAGGGTCTCCGCTTGAGCACAAGGACAGTATAGACAATGCATTCCAAAACTTAACAAAACTTCTTCCGCACTACTATTTTTTTCTAAAATATCCTTTAATATATCAGTTTTTTTAATCATTACGTTTCTCCTTTATGTAATTAAGTATACTCTTTTTACATTATTTTGTCAAGAGTATAATTTAGTACTTTGTAATTATTGCAATTTATATCCACATTTTAAACAATATGTAGTATTAAATTTTGCTATATTATTACATTTTGGGCAAGCGGGAAAAGTGGATTGTTGGTTGATTTGTGATAAATTATTTACATTTTTCATATCATCTTCTTGTGGTGGGGTATTTGTATTGATGATATTTTCATTTTGGTCGTTTTGTTTGTTGTTATCATTTTGCAAACCATCACTAATGCTATCCAAGGTATTTATATCATTTACTAAAACCTTGTTTTCTTGTTTTGTGGAATTTTTGTTAAAAATTGATACTTTGTTATTCAAAGGCGCAAAACTATTTATAGTTATACCAAAGTTTGCTAATGAATTATTTTTGATTTGCCTATGGTCGCCTTTGTTGTATATTAAAAGTTCTATAAACATATCGTTTAGGGTTTCTTGGGTATATATATTGGTTACCTTATAGGCATATAAAAGCATAAAATCGGCAAAGGTGATAGGATTTTCTATCACGAATTCCACAATAAATTTTTGTTTTTTATAGCGGATTTCCAGTTTTTGTGGAGAGGTGTTGATGTAATGACATACACATTTGATGTGTTTTAGTTTGGATTTTGATTTTTGTTGACGTTCAAACAAGTCGGCAAAATTTTCTTTATCCACTTTATATTTACCAGATTGGAATGTAATGTAGTGCTTTCCTCTATGAAAAATCAATCCCTCAAAATTTGAAGGCACAATAAACTCACTACCTATTTTTAAACCTTTTGAAATGTAAAAACTAGACATTATAGTGTTAGTATTTTTTAATTCAATTTTACTTTTAAATAAATTAAACATATTAGTATTTTAGCAAATTATAAATAAATATTCAATTATTATTGCCACAAATATTGACAAAATATTAAAATGGGTTATACTATTATAGTAAATAAGTGTAAAAAATAATATAGTTTTGATTAATTTTTATAAACTTATTTGGTAAATACACTGTTTTAATATGGCAAAAGGGATAAATTAGATTAAAATGTTGAAAAGTTTATATCACAAAATGGGTTTTTTAACGTACTATATATTTGTTGCTATTTTATTGGAAATAGCAATGTTTTTGCGTCTTGATTTGGGTGTTTTACCTAAATATTGGTTATACGATTTGTCTATTATATTAATGATTGCGGGTGTTATATTTATTATTCCTAATCATATTATTCAAGCAATTGTTACCGCGATAATGTTAGGAGTTCAAACGGTGATTTTTTATGTTAACTTTAGTTTATATTCTCTTTATGGTGATGTGTTTTCGTTTGACATGATTAATTTGTTTAAAGAAACCGCAAAAGCCATGACTAAGGACTTTAGTTTTATTTGGTTTATGATTGCCTTAATTATTGCTTATATTGCTATACTTATAGGTATTATTATAATAGCGGTTAAAAGGCATAAGTATCCAGTTTCGTTTAGAAAAAACTTTTCTTTGGTTATTGTAATGATGTTATTGATTATTCAAGGGTTAAGTGCTTCAACCATTATTGCTCAACGTAATCAAGTTCACGCAACGAGCAATATTGTCCAAGCGGATAGTATTAGTGATAGTTTTTTGATGGATACATCAATGTTAAAACTAGCCAGTATGAAAACTTTTGGTTTTTTTGGATATTACACCAACAATCTTTTAAACACATTAACCAAAATTAATTCAAGTAACGCAATGCTTGAAAGTGCAATAACATATTTTAATAATGGCGAGGTTCATGATCAAACTGATAGTCAAATGTTTGGCGTAGACAAAGGTAATAATGTTATTATGGTGATGATGGAGTCGCTGGAATGGTATGCTTTTAGTGATGGTACTTACAATTCAAGGATTTTAAGTGATGAACTTACTCCTAATATATATTCATTAGCACAAGATGGTGTTATTGCAACTGAATTCTTTGCCAAAAGTAAAACAAATATATCCGAGGGTATTGGGTTTATAGGTAGTTATCCAGTGGGTAAATACATGGAACAAGTCACTCGTCATAGTAATGATGAGCAATATGATTTTACTTTGCCTAATGTATTAAAAGATAATGGTTATTCTAGTGCATATTTTCATACTAATGAAAGCACCTACTATGACCGACATAAAACACATACAAAACTAGGTTTTGACAATATTTATTGTTGGGATTATGATGAATTTGGTTATGATGGAGGTTTTGATTGGGGTGAATGGATTAAGGAAGAAGATTTTGTGTGGTCAGCGTTAGATTACATGATTCCTGCTAGAGCAAACAAAAATCAATATGGTGAAGATGCTGAAAATTTCTTTACATTTTATACTACTGTAAGCACTCATGGTCCATATGACAACAACTCTAAATGTGCCGACCAGCAAGAGTACAAAGACTACGTGATTTATGGTGATACTAGGGATTTACCTAAAGAGCAAAGAAGGTATACCAACTGGTATTCAAATATGATTAATGCTTATGGACATAAAAGTAATCAATTTATTAATAGATTAATTAATTATCAAGCAACTGTTGTAGGACTTGATAAAGCAATAGGTGTACTGATTCAACGCTTAAAGGATTATGGTATTTACGATAACACAACTATTGTTTTATATTCTGACCATAATGCGTATTATCATACATTATCCAACGACATTAAGGGGTTGCCTGAAGAAGAGTATATGGACATAGATTTAAATACAATTCCATTGATTATTAAAACTGGTGCATCAAGTAAACTTGAGCGAAGTGAAAATGGTTTTGTTGAAATAGATAGATTTTGTTCTGCATATGATTTGCTTCCAACAGTTTTGGACTTATTGGGTATACGTTTTAATAAGAGGTTGTATATAGGAAATTCTTTATTTGGACAAATAGACGATACATTCCAAAACGAATATGGTGAAAATAAAGAATTGGTTGTATATTATTCACTTACGGGCGGTTTAATTAGTGAAAGTATGTATACTCTCAATATGACCGACTTCCATTATGATGAATTTGTTACAATTGAGTATTTTGCCAAATTTAAAGAAGTATCGTGTCAAACTCTTCAAAAATTAAATTATATCTATACACTATATGTTCATAATGCATATAAATATATAATTCCAGTAAATTAAATAAAAAATTAAAATATATTGAAAAAAATAAATTCAATATATTTTTTATTTTAAATTAATAAATTATGGTTTGAATAGTAATATTAAAATCATGATTAGATAGTTTAAATCAAAATCTATAAAAATTAATTGTTTATTTTTAATTAACCATTACAAAAATAAATTAACTAAGAATAAAAATTAAACAATGAAAAATCAAATAAAAAATTAAAATTTTATGGTTTAACTTAATATGAATAAAAATATCTCACCCTATTAGGTGAGATTTTTTTTGGTAGCCCTAGGGGGAATCGAACCCCCGATACCGCCGTGAAAGGGCGGTGTCTTAACCGCTTGACCATAGGACCATATTATTGGTAGCGGTAGAAAGATTTGAACTTTCGACCTATCGGGTATGAACCGATCGCTCTAACCCCTGAGCCATACCGCCACGATGACTTACAATGCTATTATACACAAACTTGAATACATTGTCAAGTCAAATTTCAAAAAAAATTGCAAAATTTTTAAAATTTTTATAAATTTATTGTTTTTAATTAAAATTCAACCTCATTATATGCTTTTTTTTGGGTGTTGATTGTGATTTTTTTAACCATACTGGGATATAATTTAATAAATTGAAAGCGTAATATTTGAAGGAAATATAAATTTATATATATAATAATTTTAATATTGTCTTGACTTAGGGATTTAAAAATGTTATTATTATAATAATAAGCATTAGGAGATAAATGATGATATTTAAAGGAAAAGTGATTAAAGGCGATAAATCTAGTAAAATTAATAGTGTTGCTTTTGATGTTGTAAACAAGATTTCAGCGGCAACACATCTTAAATTGAAAGATTCTAACGAATTTATTGAGATCAGTGATAAATTGATTATAAAACGTAGAAAAGATGCTAATGGCAATCCAACTAATGACGCTATTCATTTTTCTGAAATGAAACCAAATGAGGAATATGTTTGTGTGGTAGATGGTGCCGAATTTTCCATTAGTCCTAATTTTTACGCACAAATTGTATTTATGAACAAGAGTGACAAGGGTGAATACTTAAGATGTGACGATGGTAGTTATATCCATAAGGAAGAAATTCAAATACCTGCATATAAAAAATTGCCAGTTGAAGATAGTCTTGTTATTAAAGGACCTGTGCATAATGGTGAGTTTTATGTTGAAACCAACCTTGTAATATTAAAAAAAGATGGAAAACAAATAACGTTACCTAACGATACTAAAAAACTTGAAAAGAGAGGAGATGACTGGTGGTATCTAAACGAAGATAACAAATGGGTAGAATGTTATGTAAAAAATGACATTGACACAAGACGATATATCAAGCATCTTTTGTTAGATAACGATACAATTGTAAGTGTAAACAAATTGCAAAAACGTAAAAATGGTGAATTTGTTATTGAAGATATTAACGGCGAAGATGTTGTTGTGGGAAAGAAAGATGTGGAACTTGAACAACCTTTAGTTGAGGGTTCTACTATGGAGATTGACCAAGGAATACTTATTCCACACAATATGCTTAAGCAACGACCACGTATTGAACAACCAAATGTAAATTTGGTATTTACATGGAAAAGTCCTGATCGTAATGGATTGGTTAAAATTTCGGTGAGCAAAACTCGTAAATGGGCACGTTTTACTTATGCTGACGGAAGGCAAGAGTTGTATGCACAATATGACGCGTCAGTTGAGGCACGTCCTGGAGAAACGGAATTTAGAATAAAGAAACTTAATATTGTTGACGCTGGTAATGCGGGTATTAAAATCGAATTTTTACAAAAGAAAAACAATATTGCCCATGATGTTAAATTTGTTGGTGGAAAACTATCTTCATTTACGCTTAATGGTAGAAATGTAGATAATATTAGATGGCACGAGGTGGGCGGTTATTCACAAATATCTTCATATACAATTGATGATGTTCGATTAACCGATATTGAATGGCATGCTGGCGAAGTTAAGTCATGTAAGTTGCACAAGTTTGACGAAAATGGTTATGAAGTTGTTGAAGAAATTAATGATTTGAGGTCTTCAAAATATAGAGATTTGGGTATTACCTATAAGTTGACAGAAAAAATTGAAGATGTTAAAACTGAAGGTGATAAGGTTTCGTTTAAGATGGGAGATTATCGCTTTGTTGATGCTGAAATTATTGATGGTTCAACAATTGGTAAATGTAAATTAAAACATAACGGCATAGAAGAAGAAATTGATTTAAGTACCGATGAAAGATTTGAGCAATTAAAGTTAGCAGTTAAATTTGCTTTGGACGAGCAACGTGTTATACCTCTAGTTCAATCACAATTATTGCAAAAGAAAGATGGCAAATATGTGCTAGAGGCAGACGTGGTTCAAACTGAGGAGATGAAAGAAGGGATAGACCCAGAAACTGGCAAAATAAAGAAAGATGAAGGTTTTGTAAAGGCAACCCCTATTAACAGTGTTGGACAAGCGGTTAAAGCACAAGAAGAGTTTGCAAAAAATCCTTTTACAACAGTTGTAATTGATGGCCAAAATGGCAATAAAACACGTACAATTAGTGACTTTACTACAACATATGAAGGCGCTGCTGAATTTGAACATTCTAGCGACGTTTTGATTGATGTTATTGGCAAAAATAAGGTTGAGGTTAAAAAAGGCGAACTTAGCATTGACTCCAAAAAGGCAGATAATGCAAGGGATAATGCAATAGTTTTGGGATTTGCACTTTGTGCCAATCCGATAACACTCATTTTCGGTATTCCTTTAGTTGCGGCGGGCGCTGCAATAGGAATAATTGCTCCAATTACTAGAGCAATAAAAAAGTCGAGAATAAAAAACTATGACAAAGATAAATACCAACAAGATGTTCAAGATAATGTGGCAAAGCATTGTCAAGAAAACATAAATGATTTGGTTGCTAGTTACAAAAGGCAACTTAAAACATACAAAGAACTTTATTCTCAAAAAGAATTTGAGGAAAAGAAAGAAGAATTAAGAAAAGAATTTAAATTTAAGTATCGACAAGAAGTTGCCAAATTGCAATTGTTGGGCGGAGGTTCTATTGAGTGTGAATTTGATGCTAGCAAAAAGACTAAATTAACAAAAGACAACTATTTGGCGTATTTAGAATTTTTGGCAAAACGTGACGAATTGATTAATGGTAAACCTGAGCGTCATCAAAAGCAACAAGAGTATGTAGATAAAATCAATAACATAGACAAATACCTTAAAAAAGAAAATGCCGAAAGAGCAAAAAATGGTCAAGATATTATATCTATGGAAGATTATAAAAAACAATTAATAAATGAATACAATGCTGGAAGACTGGTTTGGGGTGGTATCAATGACAAACTTGAAGCGTTTAAACATACTCCAGAATATCGTAATGCAGATAGAAAAACCAAAAAAGAACTTTTAAATACCAGAAAACAAGAACTTGAAGATGAGTTAAACAAAATTAAGATTGACAAGGTTGAATTTGCTGAACGTCTTGACAAAAAGGGAAATCCAATTGTTGGCAGTTATACACAAAGTGTAATGGCATATATGGAATATGTTGACCAAATGATTTTAAGTGGTGAAATCAAACACGAAATCAAGTTTGACTTTAATTACTTTAATAAGTTAAGTGAGCGAGACAAAGAAAGATACGCTCCAATGAAAACTTTGAGTGAGGCAACAGTAAGGCGTGTTAATAATGTTATTAATCGTAAATTGAAATTTGACCAAGCAAGAACCAATAGAGTTGCTCAAAAACTAGAACAAGTTCAACAAAGTTTGAATAGTAAAATTGATGCATTAAATGAAGATATTGCCAATAGATTAAGTAATGCAAATTATGAAGATTTGATTAAACTTGAAATAGAAAAGCAATCAAGAATATCAAGTTTGGAAAAGGCGTATTTAAAAAGTGAAAAACTTATTGAAATAATTCCATTTGCTGAACTTGATGATGAAATGACCAAACGCATTAAACGTACTAGCACTAATGGGCAAGTTGCGCTTTCAAAAATGCAAATTCAAATTCAACAAGCAAAACAACAACGCGAAGTTGAATATAAAGACCAAGTTGCTTCTTGGGCGCGTGATGAATTTGTTATGCGTCATAAGGAAGAGTTTAAAAAATATGTTCAAAATTACAATCTCCATGTTAAAAACTCAAATTTAACGGGCGAGCAGTATAGGAAAAATTTCGTAACATTTATGAAAAATACAACAGACGAACAACGAGTAAATAACGAAATTGATACTTTACAAATTAAGCATAATATAGAGGAGAATGTATCGGCAGAGATATATTGCGAGGCGTATGAAGAGGAATACAAAAACTTTATTGCCGAACGTAATGCACAATCTTCAACTGGTCAGTTAGACCCTAATAGTGAAATTGCTAAATGTTATTACTATGCGCATTGCCAAAAGACAAATCCTGTGCAAGTTGATAAGTTTAAAAAGTATTCAAATGAAAGACGCAAGTTAAAGATTAAAGAACGTATTGAAAATGATAGATTGCCAAAACATGAGAAAAAGACTATTAAAATCAAAAAGCAATCAAAACAACAAGCGGTTGCACCTATGCAAACTGCGCAAACAAGTGGACTTACTGCTTAAAAAACTAAAGACTTTAAGTATAATGCTTGAAGTCTTTTTTTGTTTTGTAAATTAATTATGTAAATTTATAATTATTTTAACAATTTAAAATAAAATATTATATATAATGTAATATCAAAATAGTTAAAATTTCTTTACTAATTTAAAAAATAATGATATAATAACACTTGTAGAGAGGTATATTATGAAACTAACAATGGACAAAATTGTAAATTTATGTAAAACTAGGGGTTTTGTGTTCCCTGGTAGTGATGTGTATGGCGGATTTGCCAACACTTGGGACTTTGGTCCTATTGGTGTAGAACTTAAAAACAATATTAAGCGCGCTTGGTGGAAACGCTTTGTGCAAGAAGCAGACAATAGTTTTGGCGTTGACGCGGCAATCCTTATGAACCCACGCGTTTGGGACGCCAGTGGTCATACTGCAAGTTTTAGCGACCCTAAGATGGATTGTAAAAATTGCAAAACTCGTCACCGTGCCGACAATATTATCGAAAACTACAAGGGTTGTGACGTTGTTCCAGATAAAATGACTAATGCTGAAATGGAAAAGTATATTGAAGAACACGATATAAAATGTCCTAATTGTGGTAAGCGTGATTGGACACCAATTCGTACATTTAATTTGATGTTTGAAACTAGTCGCGGTACCGTTGATGGTAATAAAGATGTGGTTTATCTTCGTCCAGAAACTGCACAAGGTGAATATGTTAACTTCCTAAATGTTCAACGTACAGCACGTGCTAAAGTTCCTTTTGGTATTGCTCAAATTGGTAAGAGTTTTAGAAACGAAATTACACCTGGCAACTTCCTATTTAGAACGGTAGAATTTGAACAAATGGAACATCAATTATTTTGTAAAGCGGAAAATGCATTTGCACACTATGATGAATACAAAAAACTTGCATGGGATTTTGTAGTGGAACTAGGTTTAAAACCAGAACATTTACGTTATCACGACCATGATAAACTTGCACACTATGCTAAGGCGGCTTGTGATATTCAATATTTGTTCCCTATTGGTTGGCAAGAACTTAATGGTATTCACCATCGTAGCGACTGGGATTTATCTCGTCACGAGGAATTTAGTGGTAAGAGTATGCAATATCTTGACCCTATAACTAACGAAAGATATACTCCAAATGTTGTAGAATATTCAATTGGCGCTGACCGTTTAACATTGGCTTTAATGTGTGAAGCATATGATGAAGAAGTTTTAGATGGTGGTGACACTCGTGTTGTAATGCACTTAAATCCTGCAATTGCGCCATATAAGGTGGCGGTACTTCCACTACAAAAGAATATGAGCGAAAAAGCGCATGAAGTATTGAAAAAGTTAAATAAATACTTTATGTGTACTTATGATGAAGCGGGCAGTATCGGTAAACGCTATCGTCGTCAAGATGAAATTGGTACACCTTTCTGTGTAACAATTGACTTTGACACATTGGAAGATAACACTGTTACAATTCGTGACCGTGATAGTATGGAACAAATTCGTTTACCTATTGATAAATTGGTTGAATATATTAGCGATAAGGTAATGTTTTAAAGGTCAATTAATGCAAAAAGGAATTGTTATTGCTGGATTTGCGGGAATTGGTAAAACTACACTTGCAAAGAAATATAGTAATGTGATTGACATAGAAAGTAGTCCGTATAAGTACGACTATTCAATGTACGACAATATAGATTATGAAAAGTTTAAAGGCAACAAAGATAGAATTAAAAATACTAACTTTCCTCAAAATTATATTGATGCTATTAACCAAGCAAAACAAAAATATGATATTGTGCTTATATGGTTATGTGATGAGGCAATAGATATTTATAAAAAATTTGGTGTTGATTTTGTTGTATGTTATCCAAATGTTGATGCTTTTGAAGGATATAAACAAAGATATATTTCAAGAGGAAATTTACAAACTTGGATTGATAATGTAGTAAATTATTACAATGAATTTGTTGTGAATAAATTGGAAAAATCTAATTACAAAAAGATAATTTTAGACAAAGGCGAAAATTTAGAAGATAAATTACTGCAATTAGGATTTAAACTTGATATATAACATAGAATTATAAAGGAATATAATTTAATGACTGAAGAAAATAAAATTAGAAAATGTGTTCAGTGTGGAGCAAGTTTGCCACTTAATAGCGATAGATGCGAATATTGAGGAAGTGTATATAAGTCAGACAAACCCGCAGAAAAAGCACACTCAACCGATTCTAAACCTAAAGGCGATATTATAAGCAATTTGGGTGGAATTGGTGATTTGCTTGATGGATTATTTGATTTTATTGATTAAAATAAAATATTATATAACGTTAAGTAAAAAATAAATTTAAAAATATACTCAAAAATAAAGGAGGGGAATTTATGGGTTTATTTAGTTTTATGAAAAGGCAATTATTAGAGGTTTTGGAGTGGAAAGATAGTTCAAAGGACGTATTGGTGTATCGCCACCCTATGGATAAGCGTGATGAAATTATGAATAGTTCTACGCTTGTGGTTAGAGAGTCGCAAGTTGCTGTGTTTGTGCATAAAGGTCAAATTGCTGACGTGTTTGGACCTGGCACATACAAGTTAAATACTGAGAACATTCCAATTATTACAAAGATGATGTCACTTCCTACTGGATTTAATAGTCGTATTAAAGCAGAAGTGTACTTTGTAAACACCAAGCAATTTATGGGTCAAAAATGGGGCACTCAAAACCCTATCATGATGCGTGATGCCGATTTTGGTACAATTCGTTTGCGTGGTTTTGGTACATTTAGTTATAAGGTAGATGATGCCAAAACATTTATGCGCGAAGTGTTTGGAACAAATCCTATCTATCGCGTTGAAGATTTAACTGTTCAATGTAAAGCAATCTTGATTTCAAATATTAGCGACGCTATTGCTGAAGCGCAAATTCCAGCATTAGATTTGGCTGCAAATTACAAGGAAATCGGCGACCATATTATTAATGTTTCTCAAGAAGAATTTAACAAAATGGGTTTAAAGTTATGCAAAGTTACTGTTGAAAACTTATCGCTTCCAGAAGAAGTTGAAAAAGCACTTGACGAACGTAGCAAACTTGGAATTCTTGGCGACAAAATGGGAACATACGCTCAATATCAAGCGGCAAGTGCTATTCGTGACGCGGCTAAAAATCCAAATGGTGGCAATATGGCCGGAATTGGTGTGGGTCTTGGCGCGGGTGCAACTATGGGCAACTTGTTTACTAATGCTATGTCCAATACAAAAGATGAAGAACCTAAACGTACTTGCATTAAGTGTGGTGCCGGAATTGGTTCAAGAGTCAAGTTCTGCCCAGAATGTGGTGCTAGTCAAACTGAAACTTGCCCAAAATGTGGTGAAGCGGTGCATAAAGGCACTAAATTTTGTACTAATTGTGGCGAAAAGTTGATTAAGGAGAAGACTTGTCCAAAGTGTGGAAAAGTGCTAAAGACTTCAACTAAATTCTGCCCTGATTGTGGAGAAAAGGTTTAATGGAAATTAACGAGTGCAAATCTTGTGGTGGACGTGTTGAGTTTAGTCCTAAGCATAAAGGACTAAAGTGTGTTAATTGCGGAAGCATTTATTCTATTAAGTATACTCAATCAATTTCAAAACGCCCTGTGGGAAGTGAAATATCTAGTTTTGATATGCAAAAATGGCAAGAAAATAATCATTCGTACACTTGTCAAAATTGCGGTGCAAACATTGTGCTTAACAAGATGGATATAACATCTACATGTAAATATTGTAATACTAATTCGTTAGTTCCACTTGAAGATTTGCCTGGGTTAAAACCTGAAATTATAATTCCTTTTAAAATATCTAAGGATGACGCGAAAACTGAGTTTAATAATAGGATAAAAAAACGAAAGTTTTTGCCTTTAAACTTTAAAAAGAATTTACCCAAAGCGGATATTGGTGCCACGTATATTAGTTCGTTTACGTTTGAAATGTTGGTTACGGCAACCTATAGTGGAAGATTGCGTATTAGCAAAACGGTTAGAGATAAAGACGGTCGTACTAGGACAGTTTATGAATATAGACCGATTTCGGGCAATGTAAGGCAACAGTTTGATAATTTGGTGGTTGAAGCAAGTGATAAAATTAATCAAGACGAAATTATGGATATATTTCCATACGACTTTAATGAAAGTTATGATTACGATGATGATTTTGTTAAAGGTTATAATGTAGGATATTACAATCAAACTGTTGAGCAAGCGGAAATTAGGGCAAAACATGATGCTGTAAATATTATTGAAAGGCAAATACATAATAAATATAGTGACCCAATTGAGAGTTTAACAATTAAACCAGTATATCTAAATATAAATTATAATTATGCGTTGTTACCTACATATTTCGTAACGTTTAGTTATAAAAATAAATCTTATATAAATGTTATGAATGGTCAAACGGGTAAAATCGGCGGTAAAGTTCCGCGTTCGGGTGTAAAAATAACATTGTTTACATTGTTTATAATTTTAGCAATTGGATTACCTATATTATTTATATTATTATCTAACTAAAGGAGAGAAATTTATGAAAAAAATTGATAAGAATGCATACCATGAAAAAAGGTATGATAAAGGTCATTTGACCATTGTTGGAATTATAGTTGCCATGGTTGCACTTGCTAGTATTATTGGCGGAATAGTTTTGTTTGTGCAAGGTTGCATGATTGGTGGCGTATGGTCAATTATTTGGCGTGTGGTTTTAGGTATTGTATTAATATTGTTTGGCGGTTCAATTGGTTGGGTGGCAATTATGATACTGGCAACTGCTAATAGCATGATTAAAGTTAAAGACGGAAATGTAAGCGACGTTGGAAATAGTGCTATAGGAACTGTTAATATTAACAAATGTTCTAAGTGTGGCGAAAAACTTGAAGACGAGGCAGAGTTTTGCCATAAGTGTGGAGCAGAAGTGGAGGGTTACATAAAATGTGCATGTGGGCATAAAAATAAAACTGAAGCTGAATTTTGTGAAAAATGTGGAAAAAAATTAAAATAATTAAATTTAAAATATGCTAAAATAATTAGCATATTTTTTAATAATTAAAATAAAAATAATATTAATTAAAAATAAATTATAGAATTAATAAAATGCTTAAAATAAGCATTAAATAAATATTAATTTAAATTAAATAAAATAAAAAATATATTAGGCTTAATTTCTCTAATATATTTTTTATTTATTATAATCCATAATTATCACTATCATTTAATTCATTAGAAATGTCGTAGTCTTCATCATAATCCTCGTCGTAGTCTTCATCAAATTCATCATCTTCCTCATCATAATCTGTGGAATATTCAAAAGGAAAATTTTCTTTAAAATCTTCAATAAAAGGCGAATTCGTTTTTTCTAACAACATTTTTTGCCATATTGGGGCAATGTCATTAAAGGTTGAAAATTCATGAATTTCATAATTGCCAACCTTTGTATTTTTTAGTCTCAGTTCAGATTGCAGAATGTACCAATCCTTTTTATTTTTTCTCAAATAATAACAAATTTCATATTTTTTGGTTTCTATTATTTGATTAAAATCAATACTATCACGTTTTAGGTCATAGACATCAACTGCCATACAAAGTTGTTGATGGTCAATATCATCTTCAAAATTGGTTGGTTTGTCTGGTTGTAGCAATAGCAACTTTTCAACAAGGTTTTTAGCAAACTCTATCCTAAACTTTTTGGTGCAAGATTTCAAAGAACCTTTGCCGCCTATAAAATATTCTAAAACAACATAGCCATCTTCTTTAGACACGGCAACAAATCTGCCATCATCTGTTTTGTTGACTATAGGTGTGTCGCTAAGCAAATCGCTGTCCACAAAAAATTGAGTAGGGACGTCATCAAACAATGAATCAAATTCCCTAGTCGAGTTATTATCACTATCTATAACTATTGATAAAATATTTACGTAATCCATAATTGGATTGTAGCACAAATCTAAGATTTGTCAATACGTATTTTAAAATTTACAAACAAGGCAGTATGATTTTATCAACAATTCTTCATTCTTCATTTTTCATTAATCACTATATCAATGGTCTTCCGCCACCTATTGTGTCAAGCACTCTCCATGTAGCAGGGCCTACAATTCCGTCAACGGTTAAACCATTTTCGCTTTGGAAGTCTCGGACCGCTTGTAATGTGGCGTTGCCAAATACGCCGTCAATTTCACCTATAGGGTATAGTTTGGTTAACAACATTTGTTGCAAGTACCACGTTGCTCCACTTCTATCGCCTTGGCGGATTGTTCTTCCTTGTGGGTTAAGTAGTGCGTTCCAAGTATTTCTTCCAACAATACCATCAACTGTTAAACCATTTTTACGTTGGAAGTCGATTACTGCATTGTAACTACGCGAACCAAATATTCCATCAGGCGTTAGATTGTATCCATATTTATTTAATAGGTATTGTAGTAAAATAACTTTATTTCCTTGATTGCCACGTCTTAATGTTGGATATGCACTAAAATCTTCACGAGGAATATATTGCACATCTAAGTATTGACATACACCTTGACAAGAACTTTCAGCAACTTGAGTTATGTATATAGGGTTAAGCATAAGTTTTGCTTCCTCAAAGTTGGTCATAAAACCTGCCTCAATTAATGTCGCGGGGCAGTTAACTGAAATTAACATACTTACATTTAATGTGCCAACACCACGACCGTTATTGGATACATTGTTGACCATTTGTTGATATATGTCTTCGCTTAATTCTTGACTACGACTAGCAAATTGATTAAGGCGTGAATAATATACTTCAAACCCATTCGCATTATTAAATGACAAACCGTCACCAGAGGCGTTGTAGGCGTAAGTTACCACCAAAGTTGGACGAGCATTATTTGTTCGTCTAACCCTAGTTGTAATACTAATATCTTGAATTTCTGGTTTTACATCAAAAACATTGAAACCGCACCTTAAACACGCTTCAATAAAAGCATTTTTACACCGCCTATTAAATTCATTTTCATAAAAACTACGATTGATATAAGGCATTATTGGTGTGCGTTTTCCCGATGTTGGGGGATTAAGTCCATGTTCATCATTAGCGGCTATTAAAAAACTACTAGCAAGTGCCATAATTATCTCCTTTAAACTAATACATTATTTGTTTATATGTAAAAACGCCTAAATTTGATAATTTATGTATTGACTAAAATATATTTTTATGATACAATCAAAATAAAGGAGGAAATGTATTGTGTTAGAAAAGTATTTAAATAAGGAAGTAATTTTGGTAATAGCGAATTATAATCGTACACGAGAAGGATTTAATATGTCGGGAGAAATCAGAGGTGAAATTATATTTATCGATGATGATTATATCAACCTTAAACCGATAGATTGTAACATGAATCAAAGAAATGCATATATAGGTTATTATAAGGGAGAAATACTTATAAATAGGCAATATATAATTTCCATTCGTCCTATAGAATAATTATCAAAAATTTAGTAAATAGGGGCTATTTATAGTAAAAGACTTAAAAAAGTCTTTTTTTCTTTGGTTGTTATAATGTTGCAAATATAAAAATTGTATGATATAATATAATTATGAAATATTTATTGGTAGTTAGTTATGATGGGACGAATTTTGCAGGATTTCAGCGTCAAAAGAAGGGCGAACGTACTATTCAAGCAGAACTTGAAAAATCATTAAAAATCTTATTAAAACAAGATATTAATGTTGTGGCAAGTGGTCGTACGGATAGCGGTGTGCATGCTTACAATCAAGTATGTCATATTGAATGTGATGAAATAGCAGATTTTTACAAGTTTGTAAGGTCTATGAATGGAATTTTACCTGCTGATGTTAAGGTTAAAAGCATAAAAGAAACCAAACTTCATGCACGATTTTCTGCAAAAAGCAAGACGTATTTATATAAAATGTATGTAAGTGATATAGATTTACCGCTATATGATAATTTTGTACGAATTTCTTGCAATATTAATCTTGAAGATATGAAAAAAGCAAGCGAACTTCTTATTGGTGAACACGATTTTGCCAACTTCTGTGCAAGTGGAAGTGAAGTGCAATCTACTGTAAGAACTATTTATAATATTAAGTGGAAAAAAGTTGGCGAAGAACTACATTTTTACATTACTGGTAACGGATTTTTGTACAAAATGGTACGTAATATCATTGGTTTACTTATAGAACTTGGTAAGGGTAAAATAAATTATCAACAATTTAAGGATTATGCATTTGGAAATTTAAATAAAAAATTTACCGCACCAGCAAGGGCATTGTATTTGTATAATGTGAAATATTAAAATATGAAGACGGCTAACGCCTTATGAAGTTGTAACTTCGTTACTTATTGAGGTTAAATTATAAATATTAATAAAATTTTTAAAAAACTATTGACAATGGGATTTAAATTATGTATAATTAATCAGTACTAGAAGATTGCACCGCTAATCCACACTAGCCCTAGGTGCAAGGGATAGTAGAATATTTTGGAGGAAAATTATAATGAACACATATATGGCTAAGCCTGCCACTGTTGAAAAGAAGTGGTATGTTATAGATGCGTCTGGTCTTGATTTAGGTATATGTGCTGCTGAAGTTGCAAAGATTTTGCGTGGAAAGAACAAGACTACATTTACTCCACACGTAGATTGTGGTGATTATGTTATCTTAATTAATAGATATAAATTAGTTTTAACTGGTAAGAAGTTTGAAAAAAAATACTTCAAACGTT
>JAFUPL010000043.1 GCA_017481235.1 Clostridia bacterium | reverse complement strand
GAAATAAGATTTATACCTTGTGCTTCTAGTTGCTCAAACCCTGCGAGCAAAGTAAGTATGGGTATAAGTAATGTGCCACCGCCCATACCCATTCCGCCAACAAGACCACCAACAAGGCCACCAATAATTTCCCAAATTATCATATATACTCCTTTTTTGTATTTTTGTTATTCCAATATTATTTTTATCATTCCGAGCGAGTGTTAACGATTGGAACTAATTTTCACCCTATTAATATGATTAAGATACACTTGACTTCGTTATATCGCACTATGCTTGGTATGATATATTTTTAAAAGAACTAATTTACCTAATCAACATCATTACACCACTAATTAATATCAATGCAATAAATATAATTCGAACTACCTTGTTATTTAACTTATTAAGCAACAATGCACCACCAGCGCCTCCTGCAACAATTGCAAGAATTACTGGCCAACTGGTGGCAAAATTAATGGAATTATGAGTTATATAAATTATTGAACTGGCAATACTTATGGGTAGAATAACAAAAAGGGCAGTTGCCTGTGATTCTTTTTGACTAAAACCAAAAAATTTAGTAAGCACTGGTACAACAATCATGCCACCACCACCTCCTAAAAGTCCATTTATAACCCCAATAAGTGCACCAAAAAGCACAATATGTAATTTTTTTATCTTTTTCATAAAGTTATTCTATACTTTTTACTAAAAAATATTTGCCAAAATCAAATATTTGTATTATAATAGGTTTGTTTAGGTTAATAGATGGTAAATAATTGTTTAAAATTTTACTTATCTAACAAAAACGGCGAATAGTAGTTGACATATTCGCGAGATTGACTATAATTAACAGCAAGAGGTTTTTAAATGAAATTATTTATTAAGTTACGCAACAAGTATTTTACAATTTTAGCATCATTGGCATTGTTGGTGTTGTCAAGCATTGGTCTTTTTAATATTTGTACACCTAGTAGTGTTGATGCCACTATGATTAAGTTTGATAATGAAAAAACTATTACCATTACTAATGGTTCGTTTACTAATTTTTCGTCATCATCTAGTTATCCATACACACTTAGCAGTTTTTCTACATCAGGTAACAAAACTCCAAATATGAAAACTGGTGCAATCAACATTAGTGATAGTGATTATGCTAAAAATTACAAATCATATGGTTTGGGTGAATATGAAAATCCAAAAGGAGTAGGTAATGACAATTATGTCCTTATGATTAATGCGGATAAGGATAGTAACTATACTTACACTTCTAGTGAATTTACACTATCAGCAAATGGATACTACTATATCACAGTATCAGCAAAAACAATAGGCGACAATTCTGTTGCTTCAGTATTTTTGACTAAAGATGGTGCAGTATATGAAAATTGTTTAATTGAAAATATTACTTCAACCACATGGTCAAACTATACTTTCTTTGTGGCAACTAATAGTTACGAAAGCGTTAAATTAAAAGTTGGTATGCAAATTGGTAACTTAAATGGTGGTGCTAGTGGTTGTGTATTGTTTGACGAACTACACGCTGGTCAAATTTCGGTTGAAACAATGACCGATAGTATTAAATCACTAGACGATAATAGTTATAGATTTGTTGATAACCGTACACAAAATGCTTATAAGGAATATAAGTTTGATAACAAGATTGTTGAATATACTAGAGATGAAAAAGGCGAAATAGTATACGATAACGATAATCAAGCAGTGGTTAACATAGATAGTGAAAACTATTTTAATCAAGTAACCAGCGGAACAGGTTTAAAAACTGTCGATATTTCAAATAATGTCCTTGCGGTTACCACTAACGACACATATATTAACTATAAAGGTCAAGAAGAAATTTTAGATGCAAATAGCACATATAAATTTTCAATTATGGTAAATGCAACTAGCATATCTAAAGGTTCTGTATTTATTGGTTTAGATGAAATTATTGATGATAGTGAAGATTATGATGATTTCATGGATTCTGAATCAACTGAAATTAGTGCAAAATCTGCAAGTTTAACTATTTCAAGTGCAACATCTAATACTGTTACTGGTGGATATACCGAATATTCTATTTATGTTCGTACTGGAGCATTAACAACCAGCAAAGTGCAATTTAGTTTTGGAATTGGCGATAGCAATGAAGGTGCAACAGGTAACGTAAGTTTTAAAAATTATATGATTGAACGCGTGCCATATAGTGCATATAGTTCTGCTTCAACTGGAAGCACTGTTGACAAAATGGATATTTCTGATCGCTTAACTTTAAGTAGTAGTGAATATTCAAATTATACTTTTGACAAAATGGAATCAAATAGTTTTGATGGCATTGCATATCCTGCAACTCCATCAAATTGGACACAATCAAATGACAAAATAGGATATCAATTGTCAGGTGTTGTTAACTTAAGTGAGTTTGATAAAGTGATGAATAAGTATTCTAGCAATATCAACAAAGTTTCAACACCAAGTGCATTAAATAATTCATTAAATAACAATGTATTGATGATTTATAACGGAACTAAATCAACACATAGTTACACATCATCAAGCAAAACTTTATCAGCAAACAAATATTACAAAATAACAGTGTTTGTAAATACTCATATGTGGGATAGTGATGCAAGTGGTGTTACAATCTTGGCAAAAACTGGAAGCAATGTATTAGCACAAGCAAACAATATTAAAACCGCAGGCGCATGGAAGCGTGTGGAATTTTATGTAAATATTCCATCAAATAGTGTGGACTTGAGTTTGGAACTTGCACTAGGTTATGGTCAAAACACTTCAAGCGGTTATGCATTCTTTGATAATATTCTAGTTGAGGAAGCGGATACTGCAAATGATTTTAGTAATCGTTTTGCTGAATATCCTGTAGTTACAATGTTAAAAGATGGCAAGGAAGTTAAAAATGGTGAAGTTAAATTAGACTTGACCAATACAATGCTTGCATCTACCGAAGGTCGTGAATATAATACTTCAGTGCTATATAACGGAACTAACAAGGGTGAAACAGTTATTAATGCGGGTATTGTAGATTTAACCAGTGATTTAAAAATGATTCGCGAAAGTTATCGTGAAACATTGCGTGACATTCCTGGCAATAGCAGTAAAGTTTTGGCAATTGTTAGTGCTACCGAACAAGACGGACGTTATGAATACGCTAGCGTATTAAAATATAGTTTTGAAAGTGGTAAATATTACAAATTATCATTCAATTTATTTACTGACGATATTGCTCAAGAAGAAAAAGAAAATATGTATGATAATGGTAAACTTGCACAAGGTGTTAATGTAGAATTAACAAACCTTGAAAATGCTAAGTTTAACTATATTCAATCAAATGGCAAATGGACAAGTTTTGAATTTTATATCGGCGTGAATTCAACTGCAACATCTAATCTAGTATTTAGTATGGGTAGTGATTTTACTGGTTGTTATGGTAAAGCATTCTTAGGCGATATTAATTTGGAAACAATTGAACAAACTGATTTTGATGTTGCATCTAATGGTGAAACATTATTAAAGATAGATACAGTTGAAAGTGATGAAGAAGATAATAATCAAACTTCAACTGAAACCAACGGAAACAATTTCAGTTGGGTTTACATTCCTACAATTGCCACATTCCTAGCAATTGTTGTAGCGGTTGTTGGCGTGTTTATTCGTCGTAATGTTAAGTTTAAGAAAGGTGTTAAAACCACTAAAGCAGAATACGATAGAGATATCACTGTTATGCAAAATAAATATCGTAGACTTGCTCAAGACCAACGTGCTAAGGAAGTACGCGAATTAACTAAAGAGCGTGACGAATTGGTTGCATTAAGAGTTGAATACGAAGATAAATATAAGGACGCTTTAAGTCGTTTGCGTAGTGCAAGACTTGCTAATCGTGATGGTTCTAAACGTCATGAAATTATGGCAATCGAACACGAAGTTAAACATATTTCTAAGGAAGTTGCACGTTTTGGTGTGCAAGTAAACAATTACGATAATGAAATTGAATTTATGCAAACTGAAGCGTATTTGGTTGACCTTGAAAAACGTATGATGCGTGAAGACAATAATTCTCGTAATCAATTCCGTAAAGAATTAGAGATGAGCGAAGAGGAGCGTATTCAAGCGGTTGCTAAACGCGAAGAAAAGCAAAAGCAAGCTGAACTTAAGGCACAAGCAAAAGCGGAAAAACTAGCATCTAAGCAAGCAAAATTGCAACAACAACGCGAAGAAGTTCAAATTGAATTGCAACAAGCAAAAGAATTAGATGAAAAATACGTTAAAGAGCAAGAATTAAAGCAAATTAGATTGCAAGAAGAAAAACTTGCCAAAGAAAAAGCAAAAGCAGAGCGTGAATTGCAAAAAATAGAGAAGCAACGCTTATCTCAACAAAATGTAGTAGAAGAAACTGAAAATCCAGTTGAGTCAACTGAAAATCAATCTTCAATTACTGAACTAGAACCAAATGAACAATCTAGTGAAAATTCAAATAACGCAGATTTGGAAGTGGAAAACTTAAAAACTGAAAATGTTGAGGTTGATAATTCAACTACTAACACTGAAGTTGCTCAAGATACCACCGATAGCGAAAATAATTAATAAAGAGTTAAAACTTGGTTGTTAAATGTTAATAACCAAGTTTTTAATTAATGAATACTAATAAGTAAAGGTGGAAATTATGTACATTATTACAATAGATGGACCTTCATCATCAGGCAAATCAACCGTTGCTTCACTTGTTGCGCAAAAATTAAATATTGCACATATCAATTCGGGTGAAGCGTATCGCGCAATTGCTTATTTTATGCTAAATAAGGGCATTACGCCTACCGATAGTGTAAATGTAAATAAAGAGTTGCAACAAAATGTGTTTAAAATGATTTATGATAATGGCGTTCAAACTTTGTTAGTAAATGGAGTGGATATAACCAAGCATTTGCATACTAACCAAATCAATGCTGTTGTGTCACAATATGGTAAAAATCCACAAGTTATTTACACTGCAAGCGATATGGCACGTGAGGTAAGTAAAAATATGTCAGTGGTAATGGAAGGCAGAAATCTGGGTAGTTTTTGTTTCCCTGATGCTAAGTACAAGTTTTTTGTAGATTGTGATGTTAAGGAACGTGCGATAAGACGCTATAACGAAATGCGTCAAAAAGGTATAGAGGTAGACTTGGAAACAATATACAATCAAACTCTTGAACGTGACCATTTGGATAAAACTAGAGAAGTTGCACCTTTGGTTGTGCCTAAAAATGCAATACTTATAGACTCCACTAACCTAACCGCCGAGCAAGTTGCACAAAAAATTGTTGATATTGTGCGCGATATGGAGTTAAATCTTAATGCGTTATAAACAACATTAAATATAAAAAAATACACTAATAATATTAAATTAATCATATAGATAAACTATATGATTTTTTTTAATATATGTTTGCTATTTGCATAAATTATTGATATAATTATTAAAGTGGTAATATATTTTTTAAAAAAAGTATTGACAAATGCAAAAAATATGGTAAAATTATTTTAAATAAAAGCAATTAGGAGGCTGTTATGGCAAAATTAAACAATGATTTATTAAATCAACAAGGCAATGGTAAGTATAATGTTAATGCATATACAATCCAATATGATAAAAAGGTTAAAAGATTTTTTAAGGTGCATGGTCCAAATGTAGTTGGTGGAAGTTTGGTTGGCACTGCTGCTTTTGCTGCGCTTACTGCTGTTACTGCACTTGTTGGTGGTGCGGTTGGTCTTGGCGTTGGTGCTATAGTTGGTGCTTCTACTGCCATAGGTGCTGCTACTACTGTTGGATATAATGCTAGATTAAATAGAAAAAAT
>JAFUPL010000042.1 GCA_017481235.1 Clostridia bacterium | reverse complement strand
TTGATATGGTTAATGTCGCGTTAAAGGAATTTGGTCGTATTGATGTTCTAGTTAATAACGCTGGTGTTGCGCTATCAAAATTATTTCAACTAACCACAACGGACGAAGTTGCGCGAGTGTTTGGAGTTAATACTTTTGGTGTAATCAATTGCTCTAAGGCGGTTGTGCCTAGTATGGTAAGCGAAAAGAGTGGTAAGATTATTAACATCTCATCAATTTGGGGTAAAGTAGGTGCAAGTATGGAAACTATTTATAGCGCAAGTAAAGGTGCTGTTATTGCCTTTACTATGGCGCTTGCAAAAGAACTTGCGCCAAGTAATATTAGTGTCAATTGCGTATGTCCGGGCGTGATTGAAACTGATATGTTGTTAGAATACACCGAAGAAGATAAAAAGGAACTTAAAAATCAAACGCCACTAAATAGACTGGGTACGCCTCAAGATGTTGCTAATGCGGTATACTTTTTGGCAAGTGATAATGCAACCTTTATCACAGGTCAAGTAATTACTGTAGATGGCGGGTTCGCGTTGTAGTTATACAACGCGGAATGAAGAATGAAAAATGAAGAGTGAAAAATTAAGGAAACTTTTCGCTTTATATAACCCAGTTATGTCATGCCGACTGGAATGAGCAACGCGAATGTAATGGAGAGTATCAGGTTAATGATTAAATATTGTTAATGTTAATTGCTGTATTTGAACTTTTAGCCAGATACACTCGACTTCGCTAAACTTCGTTTGCTTCGCTCGGTATGACAAAAATAAGATGTGTTACAAAAAATACAAAATTTTACAAAAAGTGAGGAGAAATCCTCTTTTTTTTCAAAAGTTTTTGGCATTTATAGTTGATTTAGTGCGTATTTATAGGGTAAGATTAACGAGGTAGATATCTATGAAACGAAAATTTGGAACAATTGCATTGGTTGTATTGTTCGTAGGTTTAATCGTTGTTTGTGCTACAAGCAATTCTACTTTGCAAGTAGCAAATGTATACTTTAATAAAAAAACAAAAAAATTACCAATTTATAGCGTGCAAATGTCCGAGAAAAAGGTTGCTATCTCTTTTGACGCGGCATGGGGCGCGGACAAAACGACTGAAATTATGACAATTTGCGAAGAATATGGTGTAAATGCTACATTTTTCCTAGTTGGATTTTGGGTGGAAGATTATCCCGACGTTGCCAAGTCAATTGCTGAGCGCGGTTTTGAAATAGGACTACATAGTAGCACTCACCCCGATATGTGCAACTTGTCCACCAGTCAAATGTCGCTAGAACTTACTAAAAATCAAGATATTATTCAAACCGTTTGTGGTATAGAAGCAAACCTTTTCCGACCACCATATGGTTCATACAACGACACTTTAATAGATGTTTGTAAGGATTTGGATATCACCGCAATTCAATGGAGTGTAGATAGTCTTGACTGGAAAGGACTAAGTGCAAGCGAGATTGCTGGGCGTGTGTGCAGTAGGTCAAAAGAGGGCAGTATAGTATTATTTCACAACAATTCGGACAATATTATTGGAGCGTTAAAATTGGTGCTGGAATATTATAAAAACAATGGTTATGAAGTTGTGCCGGTTGGTGAACTAATTTATCACGACCATTACACAATTAATCAACAAGGA